>CAYNED010000058.1:0-12303 GCA_964396135.1 uncultured Neorhizobium sp.
GCCTGCCGAAGAACGTCGTCCTGGTGCTCGATGCAGCCTATGCCGAGTATGTGCGTCGAAATGACTATGAAACGGGGCTGGAGCTCGTCTCCGGCAACCGCAACGTCGTGATGACCCGCACATTTTCGAAGGCCTACGGGTTGGCTGCGTTGCGCATCGGCTGGATGTACGCGCCAGCCGCAATCATCGATGCGCTCAACCGGGTCCGTGGCCCGTTCAACATGAATGCACCGGCCATCGCTGCAGGTGCTGCCGCAGTGCGCGACCAGGCCTTCATCGAGACCGCTGTCGAGCACAACAACATGTGGCTCGACAAGCTGACGCACGCGTTCGAGTCCCTGGGATTGAGGGTCACTCCATCGGTCACGAACTTCCTGCTCATCCACTTCCCAGAGGTCGACGGTAAGCGGGCGGAGGATGCAGACGCGTTTCTCACCAGCCGTGGCTACATTCTACGCGCCGTGAAGGGCTATGGCTTCCCCAACGCGCTGCGGATGAGCGTCGGCACGGAGGAGGCAAACCGTGGCGTGATAGAAGCGCTTGGCGAGTTCATGGGAAGGGGCGCATGACGCAGATCCTGTTTGACCGGATCGCGCTGATTGGGATCGGGCTCATAGGTTCGTCCATCGCACGTGACGTTAAGGCGTTGGGCCTGGCGAAAGAGGTGATCGTTTCCACGCGCAGCACCGAAACGCTTCGTCGCTCCGAGGAACTGCAACTGGGCACCTCCTATGTTGCGTCGGCAGCAGACGCGGTGAGGGACGCGGATCTGGTCGTTGTTTCTGTTCCGGTGGGTGCCTCCGAAGAAGTGGCCAAGCAGATCGCCTCGAGCCTTAAGCCTGGTGCGATCGTGACCGACGTCGGCTCGACCAAGGCTTCCGTGATTGCGCAGATGGCCCCGCATATGCCGCAGGGCGTTCACTTCATTCCCGGTCACCCGCTAGCCGGGACCGAGAAGTCCGGGCCGGACGCAGGTTTCGCTGGCCTCTTCCAGGGGCGCTGGTGCATCTTCACCCCATTGCCCGATACAGATCCGCAGGCACTTGAAAGGTTGAAGTCCTTCTGGACGGCGCTTGGCTCGCGCATCGACGAGATGGACCCGCAGCATCATGATAAAGTGCTCGCGATCGTTTCGCACCTGCCGCATATCATCGCCTATAATATTGTCGGAACGGCTGACGACCTGGAAGCGGTGACGGAGTCGGAAGTCATCAAGTACTCCGCTTCCGGCTTTCGGGATTTTACCCGTCTTGCCGCGTCCGATCCGACGATGTGGCGCGATGTCTGCCTGCACAACAAGGATGCGATCCTGGAGATGCTGGCACGTTTCTCGGAAGACCTCGCCTATCTGCAGCGTGCGATCCGCTGGGGTGAAGGCGATAAGCTGTTTGAACTCTTCACCCGAACCCGCGCCGTACGCCGCTCCATCATCGAAGCCGGTCAGGATGTGGACGTTCCGGATTTCGGGCGCCACGCGCTGGACAAGAAGTAGGCCTAGATCGGCGGAATCTCGCCGATCGGGATAAAGCCTCCGGCAAAGACTTTCCCCCGATTGACGGTGAGATCGAGCGAGGCGTTTTGGCCGCCGCCGTTCAGCGCCGAAAGCATTCCGGCCACCGTCTGAAGCACGGGCGCGGTATCCGGAAAGGCCTCAGCAAGACTGTTCCGCCATGCGTCGATCTGGTCCACCTTCAGCTTCAGCCGGCCGGAAAGATAGCCGTCATTGTCTATCGAAAACGGGCCGCTTACGCTGATTGTGCGTCCTTCGCCGAGATCAGCAGACAGAGAGCGCATCTCACCCTCGGTGCCATAGAGGGCAATGCCGTTCGGGTCAGTGCCATCGATAATCCCCCCTCGACCCAGAAGGGTGACGTCGGCCTTCGCGGCCATTGCCGGCAGAAGTTCCGGCAGTCCTTCGCCAGTGGTGCGCAGTTGGTCGAGCGTCAGGGCCACGTCCAGATCCCCGCCATTCTGGCGCAGGTGAAGTTCGGTTTGCTCAGCGCCAATGTTGAAAGACCCGCCGACGGCGGTCGAGACGATGCTGGTCGTCCCCTGGCGGATAACGGTGGAGGAACGCTCAACACCACGATCTTTGGCGACAAGGCTTGATTGCAGGCTTTCCCATTCGCTCGAAACGGTCAGGCCGTGGCTCGTACGAACCTGCGCCGGCCCATCGACTTCCCAGACGATATGACCAGGGTCGTACACCTGTGCGGCGGACCGCAAAGCACCGACGGTCGCCGAAATCCCGTTGTCACGATCGTCAAGCGCAATGCTGGAGCAGAACAGGCCGATCCGGAAGGGGTAACCGCGATAATTGGCATCCTCACATTTGACGGTGATGCCGCTCGCCTCTCGACTGCCAAGCAGCGCAAGCGTCTTTTCCTTCAGCGCCGAAGCTGCATAGAACCACCCGCCGGTGTAGAGCCCAACCGTCAGCACGATCGCGGCGGCGAGAAACCAAATCTTGCGGCTGACGCTGGTTCGGCTTGACGCTGCCATGATGATCTCCCAATTGTCGCCAGGAACAGCGCGAGGCACGCTGACGGGAACGCATGGCGCCGGATATGGACGAATTTTGGGTGTTTGGCTACGGGTCGCTGATGTGGAACCCGGGCTTTCCTTATCTGGAGAAGGCTGAGGCCCACGTGTTCGGTTATCGCCGCTCCCTGTGTGTCCGATCTCAAGTTCATCGCGGTACGCCGGAGCGGCCGGGGCTGGTTCTGGGTCTTGACCGGGGCGGATCCTGCCGGGGGATGGCGTTCCGTGTTGCCGAGGAGGACAAGAGCGATGTTCTCGATTACCTGCGGGCAAGGGAACTGGTGACGCATGTCTACAAGGAGAGAACGCTTCCCATTTCGCTTGTCGATCGCCGGTCAGTGCGGGCGGTCGGCTACGTCGTGGACAGGGCTCATCGCCAGTACGCGGGCGCTCTGCCGGTGGTCGAGGCGGCCGACATTGTCCGTGCTGCAGCCGGCAAGTCAGGCCCCAACGCCGTTTATGTGACCAACACGGTGGCGCATCTGCGGCAGATGGGCATCCGTGATCATTGGCTTGAAGGTGTCGAGCGCTTGGTGACGGGACCTTAGACGGCTTCGGCGCGCAGCTCCGCCAGCCGCTTGATCGCCGTGGGCGGCAGGCGCAGATGCGGGTTCGCTTCGACGGTTTCAATCAAGAGATCGTCACTTGCCTTCTCCAGCGTCGTAATCAGTGTCTGGAAGAACTCGTCGGGATCAAGGCCCGGCATGATCGGCGGCAGGATGCGAACCTTGAAGTGGCCAGGAAAACGAACCGAGCGGCGCCGGGGCCAGAACAGCCCGGGATGCATCGCGATCGGCACGACCGGGACCTGGACGTCGCGGTAGATGCGGGCGATCCCATATCGGTATGCCGGCTCGGCCCCTGCCGGCCTTCGAGTGCCTTCCGGGTAGATGATCAACTGGCGACCATCCGCCATTTCCTGCTTGGTCCGTTGCATCACGGCTACCATGACTTTGCCGCGCGCGCCACGGTCCACCGGGATCATCCGCTGCTTCATCACGTACCAGCCGAACAGAGGGATCCAGGTCAGCTCGCGCTTCAAGATGTAAACCGGGTCCTTCTGCCAGGGCAGGAGAGCGTAAGTGTCCCAGAAGGACTGATGCTTCGGCGCAAAGATGCAGCCCCCTTCGGGGATGTTCTCCAGTCCCTCAATCTCGAATGTCGTGCCGACGATCTTTTCCATCAGCCAATGGTTCGACCGCGCCCAGTTCTTGGGGATGGCAAAGGCCTTCTTGCGGGGCAGGAGAAAATAGACAGGGGTCAGAACGACCATCTGGATGATCAGGTTGGCATAGAACGCCAGATTGAAGAGGATGGAACGGACCATCAGCATGCGTGACTTCCTCGTGGGTCCAGGCTGCCTACACGAGATCGCAGACCAGCGAAAGGGCGGCTTTTCAGGGCTCGTGCTTGTTCAGCGCGTTGCTTTCGCGTCTGCAGATTCACTCGTCCTCAATCCTGTCGCGCGGGCAAGCCCCGTCCAGTCGCGTAGGTTGGCTGCCACCACCTTCACATATTCCGAAACCATGGTGCGCAGGACGTCAGGCTCGATGAACCAGGCTCGGCGGGTCAGATCGGAATTGACGACAGGGTAGGGAATGTAATCCGTCACCGGGTCGACGCGCCGCAACTCATGCAGGCTGCGCGGCATATGGTAGTTGTTGGTCACAACCAGCACGACGTGGAAGCCATTGTCGTGGATCCAGCGGGTGATTTCTAAGGCATTGCCGGTCGTGTCGAGCGCGTCATAGCCGATATCGACGCAGCAGGAGAAAAGGTCGGACGGCGTCTGCGTCATCTTGCGGATCTGGCTCGGTGTGGTCGAGGGGTGTGCCCCTGAGACAAGAAGTCTCTGGCCGGCACCATCGCGCAATAACCCCATCGCCTGGTCGATACGCTGATAGCCGCCAGTGAGGACAACGATAGCGTCGGCTTTGACCGAATCCGGCGCTCTGAGCGATGCAACGGAATCAGCAAACCACAGAAACCCGCCGAAAGCAGCCGCGATAAGGAGGAAGACGACGGTGAGGAGCCAACGCACCGTGCGCCGCAGCCGGCTACGGCGCGAGAAAAGCTGACCTGACACGCTTCCTGACGACGAAGCCTGGTGCGGTCTGTCCTCTTTTGTAGAACGAGTCGTGCTCATGAATCAGTGCTTAGACCGAGTTCATGGCGGAGAATAGGTCTTTGTGGTTTGTCATGCCGTAGCGGGTCAGGATGCGGGCAGGCCATCGGACCTCCCCGGGTCGGAGCGGATAAGGTCGATCTCGTCGATTGTCCGCATGACGGTCAGCCGCGCCGTCAGAGTCGTCAGAAGCGCGATGACGATCATGGTCGCGAAGATCCCGAGATAGCCGGCAAGGCCCAGCGAGAAGCTGCCGAAGAGCGCCGTCGCCTGATCGCTTTCCGGTGTGGCGCGGGCGCTTGCCTGCCACACGCTCAACAGCGCAAAGAGACTTGCCGCAACGGCACTGCCCGCCGCCGACCCTTTCAAGCTGATCTTCAGGAAGTGCTTCTGGAATTCCCTCGCGACGAACGCACTTTCTGCGCCGACAAAGTGCAGCACCTCGACGATGTGGCGGTTGCCGGAGATCACGCCGCGCGTAGCAAAGATGACCGTCAGCACCATCGCGGTGAAGACGAGAACCAGTACACCGGTTCCGATCATGACCGTGGTGCTCGCCATCGACACGAGGCGGTCGACCCAGGTGCGGTGGTCATCGAGAAACGCCTGGGGGATTTCCTTTGACAGGAGGTCGCGCATTGCAGCGAAGTCTGGCGGGTTCTGTTCATCGACGGTGATGATCACAAGCCGCGGTACCGGTAGTTCGTCCAGGTCGAGCCCCGTTCCCAGCCATGGCTCCAGGAGACGCGCGGTTGCGGCGTCGTCCATGATGGTCCCTTCCTTCGTGCCAACGAAGCGCAACGCCAGGTCCTTTGCCTTCAGAAGAGCCGCCTCCATGTCCAGGCCCTCAACAGGCTTGATCTGGATCGTTATTTCCCGGGAAATCTGGCTCTGCCAACCGGCCGCGGTTGCCCTGACCATGGTTACGGCGCCCAAAGTCAGGCACGCCAAAAACGCCATGATGGCGATCACCACGATCAACGCATTGCCTTGGATGTTAGAGGGCGGCAAGATTGGCGCGGTCGGACGCACCCGCATCGGCGCACGGCGGGGTGCTGCTGTGTGAGGTGGGGTGGGGCGCGTCATCTCATTCATAGATATCGAGCCGCCCTTCTGTCAGGATCATGCGCCGCGCATCGACCTTATCCATCAAGGCAAGATCATGTGTGGCGATCACAACGGCGGTTCCCAGCCGGTTCAGCTCCAGAAAAAGGTTGAGAAGTCGCTGTGCCATAGGCGGGTCGACATTGCCTGTCGGCTCGTCTGCGAGAAGGATCTCCGGCCGGTCCATCAGGGCGCGTGCGATGGCGGCACGCTGCTTCTCGCCACCTGACAGCACGGCCGGAAGGACGTTGATCCTTTCACCGAGACCCACCCATTTGAGCAGTTCGATCACGTCGTTGCGGTAGCTGCCTTCGTCCTTCCCGCGCACTCGCAGCGGCAGAGCAACATTCTCATAGGTCGTGAGGTGATCCAGAAGCCGGAAATCCTGGAAAACGATCCCCACCCGACGGCGAAGCATGGGCAATTCGCCGCGCGGGATCTGCGACAGATCGCGGCCAAACATGCGGATCAGCCCGCGGGTCGGCTGGAGCGACATGAACAGCAATCGCAGCAGCGTCGTCTTGCCTGCGCCCGAAGGTCCGGTCAGGAACTGGAAGGATCTCTTCGGGATGTCGAAGGTCATGTCCCGGAGGATCTCCGGGCCCATCCCATAGCGTAGGCCGACATTCTCGAAATGAATCAAAGGAATTCCGTATCCTGATGTTCATGCAGCCACCACTTCCGTCCGACTGCACATGCGGCAACCGCCATGGGAATAGGTCGTTTTAGAGGCCGCATTGGCGAAGCATTAACCATTCGAATTTACGACTGGGTAAGATTCGATTCAATGCCAGTTCTTCCCCGTCCGAGAGAAGGTGACGATCAAGCATTGATGCGCAGCTCCTGCTGAAAAGGAGAGACAGATGGCCGTAGTCGACATTCTGCCACCCGAACCTGCCGCGAAACATGTGCGGCGCATCCATCGTGCGGGCGGAAGCGTCACAGACGCAAACTTCGTGACCCTCCGTTCGGGAGCCGGCGCGGAGAAGCGCTTCACGAATGACAACCGGCGCAGCAGACACTGGGCCGCAGAGGCCATCGCCTTCATCCCCTCGTCATCATCCTTCCTGCAGCGACTGGAACAGGGTCTCTCGCGGCTGCCGGCAGACATGTTCTCGGCAGCCGTCGCGCTTGTCTTTCTGCTGGTGTTTGGGCTGACTGGCGGCTTCTCGCTTTTCGTCGGGCAGGGTCATCAACCCGGCAACATCACCACGCTCGACTTCACCCATGTCACTCTCACGCCGCAAGATGCAAACGGCATGCAGGTGCTCCTGGTCAACGGTATCATTGAGAACCGCGGAATGGCGAACCTCCCGCTCCCGTCGATCAAGGCCGAATTCGTCCGGGAAGGGACGCTGCTGTCGACGGCAGTCATCGCGCCACCTGTTGTCGAGATCCAGGGCCGGCACAGCCACGGCTTTTCCGCAAGGATCCCGCACCCTGGTGGAAAAACGCCGGAACTGAAGCTTTCGTTTGCAAGCGAGGGTGCTTCCCGCTCCTGACTATGCTATCGGCGGCCTTTCGCGATAGCCAGGAGAACCCCATGCCCATCGTCCGCGGCAAGATCATTGAACCGCTCTATACCGCTGATGTGATCGCAGAGCGCAATCGTGCGATTGCTGCCGAGATTGCGGGTGGACCGACAAAAGACCTGCTCGTCATCGCTATCCTGAAGGGTTCCTTCATCTTCGCCGCCGATCTCTTGCGCGCCCTGCACGATGTCGGGCTTGCTCCGGAGGTCGAATTCATCACCCTTTCCAGCTACGGTGCCGGCACTGTCTCGCAGGGCGTGCGGATCGTGAAGGATATCGATAGCGACGTGAAGGATCGCGACGTCCTGCTGATTGATGACATCCTGGAATCGGGAAGAACGCTCAAGTTCGCCAAGGAACTCCTCTACGAGCGTGGCGCCCGCAACGTCACGATCGCGGTGCTGCTCGACAAGAGCGTCAAGCGTCAGGAAAAACTGGAGGCCGATTACGTTGGCTTTGAATGCCCTGACTACTTCGTCGTGGGCTATGGCATGGACGTTGCCTATGCCTTCCGCGAACTGCCCTTTGTCGGGGTGGTCACGGGAGATGCGCTGGGGGAGAGCTAGCAAGTCGCACCCGCGGGCAATTCCTTAACCATGCTTGTCCGCAGCAGTCGTTCTGTTTACCCCTCGACAAGGAAACTCTGTTGATTTGCTCCCCATGTGAAACACAAAGGGAGAAAGCGACGGTCATGGCAAAGATCCTGATAACCGAGGATGAGAGCGCCCTTCGCATCTTCGTCGCGCGCGCCCTTCGTCTCGATGGTCACGAAACTCATGAAGCCGGCGATGGCGCCGAAGGGCTCGAGAAACTGGCTGAAGACAAATTCGATCTTCTTCTTTCCGATATCCGCATGCCGGTGATGGACGGGATAGAACTGGCGCATCAGGCAGCCGAGCGTCATCCGGACATGAAGATCCTGCTGATGACCGGATACGCTGAACAGCGGGAGCGCGCCGACGACCTCGCTGCCAAGATCGTGGACGTCGTACAGAAGCCTTTTTCGTTGCCCGATATTCGCCGCGCCGTTGCGCGCGCGCTTGCCGGTGAACGGTCCTGGGCCGCTTGAATTCCAGTCTAGCGGCTCTGAAGTAGCCGCTCCAGGTAGCGACGCTCAGCCTCTCCTGAGAGAGCGTTGCCCAGCCGCTCGCGGATCGCTTCCAGAATTTCGCGGGCCCGCTGAACGTCGATCTCGTCGGGGACTTTCACTTGATCACCAAAGTCTGGGCCCGTCGTCGCACGCGGACGCCCCAGCGGGTCGCGACCGTTCTGGTTGCCTTGAGAGACCTCTCCTGGGCCTTCCCCACGCCCTTGGCCCTGACCCTGCTGCATGGCCTGCATCATTTGCTGCATCATGTTCTGGGCCCCCTGGCGGAGGGCATTTAGGGCATTGCCTTGTCCCTCGACAGCCTGGTCCCCCTGACCCTCTCCAAGCGCTTCTCCCGCATTGCCCATCTCGCGCTCAGCCTCGCCGAAACCTTCGCCCGGTTCCATCCCGAGATCCTTCAGGCCCTGCTGCAGTTGCTGCAATTTCTCACCGAGGCCCTCCTGCTGCGCCCGAAGGTTCTTCAGCGCCTCGCGCAATTGCTCGGCGGTCATCTGGTCCGTCGGCGAGCCTTGCTGTCCTTGTTGCGGCTGACCTTGTTGCCCCTGGTCGTAGGGCTGCTCACTTTCTTGGCCGGGATCACCTCGCTGCATGCGGTCACGAAGCGCCTGGTCGAGCTGGAAGGTCTCATCCATCAGCCGCTGCTGTTCCTGCATGATTTCGCCGAGCTTGTCGATCTGCTCGCGCATCTGGCTGTTTTGCTGTTGCTGCTGCCCTTGCTGACCCTGCGGCATCCGTCCCGCCTGAAGGTTGTTCATCATCCGCTGCAGTTCCGATAGCATCTGCTGAGCGGCGTCACGATTTCCCGAACGGGCCAGGTTTTCGATCTGATCCATCATGTTCTGCAGGTCGCGCTGGCGGATAACGTTCTGCGCCTGCATGTTCTGCTCCATGCGCGGGCTGTTTTGCATCCGCTGTGCAAGCTCTGTCATGAACTCCTGCATGGCTTCGCGCAGTTCCTGCATCAGACGAGCAATCTCTTCGTCGCTGGCGTTGTTCTCCAGGGCGTCGTTCAGGGCGTTCTGCGCATCACGCAGGCGCTTTTCGGCGGCAGAAAGGTCGCCATCTTCGATGCCGAGCGCAATCTCCCAAAGATAGTCAGCCGTTTCCTTCAGCTGTTCCTCGCCCCTGGCAAGCTCCATCCGTCCAAGCGCAGACCGGATCAGCAGAAAGTGGGACAGGTTCGGGATCGTCTCGTCGGGTCGCAGGGCGAGCACCTCATTGAGCTCGATGGCGCGCGGCATCTGACGGGTATCGAGCGAGAAGATCTGACGTTGCTCGGCAACGGCTGCAGCCAGGGGCTCAGCGAAAGGCCGGGCTGGCAGCACCATCTCGTGCGGCGGGCTTTGGCCTGTCTGGCCGGCGTCATCGGTCGCAACCAAGGTAATGCGTACGCGCTTGCCGGCAAGCGGGTGCTCTGTCAGGTTCCGGCTTGTCAGCCCCTCCGGTTCGCGCGGGTTGCGGCGCGGAATGTCGAGCTTGAACTCCGGCAGCGGGTAAAGCGGGGTGGCCTCAGGGTCCTGCGTTCTCACAGGCTCGATGATCGCGTGCGCTTCGCGAATACCGTAGTCGTCCTTCCCGATGAAGCCGATCTCCAGTGCGCCGTTGACGGCGCGCTTCGGTTGTCCCTTGAAGGCAATTTCCGGCGCGCGATCGGGAACGACGTCAAAGGTCCAGCTCTGGCCGTTGACCGAGAGTTGCCCGCCCTCAGCAACCTTCATGAGGTAGGTACGCGGCGGCAAAGGCTGGCCGTCGGAACCGGACGGTCGACCCCCTGCCTCCTCCGGTCCCCCGGCCTCTGCCGAAGCGGCCTGTCTCGCTGCAGCTTCCTCGCTTATCAGGGGTGCCGGATCCGAGGCGTTTGCCGCAAAGAGGACCGCCTCCTGGCCTTCGCCTCCCGTCACGCGCACTGTGAGCTCCGAGTGCTGGGGAACGGAAATCCGGCTGCTGCTGCTTGCTTCTCCGCCGGTCAGGAAAAGGGGCGCACGGCCCGTATAAGAGGGTGGCGTCAACCAGGCATCGATCCGAAGATCCGGATTGATGCTCAGGGGCGCCGTCGGCGCCCGGAACACGTCGGAAATGCGTCCAGCCCCATTGGAGAAGGAAAAGCCGAAAGCGGCAACGAGAAGCAGAGCAGGGATGGCTCGCAGCGCAAAACGATCATGGCGGGCGATATCGGGACGCGGCATGCCGGCATCAAGAGCGGCGATGCGCTCCGCCATGCGAACCTGGTGTTCCTTCCACAACGCCCGGGCAAAGGGCGTATCGAAGGCCGGCTCGTCTTCCTGGACGGCAACCGGCTGGTGTTCCAGAAGATTGCGCTCCTCGAGTAGACGATCTGCCTCGTCCGAGCGGGGCCAGCGGGTCCGCGCCAGCGGCACCAAGGCACAGAGAAAGCCAAGGGCAAAGAAGCCGGCTAGCGTCCATCGCAGGGCATCAATCTGGGTCCGGAAGACACCGAGCCATGCCGCGGAGAGGAAGAGAGCAACCACTGCAAGGGGAGGCAAAAGGCGCGGCAGGAGCCGTTCTACGAAGAGCACCAGCCTTGCCAGGGACCGCTTCACCGCCACGCGCCGGGCAAGCGCTGGAAGGCCGTCGAAGGCGCCTTTGTGGGTGTTGCTCATGCGGCCCGTCTCCTGTGGCGGCGCGAATAGGGTCGCGCCGCACGCAGCCGACCACAGGCTCAAGATAACAGCCTTTGTGGCGAAGACGAGGGTGGGCGCCTGATTGCCCGCCCTTTTTGGTGGCGGTCGAGCAAAAGTGAACAGGTCCGCTAACCGTTCAGGAGAGCCAGCCCGGCACTGAGTCCAGCCCGATCAGGTCTTCATAACTGCCACGCGGACGGATGACATGAAACTCGCTGCCCCGGACCAGAACCTCTGGCACGAGAAGGCGCGAGTTATAGGTGCCGGCCTGGACCGCACCATAGGCGCCTGCTGAACCGATGGCGATCAGGTCACCTGGATTCGGCGCGGCCATCTCCCGGTCGAGCGCCAGGTAATCCCCTGTTTCGCAGACTGGACCAACAATATCACCCTTGATGCGAGGCGCATCCGCGGGCGGAGCCACAACCGGCCGGATCTCGTGGTAGGCGTCGTAGAGCGTTGGGCGAATGAGGTCGTTCATGGCGCCGTCGACAATCACGAAGGCTTTTTCTCCGCCGTCTTTCACGTAGATGACTTCGGTGACGAGAATGCCGGCATTGCCGACGATCAGTCGACCGGGCTCGGTCACGATCTTGCAGTCGAGCGAGCGCAACTGACGCTTGACCGTGTCTGCATAGGCATCGGGAAGCGGCGGCGGATTGTTATCGTCCTTGTAGGGAATGCCAAGCCCCCCGCCGATATCGACATGGTCGATCCGGTGCCCGTCGCCACGCAGGCTGTCCACCAGTTCGCGCAGAAGCCTGAACGCGTCCTCAAAAGGCTGCAACTCCGTGATCTGGCTGCCGATATGCATGTCGATGCCGGTCACTTCTATCCCCGGCAGCTGCGCCGCATGCGCATAAACGGCACGCGCACGTTCGTAGGAGATGCCGAACTTGTTTTCCTTCTTGCCCGTTGAGATTTTCGCATGAGTCCGGGCATCGACGTCGGGATTGATACGGAAAGAGACATGCGCCCTCTTTCCCATCCGCTGTGCGCGTTGGTTCAGAACCTCAAGTTCCGGCTCCGATTCGACGTTGAAGCAGTAGATGCCGGCGTCGAGCGCGAGGTCCATTTCGGCAGCGGTCTTGCCGACGCCGGAGAACATGATGCGGCTTGCGGGGATGCCGGCGGCTAGGGCGCGGCGCAATTCGCCCCCCGAAACGACATCAACACCGGCGCCAAGGCGGCCTAGCGTCTTTAGGACAGCCTGGTGGGAGTTGGCCTTCATCGCATAGCAGACCATGGTGT
>CAYNED010000059.1:0-12280 GCA_964396135.1 uncultured Neorhizobium sp.
TGAGATCCGGCTGCGAGGTAAGGAAGTTGTGCATGTAATACTGCATGCGCGTCGGGTCCCAGTGCCAGGCAGACCCACCGAAGATCGACAGCCAATTGTTCGGCGGCGTCCCATCAGGCTTGGGGTCGGCCCAGACATACCAGTCGGCTTTGGGATTGACGCGGCTCGACCGGCTCTCGATGAACCAGGCGTGCTGATCCGAACTATGGGACATCACCAGATCGATCATGACCTTCAGGCCCAAACGATGCGCCTCATGGATCAGACCGTCGAAATCAGAAAGTGTCCCGAACATTGGGTCGACGTCCGTGTAGTTCGAGACGTCGTAGCCGAAATCCCTCATCGGCGAGGGAAAGAAGGGGGAGATCCAGATAGCGTCCGCACCAAGTGCGGCGACATGCGGCAGACGCGCAGTGATGCCCTTCAGGTCGCCAATGCCATCGCCGTTGGAGTCCTGGAATGAGCGCGGATAAATCTGATAAATAACGGCCCCGCGCCACCAGTCCTTGTCCGGTGCCACGGAGCTTCCTGCCACAATGGTCATTCAAAATCCTATAAGTAAAAGCTATTCAGCCGCCCTTGACTGATCCCGCCAAAAGGCCGCGAACCAGATATCGCTGGAGTGCAAAAAACACCAGAACCGGCACGATAATGGTGATGAAGGCGGAGGCCGTCAGGATTTCCCACTTGCCGCCCATGGATCCTAGAAGAGCATTGAGAGCACCGGTCAAAACCAGCTCATCCCGGCTCGTACCCAGGAACACCATTGCCACCAGGAGATCGTTCCACGTCCAAAGGAACTGGAAGATCGCAAAGGATGCCAGAGCGGGGAAGGAGAGCGGCAGCACGATCTTCATGAAGATCTCAAAATCGCTGGCACCATCCACACGGGCGGACTCGATGATCTCCTTCGGCAGCCCCGCGATGTAGTTCCGCAGCAGGTAGATCGCGAGCGGCATGCCGAAGGCCGCGTGAGCCAGCCATATCCCGACATAGCTTCGCGACGGCACGCCGAAGAAGGAACCGACGTCGTTGTAAAGGCGCAGAAGCGGGATCAGCGACATCTGCAGCGGCACCACGATCAATCCGACAACCAGCGCAATCAGCCAGGCGCGGCCAGGAAACTCCATCCAGGACAGTGCATAGGCTGCAAAGGCTGAGATGAGGATCGGTATGATTGTCGATGGAATGGCAACCGTCAGCGAGTTGACGAAGGCCTGGCCGATGCCCTGCGATGTGAGGACCGTCTCATAGTTTTCCGTCGTGAAGACAGGGGGCGTGGCAACCGCGAGATAGACCCGGCGACCGCGCTCGCCGTCAAAGGGCACGGTGCTGGAATGGATGTAGGAGCCGTCCTCGTTGACGACGAGGGTCTCGCCGTCGCCAATATCGGCCGTTTCTCCGGCTTCGAACTCTGCCGGATCAGCAACCCTTGTGCCGAAGTAACGCACCGTGCCGCCGCCACTCTCGCCGAACACGGATCCCGTGATGACATAGGCGGAACCTTCCTGGCGCGCCGCCGAAGGGTCCGCGAGGCGGGCGGCTTGCGTTTGCGTGGAGCTTGAAAACGCCGTCCACCAGCCGGAGGTCGTAATCTGCTCCCGGTCACGGATCGAGGTCACGAAGATCCCAATCGTCGGGATCAGCCACAGGATGACGATCAGCAAGACGGAAAGGTGGAGAAACAAACGCGGCAGACCGACGCGCCGCAGTCCCATCGACATCGACGCCATGTCAGTTTCCTCCCGTTTCGCGATTTGCTTGGCGGATATTCCAGATCATGATGGGGGTCACCGCCGCCATGAGAACAAGGGCGATCACGGCACTTCGCCCAGAATCACCGCCACCGCGGAACATCCAGTCGAACATCAGGTTGGCGAGCACCATAGTGTTCCACTGGCCGTTGGTCATCGTCAGCACGATGTCGAAAACCTTGAGGACGAGGATGGTAATGGTGGTCCAGACCACGGCGATCGTTCCCCAGATCTGCGGCACCATGATCTTCCAGAAGATCTGCCAGCCATTGGCGCCGTCTATCACCGCTGCTTCGATTGTTTCTTCCGGGATACCGCGAAGCGCCGCAGACAGGATCACCATGGCGAAGCCCGTCTGGATCCAGATCAGGATGGCCATCAGGAAAAAATTGTTCCAGAAGGGCAGCGCGATCCAGACCTGCGGGTCGCCGCCGAAGAACTGAACAACCGCGTTGAGTAGTCCGATCTGCGTTTCATTGCCGCCGCGGTATTCGTAGATGAACTTCCAGATGACCGAAGCACCGACAAATGAAATGGCCATCGGCATGAAGACCATGCTCTTGGCGATGTTGCCCCACCAGATGCGATCCGTCAGGACAGCGATGACCAATCCGAAGAAGGTGCAGGTCGCCGGAACGACGGCCAGCCAGAGGATATTGTTGAAGATCGCCTGCCGAAATGCTGCGTCGAAGTAAGCCCATCGATAGTTGGCAAGGCCGACGAAGGTGACTCCTGAACGGTCATAGAAGGAGAGAATGAAGGTCGCGACGACCGGGTAGACGAGGTATACGCCCAGCAGGATCAGCGCGGGCCCGAGGAAGAGCCAGGGGCGCACAAGGCTCCTGCGGTTCAGGTTGCGGGATGCTGCTTGAACATTGCCCTCCGAAACGGGGAAGACGAGTTGCAGAAGCTTGTCCGACAGCCAGTAGTACAATGCGCAGGCGAACACGCCGGCGATGACCACCCCCATGGCCGACACCATCTGATATGCCATCCCGTCCCCTCCTCAGCCCCTTGTGAGGTCGATTCTATTCCGAGTCTGTCCTGCAGGGTCGCCCACGGACGCGAGCGACCCTGTTTTGACAGTTAGTTCAGGCCGTCCCATGCATTCTGGATGTCAGTCGCGACAGTCTTGGCATCCTTGCCGCCGACATAGTCGATCATGCCGGTCCAGAAGGCCCCTGCGCCGATCTTGCCAGGCATCAGGTCAGACGCATCGAAGCGGAAGGTCGTGGCTGTGGTCAGGATTTCACCCTGGCGCTTGAGCTGATCGTTTGCGTAAGCCTCAAGGTTCACACTCTTGTATGGCGTCAGGAATGCCGTCTGCGCCATCCAGACCTCATGTGCGATAGGAGTCTTCAGAAACTCGATAAAGGCCTGCGCAGCCGGTGAATCCTTTGTGATGGCGATCAGCGTGCCTGCGCCAAGAACCGGTGTGCCGAGCTCTGGCTTGGAGGCGTAGGTCGGCATGTAGAAGAAGTCCGCATCCGTCCCGAGCTCTGTTCCTTCCGGGAAGAACGAGGGAATAAAGGAGGCCTGGTGGTGAAGATAGCACTTCGGCGGGATGTCGAAGAGTCCCTTCGGGCTGTCGCGGAAATCGGTCGAGGCAACTGCCGCAACACCGCCGCTGACATACTCGTCGTTCTTGGCAATCTTGCCGAACTCTTCAATTGCTTCGACAACTGCGGGATCGTCGAACTTGATCTCGTTGGACACCCACTTGTCATAGGTCTCTGCCGGCTGCGTCCGCAGCATCATGTCTTCCACCCAGTCGGTGGCTGGCCAGCCGGTTGCACCGCCGGAACCAAGGCCGATGCACCATGGAACGCCACCATCCTCGACGATCTGGTCGCTGAGCTTGATCAGGTCCTCCATCGTTTCTGGAACTTCGTAACCAGCCTCTTCGAAATTTTCCGGTACGTACCAGACGAGGGACTTAAGGTCCGCCTTGTAGGGGAAGGCATAATAAGCCTCGGCGCCATCCTGACCCTTGTAGGTGCCGTATCCGATCCAGCTTTCGCCAGCACCGTAGTTCTCTTTCACCCAGTTTGCCGTCTCTTCGCCGAGCGGCGTCAGAAAGCCTTTTGCGGCGAGGTCAGTGAGAAGACCCGGCTGCGGAATAATCGCGATGTTCGGTGGAGACCCGGCCTGCGTGTCGATGACGATCTGCTGCTCGTAATTTTCAGAGGAAGAGTAGCGGCCATCGACACCGGTCGCGGCATTGAAATACGCTAGAACGCTGTTGAAGAGGATCTCGTCCTCGCCGCGCCAGGGACCAAACAGCGTCAGGCTTTGTCCCTGCAGATCACCGTGGGCTGCCTTGAAATCCTCATAGCTCTGCCAGTTGAAGCGCGACTCTTCGCCTGGGGCGAATTTTAGCTCCTGCGCTCCGGCATTGCCCGCGATCAGAGCGGCGATCGCCGCGCCCATCAAGAGTGCTCTCTTCATCTCCACTTCTCCCTAGTTTCCTACCCCGAAATCTTCTTCCGGCGAACGTCCATGCAGAGGAGCGCCGGCTTCTTGATCTTCAGTAAGGTGTTCTTCTTCCACAGGGAGTCAAGAGCAGTCGAGAAGGGCTGATCTGCCTTTCAGAGGAGGCTGGATGGGCGGCTGGATCGGAGCGCAGGAACACTCACCAGCCGGTGCCATTCCAAAGAAGCTCGGGTTAGGGATCAGAATTTGGGCCCGGGGCGGCCGGCAACGCGATGTGCCGCCACCACGGTGTTTGCCATCAGCATCGCGATGGTCATCGGCCCGACGCCGCCGGGCACCGGCGTGATTGCTCCTGCGACGGCAGCACATTCGTCGTAGGCGACATCACCTGTGATCTTCGTTTTGTCCTCACCCTTTTCGGGCGCAGGAACGCGGTTGATGCCCACGTCTATAACCGTCGCTCCGGGCTTCACCCACTCGGCCTTCACCATGTGCGGACGCCCGACCGCTGCAACCAGAATGTCAGCGCCGCGGCAGATGCCGGGCAAGTCCTTGCTGCGCGAATGGGCCATGGTGACGGTCGCATTGCTGGCAAGAAGCAGAAGCCCCATTGGCTTGCCAAACAGGTTCGAACGGCCAATGACGACTGCGTTCAGACCTGACAAGTCGGATCCGTGAATCCTGTTGATGAGGATAAGGGCGCCGGCGGGCGTGCAGGAAATGAGGCCGCTGGCAAGATCGCCGGTCGCAAGTTTGCCTGCGTTGACCACATTCAGCCCGTCGACGTCCTTCTCCGGAGCAATCGACTGAATAACAGGCTCGGCGTTCAGATGGCGCGGCAGCGGCAGTTGCACCAGAATACCATGGATGGCCGTATCGGAATTGAGCTCAGCGACAAGACGTTCAAGATCCTCCTGGGTCGTTTCCTCCGGAAGACTGTGCTGGATGGAATTGAACCCACACTGCTTTGCCATCCTGCTCTTGGAATTGACATAAGCATGGCTGGCGGGGTCGTTGCCGACGATGACGACTGCAAGTCCAGGCTTGATCCCGGTCTCTTGTTCAAGCGTTGCTGCGGCGCTGCTGACCGTCTCGATAATCGATGCTGCCGCCTGCTTCCCATCGATGATGCGCGCCACGTCATATCCCCTTATTCGAACTGAAGCTGATATTTGCCTTCAAGCAGGTCAAGGCTATGCCTTAGCTTCGCTCCGCAACCAAATGCAAGGGTGGCGCCTCATTTGGCTGTTTGCTCCGCACGCAACTCTGGCAGATGATCAGTGCCCGGCTGCTGCGACAGGTTCTTCCACAACGGCGCCTTCAACGATCTTCGTCGGCTGGACCGGTCGCTTTCCTTCGCGCGCAACATTGGTGCGAATGTCTTCCTTGGACAGGAAGTCCAATTGCTCGACCAGGACTTCGGCAACGACACCTTCTCCAAGGCGCCGGTTCATGTCGTCCTTGATGCGCGTGCGGAAGGTTTCAAGATCGAAAGCACCTGGATTGCCCAGGTCGATCATCTTTTCTCCCACCAGCAGCGTAAACAACTGGTCGGTGGTGTACTCGGTGAGCGGCAGCTCGATGCCCTTGATCTTTTCTTTATCCATCGTGAAGGAAAAGCGGCCAAGGAAGTAGCCGGTGATCACGCCGTTGGAGATCACCGGGATTGTCAGCGATTCTCCCCGCACAAGCTGAAGCGCTTCTTTCTTGGCGGCTTCCTCGTCGACAGGCGTCGGGATCGACATCTGCACGGAGAAATAGACCGCGGCGAGCGTGACGAGGCAGACCCAAAGTCCGGTGAGGAGAAGCTTCAGCATCAGTTATCGCTGTAGAGAAATTGTTCCTGGGTGTAGGTGCCGTCACCGTCCGCATCCCGGGCAGCGTTCTTGAGGATGTCGGCCACAGCGCGCACCGCATGGAGGTGGGCTTCAACACGCCGAGCGTTCAGCGCAAGCTTCTCTTTCAGCGCGTGCATCTGGGGAATGTGAGCGCCTGCAAGCTCATCGGGATCCGTGCTGCGAAACAGCATGGTGAGTTCATAGAGGCAGCGGCTCTTGTGGGCATTGGATACCTTGAGGTCGAACTGGGGGTCGGTTCCGATCCTCTGGTTCTCGTTATCGACGATCATTTCAAGCCGCCCGAGCACAGTCTTGATGCGGTGGTCTTGCGTTGCGACTTCCATGTTTCCTGCCCCATTGGTATTCATCTCAGGCCTCACTCTGCTTGGCTTCCGAAAGCCCGAGAACCTGGCGTTCGAAATCTGTCACCAGCCTCATCGCCTGGCTGCGGTCGTCCTCATCCGTGGCCGCATTGACAACCTTGCCCTCGCTTCTGGCCAGGGCCTGCGAATACATCTGCTCTGCAATGCCAACCCCGCCCGTCTTCGACATGCCTTCGGCAATCTGCTCGGCCATCATGCTTTTCCAGAACTCACCGGCGGAGCCTTTGCCGTAGACCTGCTCGCTGTCGCTCGGCAGCATGGACCCGATGAAGTTCTGCAGGATACTCGCTTCAAACTTGCGGTACTCGTCCGGCATTTCCGCCATCTGCTTGCTGGGTGCGGGATTGCCGAGACCGGCCTTGGTCGCCGGTTGGGAAACGATGTCCAATGCGGCACCGAAGCCTGCACCCGCCTCCGCAAGGCTGTTTGCCGCGAAGGCTGCCTTATTCGCCTTCAGCTTCGCCTGCGCCGCCTGAACCTCAGTCGGGTCCGCAGCCCGCACAACGTCGAGAACAAGGTCGCTGGGGGGAGAGATCGCCACGTCATTATCCTTCCGCCATGGCTGCGGCACGGCGAGCCGAACCGACTGCAGCGCCACAGCAACATTTTGAATTGGTTGTATGTCCCGCTTCGCCGGCCAGGCGCCCGGTCATACCGTGGGAAGGACTATGACGTCCGAAGCTTGCTGGAGGCTGGCGCGGACAGCGTTATCTCCAGAAGATCGTAAATTGCCTGATCGGCGGCTTCCCGATCCTCAAGATCCCGGGCGTCCTTCATGTGCTCCTGCAGACGGTCTGCCTTGGTCCGTTCCTTGAGAACCTTGTTCTCCTGGATCTGCTGCACGCTCTCGAGCTGCTGTTCCTTGATTGTCAGCCGCCCAAAGCGCTCCGCATAATGCTGCGAGAACTGTCGATGCACCGGCTCCATGGAGCCGATCGCGTGAATCACCTCCTCCATTGACCGGGCGACCTCCGCGCGATGGCGCGTTGTTGCTGCGAGTTCGCTTTCTGCCATCTTTTCCAGATGCCGTTGAACCGCCACCAATCTCTTCAGCTTTTTAGATCGATCGATTTCAGCCATGACGCCCTCAGAACGACAGGAAAACAGCGGCAAAGCCGTCGGCGAATTGGCGGATGAAGGCGGCGATCGACAGATACAGGAGGAAAAGACCACCAGTGATCAAGAAGGGCGTCGAGATGAAGAAGACCGGGATCTGTGGCGCGAGCTTGTTGATCAGCCCGATCCCGACATTAAACATCAACCCATAGATCAGGAACGGGCTTGCAATCCGAAGCATCAGATCCGTCGTCGCGCGCAACGTGTCCGTCAGCGTGATCAGCATTTTTTGCGGATCGATGACGCCGCCCAGCGGGGTCGCTGCATATGATTCGACCAGGGCGCGGAACACGACGTGGTGGAAATCCAGCATGAACAGCATCAGAAGTGCGCTGAAGCTCAAGAGGTTGGTCAGCTGGTTTTCCGAGACGTCTTCGATGACGTCTGCGCCGCCTGGCGCGGTGAAGCCGATGGACATCGTCAAGATTGCACCAGCATACTGCATGCCGAGCGTATAAAGACGGGCGATCATCCCATAGACGACGCCGATTGCCGTTTCGCTCACGATGAGCCCGATATAAAGCGGAGCTGGTGACGATGCACGCGGGTAAATCATGTCCCAAAGCAGCGGCAGTACCGCGATAGAAACCGCTACAGCTACCAAGAGGCGCACGTTCGTCGGCACGCGGGCGCTGCCAAAGCCCGGCAGCACCATGATGCAGCCGCCCATACGGCAGAACGCCAGAAACAGCGCGAGAATGGTCCCTTGCGGGTCGAGAAGCATCAGCACGATCCCTTACGGGTCGGTCATCAGGAGATGGCGCCCAAAATCTTGATCTCGAGTCCCTTGGCAAGCTCCACGTGGGAAAGGACAGGAAGCGTGGCGAACAGCCGCTCGATGATCATGCGCACATAGGACCGTGTTTCGGGCGAGGTTACAAGGACGAAGGGCAGGCCCCTGTCCATGAATTCACGGATAACTTTCGTTGCCTGCTCGCTGAACTCTTCAAGACTGCGCGGATCAATGTCGAATTCAACCACTTCGCCCTTTGCGTCGCGCTTCAGCGCCTGGTGGAAGATCATGTCCCACTTGGTGCCAAGACGAAGGACGCGCAGCACGCCGTTGTCAGCCAGGTCGCCGCAAAGCTGCTGCGACATGCGGATACGGACGTGCTCAACGATCTGCTCGGTCTTACGCACATGCGGTGCCAGCTCGGCTACGGCTTCGAGAATGAGGTGGAGGTTGCGAATGGAGACCCGCTCCGCAAGCAGAAGCTTCAGCACTGCCTGCAGCCCGGAGTAAGACATGTGCGACGAGCAAATCTCGTCCGCTAGTTTCTTGTATTCCGGGTCAAGCCGGTCGATCAGGATCTTGACGTCCTTGTAGGACAGCAACTGCGGGAGGTTGTTGCGGATGACCTCCGACAGATGGGTGAGCACCACGGAAACGTTGTCGATGGGATGGAAGCCTTCGCGCTTCAGGTCCTCGGCAAACGTCTCGAGGATCGACACCGCCGGCATGCCGAAGGCCGGTTCGCGGATCTCGTCACCCGGAATGCTCGGCTTGCGGCCGGCTCCGGTCACCACCAGAACGTCCCCTACCCGCAGCGAGTTGGAGGCGATCGTCGTGCCGTGCACGCGGATCTGGTAGGACTTCTCCTGGATCATGATGTCGTCCGTGACCTTGATCTCGGGAACGACGAAGCCGTATTGCGAGGCGAACTTCTTGCGCATCTTGCCGACGCGGAAGGCAAGCTCCTGGTGCGCGCCGAGGAGACGCGTGGAGACCTGCTTGCCGAGCGCAAGTTCGATTTCCGCTGTCCGCAGCGCGCTCTTGACGGAATCCTTCTCTGCTTCCTTGGTCTGGACGACCTTCTTCTCTTCGTCCTCGCGGCGCACCTTGTTCTCGGCCTCGAGCCGCCGCGGGATAACCCAGGCGCCGAAGCCCATCACCGTACCGAGCGCGAGGAATGGGAGCAGCGGGAGACCCGGCACGAGGGCAAGAACGGCCATAAGCCCTGCTGACATGAACAAAGCGCGGGGATAGCCACTCAACTGGTCGAGGACAGCCTTGTCCGTAGAACCTGTGCTTCCTCCGCGGGAAACGAGGAGACCGGCCGCAAGCGAAACAACCAGCGCCGGAACCTGCGAGACGATGCCATCACCAACAGAAAGCTTGACGAAGACATCTGCGGCTTCGCCGATCTCCATGCCGTAACGGAAGTAGCCGATGATGATACCGCCAAAGATATTGATCGCGGTGATGATGAGGCCTGCGATCGCATCACCGCGAACGAACTTGGAAGCACCGTCCATGGCCCCGAAGAAGGAGCTTTCCTGCTCCAGTTCCGAGCGGCGGCGCTGCGCCTCCTTCTCATCGATCATGCCGGCCGAAAGGTCAGCGTCGATCGACATCTGTTTTCCGGGGATCGCATCCAGGGTGAAGCGCGCGCCGACTTCCGCAATACGCGTCGCGCCCTTGGTGATGACGATAAAGTTCACCGTCACGAGGATCATGAAGACAATTACCCCGATGACGAAGTCACCTGACATAACGAGGCTGGCGAATCCCGCGATGACGCCGCCCGCTGCATCATGCCCCTGAGCCCCATTTGAAAGAATGACGCGCGTCGTTGCGATGTTGAGCGACAGGCGCACCATCGTCGAGATCAGCAGAATGGTCGGGAATGACGAGAAGTCCAGAGGTCGCTGGATCCACAGCGACACCATCAGGATCAGCACCGAGAAGGCGATCGAAAATGCCAGTCCCATGTCGATCAGGAAAGTCGGTATGGGCAGGAACAGGACGCACAGAATGGCGATGATGCCGGCGGCAAAGCCGATGTCTCGCCCGTTGGGAGCGACTTTAGGTATTGCGAGTGCAGGTGGTTGCGCCATGGTGCATCCGTCTCTTCATGAGATGGGGCAGACAGGATCTGCCAGTTCAGCACCTTCCTAAGGAAGCAAGCTTGCGCGAGGATGGGGTTGCGGTGGCTAGAAGCCCGACTGCACCCTGGAAAAAACGAGAGTGGCAAAGAGATTGATCTGAGCGCCGATGAAGGGCGCCGTCACCCCGATCGCCACCATGATGGCGACGATCTTGGGGACAAAGGTGAGGGTCATTTCCTGCACCTGCGTCAGTGCCTGCAGCAGGGCGATACCCACGCCTACAATCATGGCAGTGAGAACGGCGGGACCTGATGCCACGAGAATGGTCCAGATCGCCGCCTGCATGATATCCAGGGCGTCGGCTTCGTTCATGTCGCCTGCTCCGACCCGAATCATTCGGGCCTTGGTGTGTCAGCCTGTTGTATCGCCGTCGCTGCCGCCCGTCGAGCCGTCGGTGGCTTCGTCCGTAGGCGTCTTCTTGACGATCGCCTCGTCGGAGATCACCACGCCGGCCTGCAGCAGGACCTTCTCGTTCTTGTCCGTGATAGCGATGACGCCATCCGAATAGACCTCGACTTCCTTGATCTTGCCCATGACCTTGTCGTCGGCGCTCTGGACATATTTGCCGACAAGATCGCCGGCTCGCGTCAGCGCCTCGGCCTGCAGCATGCTGCGCAGGTGTGAATTGGTCTGGATCGTCTGCTCGACCTGAGAGAACGAAGCCAGCTGTGACATCTGCTCGCTGGCATCCATTGGATCCGTCGGATCCTGGTTCTTCATCTGAGCGATAAGGAGTTGCAGGAAGCTGTCGTAGTTCAAGCCTGCCTTTTCCGCGTCCTTGGTCGTTTTGGCCGCATTGGCCCAAGGATTGGAGGCGGCTGTTGTGACCGGATCTACCGCCATGGTGCGATTTCCTTGCGGATCTGCTCGATGGTGGCAGGCGTCATTTCCTGGCTGTTCAAGATCCGATCTTCAGTCGGGTAGAGGCCACGGATTGCCTTCAGCGCATCGAAGGCCCTGCCGGAAGCAACCATGCCATCCACCCGCTTCAGTTCGGCCAGAATTTCATCGTTCTGGAAGCAGTTGAGGAGCATGCTTACCGACTTGCGGAACAGCGCCAGCGACTGCTCCTTGCCTTCTGGATTGATGAGCATCATCTGCGCGATGAAATACAGCTGCCGAAGCGGCGTTGTTGCATCCTCAGGCTGCAGGACATGATTTTCCAGAAGGAACGTCACATCATTGAGGAATTCCAGTGCCACCTTGCGGTCGACGCGCAGCACGGCGCCGTTGATGAAGATTCGCTCGCCGGACTTCAGCGAGATGCGCAGCGTACTTTTCATTTAAGTCCATCCTTGATGATGGTGGTGACGTCGATGATGCCCTGGTAGTTGTCGGACTGCCGCTTCCTGATCCGCTCGCATTCCTTTAAGATCCAGATGGCGATCGAGATGAGATTGGCCCGTAGCTCGGCGACGAGTTCGTTTTCAGGCTGCTTGAGGTCTTCAATCAGGCTAATCCAAACACGGCGTGTGTAGTAAACCGCCTCGATCGACTTGCGCGAATAAGCGCCTTCGTTCATCGCGGCAGTCAAAAGTTCAATCGACCGGTCCAGCGCCTGCCGTTCACGGTCCTTGGCGTCGGCGACGCCATCTTCCATGATCTCGGCATATGAAAACTGGTACATTCATGTATCCTTCATTTTCACGAACTTCCCTCTTCAGCGAAGGAAGTTAATCAGGCTCAACTGTTGCAGGCGGGATGTAAGCGTGTAGGCGGTTTCAATCAGCGCCTCGAGCCCCTTGACGCGCGTCGAAGCCTCATAGGCATCGACCGACTCCAGGTCGTTGAGGTGTGTTTCAATAATGTTCTTCTGCGCGTTGAGCGTCTCATCCGCCTTCTTCACCCGCTCGGCGGAGAGACCAAG
>CAYNED010000060.1:0-12252 GCA_964396135.1 uncultured Neorhizobium sp.
GCGTCTGGCGGTTCTTTATCGCAAGGAAGCAAAAGGCGCGACAGGAAAATTCCCGTCGCGCCTTCCCCGTCCGCCGCTGTCCAGACCTTAAAACCTACAGCCCACCATGACCAGTTAGCGTGCGTAGCATTTCGACAACGACGTGCGCATGACTACTCAACAGCCGGCGCCGCCGGATGACCATTTGAGGACATCGCGGCGGATGCGATCACCGGATGCCCCTGCCATCATAGGGCCGAAAGCATCGAGTTTCGCAGGATTGCCTTCCGCCTGCACGACAAGCGCGGGTCGCGATTCGGGGCTGCTGCGTGGCACAGCCAATATGCGGGGCCGTCCAGAGAAAGAGTTCAGCTCAGGCGCCAAACGATAGTCCGAAAACATCGCATCGCCGGATTTAAACCAGCACGTGTTGGCGTTCAAGGCAACACGTTCCATGGTCGGCAGGGCAGCCTGGCTCGGCGAACGGGCAGGGGTGTTTGCCGACTGGCACGCAGACAACAGAGCGACCGCAGCCGCAAGGACGACGGCATGGCGGGCTGGAAAGGACATTGTCGAGTTTCCTGTTTGCTCTTGGCCGCAGCGGGGACGTCGCGCGCGAAACACGATCAGGCCGCGATCACGTCGAGAGCGGATGCGAAGATCCCACGGCCATCTTTCCCGCCATGTGCGGCTTCGATGAGGTTCTCAGGATGCGGCATCATGCCGAGAACGTTGCCACGCGCATTGATCACGCCGGCGATGTCGCTGAGTGAGCCATTTGGGTTGGTGCCCTGCGCATAGCGGAACACGATCTGTCGTTTGTCTTCCATATCAGCCAGGGTGGCATCGTCGACAAAATAGTTGCCATCATGGTGGGCCACGGGGCAGCGGATGATTTGTCCTTCGCCGTAGGCACGCGTGAAGTCGGTATCGGCATTCACGACCTCGAGCATCACTTCCTTGCAAACGAAGCGCAAGGAGGTATTGCGCATCAACGCACCCGGCAGCAGGCCCGCCTCTACCAGGATCTGAAATCCGTTGCAGACGCCCAGGACCTTGACCCCTTGTTCGGCCTTGGCGCGGATCGCATTCATGACCGGCATGCGTGCGGCGATCGCGCCGCAGCGCAGATAGTCCCCGTAGGAGAAGCCGCCCGGAATGACAATCAGGTCGACATCGGGGATATCCGTCTCCGTTTGCCAAACGGTGACGGGCGCGTGACCGGATATCTTGGTTAGGGCGTCGATCATGTCGCGATCACGATTGAGGCCTGGAAGCTGGACAACGGCAGATTTCATGGGTGCGGCTCAAACCTTAACTGGGCTTCCTGGAGCTCCCGCAGCTCCAGGGGATTCTCGATTCGATCCAAGCGAAGTGCGTGCCTGGAGAGCGTCGTGTAGATGTTATGGACGTCTTGCGGAATCGCAATCACGCAAGCTGTTTGTTTCAGCGCATAATTCGGCAAGGGAGGCGTCGGCCCTGTCGAACCCAGCGTTCAGCTTTTTCAGCGATTCATACATCAGTTCGTTCGTCACTTCCGCCATTGGAGGCTCCGCAACGGTCAGTCGATGGCGACAGTATAGTTCTCAATAACCGTGTTGGCCAACAGCTTCTCGCACATCGCCTTTAGGTCGGACTCGGCCTTCGCCCTGTCGGTGCCTTCCAGTTCCAGATCAAAGACCTTTCCCTGCCGGACATGGCCGACGCCGTCGAAGCCGAGGCTGGAAAGGGCGCCTTCGATCGCCTTTCCCTGCGGATCGAGAACGCCATTCTTCAACGTCACCGTTACCCGTGCCTTGATCACTTCAGTCCCCATCGCTTTACTTCACCAGTACTGGTCCGGTTCCCCGGATCGGCTCGTTCTCGTTGATGATGCCCAGCCGGCGGGCAACCTCCGAATAGGCTTCGACCAGGCCACCAAGGTCACGCCGGAATCGGTCCTTGTCCATCTTCTCCTTGGTTTCGATATCCCACAAGCGGCAGCTGTCGGGGGAAATCTCGTCGGCGAGGATGATCCGCATCATGTCGCCTTCATAGAGGCGGCCGCACTCGATCTTGAAGTCCACCAACTGAATGCCGACGCCGAGGAACAGGCCGGACAGGAAGTCGTTGACGCGGATGGCAAGCGCCATGATGTCATCAAGCTCTGCCGGGTTTGCCCAACCGAAGGCGGTGATGTGCTCTTCAGACACCATCGGGTCGCTGAGCTGGTCGGATTTATAGTAGAATTCGATGATTGAGCGGGGAAGGACAGTCCCTTCCTCGATCCCTAGCCGCGTCGAAAGAGAACCGGCGGCGACATTGCGCACGACGATCTCCAGGGGGATCATCTCGACCTCCTTGATCAACTGCTCTCGCATGTTGAGGCGGCGGATGAAGTGTGTCGGGATGCCGATCTTGTTGAGGTGCGTGAAGACGTATTCCGAAATCCGGTTGTTCAGCACACCCTTGCCATCGATGACGTCATGCTTCTTCTTGTTGAAAGCGGTGGCATCGTCTTTGAAAAACTGGATCAGTGTACCGGGTTCTGGGCCTTCATACAGGATCTTGGCCTTGCCTTCGTAAATACGGCGGCGACGGTTCATGTTGAAATGTCTCGTTGTTGGCGCCCGTGGGGTGCAGTGGATAAAGGTTTTGCGGTCCCTTAAAGGAAAAGAACGGATTTCACAATGACGGCGGCTTTCTCCTAGCGATCTCTCCAGTGGGATTCATACTGCCATTTCTGACCCACAAGCGAGGAACACGTTCCCTTCGCGCTTGATATAGCGCATTGCACTTTCGCCTTTGTTTTGATTTATGATGGCATCCATTACCGAAAGCGGGAGACCCGAAAATGACCAGCATGAGCGATCGCGAGCGCGCGTTTGAAAACCGATTTGCTCTCGACGAAGAGCAGAAGTTCAAGGCACTCGTTCGCCGCAACAAGTCGCTTGGCCGCTGGGCTGCCGGTCTGCTTGGACGGGACGCGGAAGCCTATGCCACTGAAGTGGTTGAAGCCGATTTCGAGGAAGCTGGCGACGAGGACGTCTTCCGCAAGCTGCGCGGTGACCTCGATGCCGCTGGCGTTTCCGTATCTGACGAAGAGATCCGCCAGAAGATGTTTGCTTATCTGCAGGATGCTGTGGCTGAACTGGCGAGATAAACGGCTGACGCTTTAACGTCAAAGGGCCCGCGTCACCGACGCGGGCCTTTTCATTTGCGCATCTGCTGGTCAAGGCTGCAGCTTTGCCAGAAACTGGGCAAACACCATCGTTCCCTCAGGCCAGGGGCCAAAACCGGCTTCCGTGTTGATGTGACCGGCCTCTCCCGCATCGATCAAGGCCGAGCCCCAAGCACTGGCGATATCATCTGCGTGCTCATAGGAGCCGAATGGATCGTTTCGGCTGGCAATCGTGATCGACGGGAACGGCAATGGGTCGCGCGGATAAGGTCCGAAGCTCATTAGATGGCGCGGCCGGATAGCCGGATTTTCCACCTCCGGCGGCGCCACGAAAAAGGCGCCAGCCACCTTCTTGCGAAACAAAGGAACCGCGTGGATCGTAGATGGCACACCCAGGGAGTGAGCGACCAAAACCACAGGACGTGTCGAGGCGTTCACCTCTTCGGCAATTCTCGCCACCCAGTCCTCACGCACCGGCTTTGACCATTCCGCCTGCTCCACGCGGCGGGCGGAGGACAGTTTTGCCTCCCACCGCGACTGCCAATGAGCGGGGCCTGAGTTGGTGTAGCCAGGGATGATGAGGATATCGGCGTCAGATGCTTTCATACCCGCGATTTGAGAAATCAGCTGCGGGATGTCAAGGAAAGTACGCGGTAGCAGGGTGATTTTCGGCAACCGGATATTCTTAGGGATGTGCGCGGTGCCAAACGAGCCATGCATCCGAAGCGCCGCCGACAGGCCGGCGGCGCCATTCTGAACTGGTCAGCCTTGATCAGCGGAAGACCCGGTTGAAGATCGTGTCGACATGTTTGGTATGGTAGGCAAGGTCGAATTTCTCACGAAGATCCTCCTCGGAAAGCGCGGCACGGACTTCCACGTCCGCCAGGAGTTCCTCCAGGAAATCCTTCCCTTGCTCCCAAACCTTCATCGCATTGCGCTGGACCAGACGGTATGCATCCTCGCGAGAAATGCCTGCCTGGGTCAGCGCCAGAAGCACACGTTGTGAATGAACAAGTCCCCGGAACTTGTTCATATTGTTCATCATGTTCTCGGGATAGACGAGAAGTTTGTCGATCACCGTGGTGAGCCGCGCCAGCGCAAAGTCGAGGGTTACCGTGGCATCCGGACCGATCATGCGCTCGACGGAGGAGTGTGAGATGTCCCGTTCGTGCCAGAGCGCGACGTTTTCCATCGCCGGCAAGGCGTAGGACCGCACCATACGCGCAAGTCCAGTCAGGTTCTCGGTCAGGACCGGGTTTCGCTTGTGCGGCATGGCCGAAGAGCCCTTCTGCCCGGGCGAGAAGTATTCTTCCGCTTCCAGCACTTCCGTGCGCTGCAGATGGCGGATCTCGACAGAGAGACGCTCGATGGACGAGGCGATGACGGCAAGCGTGGCGAAGTACATGGCATGCCGGTCACGCGGGATAACTTGGGTGGAAACCGGCTCCGCCTTGAGCCCCATCGACGCAGCGACATGCTCCTCGACCCGTGGATCGATATTCGCGAAGGTGCCGACCGCACCGGAGATGGCGCAGGTTGCGATTTCCTCGCGCGCTGCCATGAGACGGGTCTTGTTACGGTCGAACTCGGCATAGGCCTGCGCGAGCTTGACGCCGAACGTCGTGGGCTCGGCATGGATGCCGTGGCTGCGGCCGATGGTGACCGTATCCTTGTGCTCAAAGGCGCGACGCTTCAGCGCCTCAAGCAGCTTGTCCATGTCGGCGAGCAGGAGGTCGGTCGCTCGAACAAGCTGCACGTTGAAGCAGGTATCGAGAACGTCGGACGAGGTCATGCCCTGATGGATGAAGCGGCTGTCGGGACCGACAAACTCTGCGAGATGGGTAAGAAAGGCGATGACGTCATGCTTTGTGACGGCCTCGATCTCATCGATCCGATCGACGTCGAAAGTGGCCGAACCACCTTTTTCCCAGATCGTTTCTGCTGCGGACTTTGGAATGACGCCGATCGCGGCAAGCGCGTCGCAGGCATGCGCCTCGATCTCGAACCAGATGCGGAACTTGGTTTCCGGCGACCAGATCGAGACCATTTCTGGCCGCGAGTAACGAGGGATCATGGGCGAAGCCTTCCATAGATACGGGGAGTTGATGCCGCCTTAGCAAGAAGCGCGGGAAAGCTCAACGTCAGGCGGCTTGAGCCTTGGCGGCCGCGGAGCGGAGCATGTCGATGCGCTGGCGATAGCTTTCGACGCTGTTGCCCTGGAAAACGGCCGAGCCCGCTACGAAGACATTGGCGCCTGCCGCCGTGGCTGCGCCGATCGTATCGGCCGTGATGCCACCATCCACCTCCAGGTCAATCGGGCGAGCGCCGATCAGCCCCTTGGCAGCGCGGATCTTCTCAATCATTGCCGTAATGAACTTCTGACCGCCAAAACCTGGGTTGACGCTCATGATCAGGATCAGGTCGATGTCATCCAGCACGTTCTCGATAACTGAGAGCGGTGTCGCGGGATTCAGCGTGACGCCAACCTTCTTGCCAAGGTTGCGGATGGTCTGCAGGGACCGGTGCAGATGCGGGCCGGCCTCCGCGTGAACCGTAATGCCGTCGCAGCCCGCCTTGGCAAAGGCTTCCAGATACGGGTCGACGGGGGCAATCATCAGGTGGCAGTCGAAGAACGCATCGGTGTGGGGACGAAGGGCCTTTATGACGTCAGGTCCATAGGAGATATTGGGCACGAAGTGACCGTCCATCACATCGAGATGGATCCAATCTGCTCCGGCCTGCGTCACGTCCTTTACTTCCTGACCAAGCCTGGAGAAGTCGGCGGCAAGAATGGAGGGGGCGATACGGATGGGCAGCGTCATGATGATCATTCTCCGGCGTTGTCGACCGCCTGTATCACCCGGATCCGCAATGGACAATTAGTCCGTGGGGATCGCGACCGGTGAAAAAGCACCCGCTCGCCACTCCTGCAGCCGCAGCGGGTTTTCCGTCAGTTCGTGATCCTCCCCGAAGGAGAGTGTGCCGATCACGGTTTCAAACTGCAGTGACTGCAGCGCCTGTGCCACTGTTGGCGTAGCGCGGGAGGCCTGGTTTAGGATCTGAACGGCGGCATAGGCTGGAAGGACGTAGCCCTCGGGTTCAATGAGCTTGCTGCGCAGGGCTTCCACCGCCTGAGATGCTTCCGGCAAGGCCAGGTAATTAGGCATCGCGACGGCCATGACACCTTCTCGTAGCGGCACCGGCCGATCTGTGGCGCGCATCGTGTCTCCGCCCATGATCTGAAGGGCAAGTTTCTCGGCTGTGGCGTCGCGAGCGATCACCGAAACATCGCTCCGGTCGCCGCCAATGAAGACGTGGGTGACGCCAGCCTTTTGGAGGCGGCGAACGAGCGCCACCTGCTGTTCCTGCCCCGGGCGAAAGGTGTCGACGAAAACAGGTGTCAAACCCGCTTCCTCGATCGTTCCACGCACGGAGCTCACCAGTTCGCGACCGTAGATCGTACCGTCTTCGATCAGCGCAATCGGCTCCGCCTTCCACCGATCCAGAATCACCTCGCTGATCCGCTCGGCCTCGTCACCCTCGGCTGGGGCCAGGCGGAAAAGCGGCAGGTCGTCACGAAGGGCGTCCTCCATCAGGATGGAGGAACGGACGGAGAGGGTGATGGCTGGGATGCTGCTCTCCTTCAACTGCGTCAGCGCCGCGGTCAATGTTTCGCTGCAAAGGAAGCCAAATGCTGCGACGGCCTTTGCTGCGGCCAACTGGTCGGCGACACCCGTCGCGTCTTCTGCTTCACAGTCCTCATTGATTTCAACAAGAGTATCGCCCGTCGTCTCGGCAGCAGCCCTGGCTCCCGCCAGCACTTGCGCCCCCAGAAGCGCGTAGGGGCCCGAGTTCGGTGCAACGACGCCGATCGTGGCCGCTTCTACGGCGGATGGGCTGAGCCCAAGGAGGGCGAGGGTTGTCGCGAGCAGCCAAATACGCTTCATGTCTCAGGTCTCTCTTCGTTGTCTCACATTTAGCCCGCCTGCCGCAGCCGTCAAAGGGAATCGGCTGCGGCTCGATGAAGACGATATGTCGATCGGCGGTAGACAAGCCGTATCGGCCTCTCCATATCCTTCATCCACGCAAAGGACCGGCGTCCTACGGAGATGCATTTGGCGCAAGAGCAGCAGGTCGATCCCGTGGCCTATCGAAATGGAATGGCGCGGTATGCCGGTCACGTTCAGGTGGTGACAACGGAACATGAGGGCGTAAGGCGAGGGGTGACGGTTACCGCCGCCTGTTCGGTGTCCGACAATCCGCCGAGTTTGCTCGTATGTCTTAACCGCGGTAATCCCAACAACGACATCTTCCTGAAGAGCGGCATCTTTGCGTTGAATACGCTGGTGGCAGACCATGAGGGGCTGGCTGCCGATTTTGCCGGCCTTGGTCCCACCCCTGAGTTAGACCGCTTCGAAGGTGGCGTCTGGCAGACCCTCACGACGGGCGCGCCTGTTTTGTCGGACGCCCGCATTGCCTTCGACTGCCGCGTCACCGACGTGAAGCCGGTCTCAAGCCATTTCGTGCTCTTTGGTGAGGTTGTGGGCCTCCATTTCGGGCCACAGCGCCCGGCGCTCGTTTATCTGGACCGCAAGTTCCGCACGCTCTAGACTGGAGCAAGGAGGTTCCATGGCAGAAGAAGGTGCAGCAGCGGTTCCCGGTTCGATCGACGAGACGATGACGCTCCTCGAGCATCACGATTATCTGGCGGACCGGCGTCTGGCGACAGTTGTGTTTCTGGCACTGCGCATGAAGCGGCCACTGTTTCTCGAAGGAGAGGCCGGCGTCGGAAAGACCGAGATTGCCAAGACGCTCGCGAAGGCGCTCGGCCGGCCGCTGATTCGCCTGCAGTGCTACGAAGGCCTTGATATTTCCTCTGCCGTCTATGAGTGGAACTACCCGGCGCAGATGCTGGAGATACGCCTGCTCGAGGCAAGCGGGATTCGGGATCGCGATCGGCTGGAGACGGATATCTTCGCGGAGCGCCATCTCATCCGCCGTCCCGTGCTGCAGGCATTGGGGCAAGCGGGCATGGCGACGCCCGTCTTTCTTATCGATGAACTCGACCGCACGGATGAAGCTTTCGAAGCTTTTCTCCTTGAGGTGCTTTCCGACTTCCAGGTAACCATTCCGGAGCTCGGCACGATCAAGGCTGTGGAGCCGCCGATCGTCATCATCACGACCAACCGGACGCGGGAAATCCATGATGCCTTGAAGCGCCGCTGTCTCTATCACTGGGTCGACTATCCGGATGCGCAACAGGAGCTTGAGATCGTTCGCCGCAAGGTGCCGCAATGCGAAGAGCGATTGGCTGCGCAGGTGGTCGCCTATGTGCAGAAGCTTCGCACGCTTGATCTCTTCAAGAACCCGGGCGTGGCGGAGACCATCGACTGGGCAATGGCGCTGACCGAGCTTGATCGCATCGCACTCGATCCGGAGACGATTGCCGACACACTGGGAACTCTCCTCAAATATCAGGATGATATCGCCCGCGTGCAAGGAGGCGAGGGGCAGCGCCTGCTGTCGGAGGTTAAGTCCGAAGCGGCGGCGGCCGGGTAAGATCATGGGTGGAGGCGGCGCTTACTATCCGGTCTTGCCTCCTGCGAAGGGTGATGGGCGGCTGGCGGAAAATCTGGTACATTTCTCGCGCGTTCTTCGGCGTGCGGGTATCCGCACCGGCCCCGGCTCTGATGTCGATGCAATCGCTGCCGTCGAGGCAATCGGGATCGGCTCCCGCGACGAGTTTCATGCTGCGTTGTCAGCTGTCTTTCTGCAGCGGCATGAGGATCAACCTGTATTCGACGAAGCCTTCGACCTGTTCTGGCGCTCCCGCGATCTGGTCGGCAAGATGATCGCCTTGATGTCGCCAAAGGCGCCGGATCAGCGGGAGCGACAAAAACCCACCCCGGGCCACAATCGGGTGGCCGAGGCGCTGACCGCGGATCGTCAACCATCGGAAACGTCGGAGGCGCCGAAGATCGACGTGGATGCAAGACTGACCGCCTCGCAACGTGAGATGTTCAAGCGGCTGGACTTTGCGCAGATGAGCGCGGCGGAACTGGCGCTGGCGCGCCGAGAAATCTCGCGTCTGGTCATGCCGCTGGACGAGACCGTCACGCGCAGATGGCGTCCTGCCGCGAGGCCCGGCGGAATCGATCCACGCGCAACGATGCGCTTGGCGATGCGCAGCGGCGGAGACCTGATCCTCCCACGGTTCCGTCAGCGGCGGCGGGTACCGCCACCGCTCGTGGTGCTGGCCGACATCTCCGGGTCCATGAGCCAGTACAGCCGGGTCTTCCTGCACTTCGTGCATGCGTTGACGGAGAAGCGCACCCGCGTCCAGACCTTTCTGTTCGGAACCCGTCTCACTAACGTCACCCGACAAATGCGCCGCCGTGATCCCGACGAGGCGATCGCGGGCTGTTCGGATGCCGTGGCTGACTGGTCTGGTGGGACGCGGATCGGCTCTGCCTTGGCTGAATTCAATCGCCTCTGGGGTCGAAGAGTTCTGGGGCAGGGCGCAATCGTTCTCTTGATAACGGACGGGCTAGAGCGAGAGGAGGTGGAGGAGCTTGGCAGCGAGATGGATCGACTGCACCGATCCTGTCGGCGCCTGGTCTGGCTCAATCCGCTTCTTCGGTTCGAAGGGTTTCAGCCGCGCGCCCGCGGTGTCCGCGCGATGCTGCCTCATGTGGACGAACTGCGTGCTGTCCATAATCTGCAGTCGGTAGCAGATCTTGCTTCGGCGCTCTCAGCTCATACCTCTTCGCAGGGCGATCTGCATCGCATCCTCTTACGGAGTTCTGCTGCATGAGCCATCTTGATCCGCTGGACCCTCTGCTGATTGCGGAAAAATGGTGCTCAGCAGGCCGTTCCGTGGCGATCGCCACGGTCGTAGAGACATGGGGATCGGCACCGCGCGCGGCGGGTAGCCACCTCGTCATCGACGCGGACGGCAACTTTGAAGGCTCAGTATCCGGCGGCTGCGTCGAGGGTGCCGTAATTGCGGAGGCGCAGGACGTGATAGCCACAGGACAGCCGAAGATGCTGGAATTCGGCGTAGCAGACGAGACTGCCTGGCGCGTCGGTCTCTCCTGCGGCGGGACGATCCGCGTCTACGTGGAAAGGCTCGGCTGATGGATATTTCCTCGCTGCAGGATCTGAACGCCGCGCGCCACCGTCGCAAGGCCGCAATCCTCGTCACGGATCTGGACGTCGGCGGCAACCGCGTCATCCTGGAAGGGGAGCCAGTTGCGGGCAGTCTCGGCGATCACGTGACTGCGGCATTCCGTACAGGCAAAGCCGGCGCGGTGGATGTCGCAGGTCGCCATCTGTTCCTCAATGTCTATCTTCCGCCGCCGCGGATCATCGTGATCGGCGCCGTCCATATCAGCCAGGCGCTTGCACGGCTGGCACCCGTGGCGGGCTATGACCTCACGATCATTGACCCTCGCACAGCCTTCGCAACGCCCGAACGGTTCGCAGGGGTCGAACTTGTGGCCGACTGGCCGGAAGATGTCCTCGCTTCGCGGCCGCTCGATCCCTATACCGCGCTCGTCGCCGTGACCCATGATCCAAAGATTGATGACCTTCCGCTGGTTGAAGCGCTGCGGGGGAACTGTTTCTATGTTGGCGCGCTCGGCAGCCGAAAGACCCACGCCAAACGTGTCGTACGACTGTCCGAACAGGGGCTCGATGAAACGACAATTGGTCGGATAGCGGCGCCTATCGGTCTTGATATCGGTGCTGCAACCCCGCAGGAAATTGCCGTGGCGATCCTCGCCCAGATCGTGCAGGCATACCGTCTGCGCAATCTCCTTCCCTTGGAGCGATGATGCAGTTCGGGCCGATGGATCTGGACAGCGCAGTTGGATGTGTCCTGGCCCACAGCCTTCGTTTGCCGAGCGGTCGGCTTGCGAAGGGCGTCGTTCTTACCGCGGCCGACGTGGAGGCGATCAGGGCGCACGGGCTAGAGCGGGTTACCGCTCTGCGTCTCGACGAAGACGACGTGCTCGAAGATGATGCAGCCGCCGCGATAGCGGCCGGCGTCCCCCTCTGCCACCTTCGCCGAACGGATGCGTCAACGGGAAGAGTGAACTTCCATGCTGCCGTTAGTGGTCTGTTCGTGGCCGAGCGGGAGCTTGTTGATCAACTGAACCGCGTCGATCCTGCCATCACAGTCGCGACACTCGCCGACCATGCAGCGGTGCAAGCGGGAGACATGGTGGCAACGGTGAAGATCATCCCACTCGCAGTACCGGGCGGGACGGTGGCGAGGGCTACCGGTCTTCTGACAAACAAGGCGCCGTTTGCGCTGAAACCTTTTCGCTCGCACCGGGTGCTGTTGATAGCGACGGAATTGCCGTCGCTGAAAGCCTCGGTGATGGACCGTACGGCCAAGCTACTGCAGCGCCGCCTGGTGCCCTCGGGCAGCGAGATCATCGCAGAGGTGCGCGTCCCTCATGACGCGGAACAACTAGCTGAGGCGCTGCGGCAACGGCTGACGATGCGGGACGGGCCGGATCTTGTGGTTATCTTCGGAGCCTCTGCCGTTGCCGACCCTCAAGATGTCATTCCGTTCGCGATTGCGGCGGCCGGCGGGAAGATCGACCATGTCGGGATGCCCGTCGATCCGGGCAACCTTCTGGTGCTGGGGCACATTGGCGAGGTTCCGATCATCGGCGCACCGGGCTGTGCCCGCTCGCCCAAAGAAAACGGCTTCGACTGGGTGCTGAACCGAATCCTCGCGGGCGAGCGCCCAACGGCGCGAGACATCACCGGCATGGGCGTTGGAGGCCTGCTGATGGAGATCGCCAGTCGACCGCAGCCGCGGGAGGTGGAGCCTCGCTCAGATGACGCCTTGCGCGTTGGCGCAGTGCTGCTTGCGGCCGGCCAGGCTCGGCGCATGGGAGAGGGAGGACCGCACAAGCTTCTGGCGGAATTCGACGGCGTGCCGCTCGTGCGGCGCAGTGCGCAGGTGCTGCTCGGGACAAAGGCGCGTCCATTGATTGCCGTGACCGGCCATCGTCGCGAAGACATCGATCAGGCCCTGCAAGGGCTCGATCTGACGGCGGTATATAATCCCAAATATGCCGAAGGGCTCGGCACCTCAC
>CAYNED010000061.1:0-9967 GCA_964396135.1 uncultured Neorhizobium sp.
CCCGAGCTGGACCCGCCAGGAGCCCGCCTCACCTACTCGACCCGCCAAGATCCTCAGCCGACGGATTTTACCAGCGACATCGAGTGCCAGTTTACCAGCGCGACACCGCCATTCAACCTCACCCGTTTCTGCATCTCGAGCGCCTGCTATTCGGAAAATGAACAGGAGCCCGAAAACCGGCGTCGTTATCTTGAGGTGAAGGCGCTGATGGACCGGCAGAAATAACCGATCGCTTGTCGCTACTGTTCATCTCTTCCGGTCAGGACGGAAAGAGCTGAGGAAAGATAACGTGCGGCCAGTGAGTGGCTGCGCGTTCTGGCGATGTCGAGTGCTGCATGACAATGCTGGTGCAGCAGATCGTCGGAGCGACCGGGCGCTGCTGCACTTTGGATTGTCAGGATCCCGCTGTAGATCCAGGGAAGGCCTCCTGCGTCTCGTAGGCAGCGTCCTACGGCAGAAACAGAAATCTCCCGCCCATCTGGATGGTTGATCGTGTACGCTTGCTCGTAGAAATTCCCGGACACGATGGCTTCGTGCATTGCCTTCGCCAGCCGCTGCCGGTCGCCATCCTTCACATGACGGATGACATCCGCAATTGGAGCACCTTCGGCAAGCAGACGAGGCTCAAGTCCGAAAACGCCGGCGACGACAGCGTCGCCATAAACGCGATCCTCGGGGACGACAAAGCTGTAGATCCCGATGGACCCGTCCACAGTGTCCTTGCCATTGTCATTCGAAACGATCAGTCGACCCATGCCTGCGATCCATCTGCAACGAAAGCCGGTTACGTGAAAGCTGGCATGGTTGGCAATTGCATTTGATATCGTCGGCGTCTTGGTTTCGGCTAGCCCTTCGGAAACTCAAGTCCCATCTCTCGAAAACGCTCCGGATCATCTCCCCAGTTTTCCCTCACCTTGACGAAGAGAAACAGATGAACCGGTTGCTCCAGGATCTGGGAGATCTCTTTTCGTGATGCGGTGGAGATCGCTTTTATCGCCTCCCCACCCTTGCCCAGTGCAATCTTCTTCTGGCTATCGCGCTCCACGTAGATGACCTGTTCGATGCGAACGGAGCCATCCTTGCGCTCCTCCCATTTTTCCGTTTCCACATGGGAAGCGTAAGGGAGCTCCTGATGCAGCCGCAGGAAGAGCTTTTCACGCGTGATTTCCGCAGCCAGCTGACGCATCGGCAGGTCCGAGATTTGGTCCTCGGGGTAATACCATGGGCCTTCCGGCAGGCGTTGCGCCAGGAACTTCATCAGGTCCTCGCAGCCGGAGCCGGTGGTGGCGGAAATCATGAAAGTCTGTTCGAAATCGACCTTCTCATTGGCAGCCGACGCCAGGTGAAGAAGGTCTTCATGCTGAACGCGGTCGATCTTGTTGAGCACGAGGATCTTGGGCTGGCGAACGTCCTTCAAGCCTTCCAGGATTGCATCGGCGTCGCCGCGCAGCCCTCGCTCGCTATCGATCAGAAGCATGATCAGGTCGGCATCCTTGGCGCCGCCCCAGGCCGACATGACCATCGCGCGATCGAGCCTGCGACGCGGCTTGAAAATGCCTGGCGTATCCATGAAGACGATCTGCGCGTTGTCGTGGATCGCGATACCGCGAACAATCGCCCGCGTTGTCTGCACCTTGTGGCTGACAATCGAGACCTTGGCTCCCACCAGCCGGTTGAGCAGCGTTGACTTGCCGGCATTGGTTGCGCCGATGAGGGCGACGAAGCCGGAGCGGGTCTGCTGGACCTCGTTCTCCTGACCTGGAATATTCTCGTTCTCTGTCATCTTCTCAATCAACTTTCGCCGGTCGGCTTTTGCCATACGCCTTCGCGTTCCAGCAGTTTTGTGGCTGCGACCTGTTCGGCGGCGCGCTTTGAACGCTCAACACCCGTTTCTGGCGCAGTACCCTTGACCTCAACGGTCACGGTGAAGCGAGGATCATGATCCGGACCGGAGCGATCGTCTACCCTGTAGGAGGGCGTGACGGCAAACTTCGCATGGGCCCATTCCTGCAACTCCGTCTTGGCGTCTCGCCTTGCGCCATCGGCGCGGGTTGCGCGATCTTCCCAATACCGGAGAATGAAACGACGCGCCGCCTCTAGTCCGCCATCCAGATAAAGCGCCGCGATCAAGCTTTCCACTACGTCGGCCCGGACGTTGAGCATCCGTTTCCCGGTCACCTTCTTCACGTCCGCGCCAGTCCGGATGAAGAGATGCAGTTCAAGCCGATCGGAGACCTGGGCGCAGGTTTCAGCGCTGACCAGCTGGTTCAGGCGCACCGAAAGCTCGCCTTCGGCTGCGTTCTTGAACGTCTTGAACAGCAGCTCTGCGACGCAGAGCCCCAGGACGCGATCCCCTAGAAACTCAAGGCGCTCGTAGTTCGGTCCCTTGCCCGACGCAGTGCTGGCGTGGGTGAGCGCCCGGTCCAACCACTGTTTATCGGTGAACTCGTAGCCGATAATGGTCTCAAGCTTCGACCGGTCCTCCGACGATAGCGTCTTTGCGCCCATTCAGCTGACACCCTTGAACATGCGATCCCAACGCATGTTTGCCGGCCAGTTCCAGAATTCGCGGAAGGACGTATCGTTGCCAAGAGAGAAGAAGATCACGCTGGCGCGACCGATCAGGTTCTCGGCGGGCACGAAGCCAACGTCGAAGCGGCTGTCGAGCGAGTTGTCGCGGTTGTCGCCCATGAAGAAGTAGTGGCCGTCGGGCACGATGAATTCACGCGTGTTGTCACCGCGGGAATTTTCGACCTGATCGAGCGTGTCGAAGCTGACGCCGTTCTCAAGCGTTTCGCGGAAAACCGGTACGTCGGCGCCTGGGTCGAGCCGGTAGTCTGATGTGAACGTGCCGTCGGGTTGCTTCGGAACCGGCTCACCGTTGATGGAAAGCACACCATCGGTCACCTGGATCCGGTCCCCCGGCAGACCGATCAGCCGCTTGATGTAATCCACATTGGTATCGGTCGGCAGACGAAAGACGATGACGTCGCCGCGGGTAGGTTCGCTGCCGAAGATACGGCCGTCGAACAGGTCGGGCGAGAACGGCAGGGAATATTTCGAATAGCCGTAGGAGAACTTGTTGACGAAGATATAGTCGCCCACCAGGAGCGTCGGCATCATCGAGCCGGACGGAATGGTGAACGGCTGGAAGAGCACCGTGCGGATGACCATCGCCAGGAGCAGCGCCTGGATGATGACCTTGATATTTTCCCAAAGGGCGCTGTCTTGCTGCTTGCTGGCTTTGTCGGACACGTGTCGTCTTTCTTTTGCGTCATTCCTACGAGTGGGGCTTTGTCTAGCCCCTTACCCGGGCGGCGGCAATGCCTCAATCGGTCACGGGCCGGGCCTCGATGACGACGAAAGCCTGCGCATAGGGGTACTCGTCGGTGATCGTCACATGAACGACGGCTTCGTGTTCAGGCGGTAACAGGGAGGCAAGAACGGTTGCCGCACCTCCCGTCAGGGCCATCGTCGGCTTGCCGCCGGGAAGATTGACCACGCCCATGTCTTTCCAGAACACGCCTTGCGCGAGCCCAGTCCCCAACGCCTTGGAACAGGCCTCCTTTGCGGCAAATCGCTTAGCATAGGAGGCGGCACGGTTGCGCCGGCGGTCGGACTTTGCCTGCTCCACCTCGGTGAAGCAACGCTGGGTGAAGCGCTCGCCGAAACGCTCCAGCGATTTTTCGATCCGGCGAATGTCGATGAGATCGCTTCCCATGCCGATGATCATGGTTCCCTCCTCCCGGGAGGGCCCCGGCGCATGATGGAAAACTGCGCCCTGAATTGACCATTGGGCGACCAAAGGTCAAGCGCGATGGTGTACATCACGCCCTGGGACCGCGCAGATCCGCTGGCGGCGATATCGCCAAGGTCCAGCGCTGACGGGTGCCTGGTAAAGACTTAGAACGTCTTGCGGAACATGCCGCGATCGATCTGCCGCTGGCGGTATTCCAGGTCGACGCGATCGGCAGCGGTGTTCAGATAGGCCATCTCACGGTCTTCAATGCTGGGGCCGCGAAGGGCACGAGCCAACTTTCTTACAGGAGCAAACATTCTGCTCTTCCTCTTCTTGATCTCTACTGCACTGCAGCAAATGTATGGATTCAAGAGGCGGATGACCACAGCCGGTGGAGCGCCCCTGCCTTGCTCAGGAAGCATGGCAGAGCTTGATCGCGCTCAAGGAAGAGGCAGAAATGTCAATCGTAGACGCGCTTGACCGTCGAGATACAGTCGAGGTCCTTCAACTGCGTCAGCAACTGGTTGAGCTGGCGTAGGTCCCAGACCTCTACGTCCAAGCCGATCTCGGAGAAATCCGTGGCGACACGGCCCATGTCAAGATTGCGAATGTTGATGTCGAGCCTCGCGATCGTCTGAGCGACGGTCGCAAGCGTTCCCGGCTCGTTGAGCGCATTGATCATGACACGCGCCGCGAAGCGGGACTTGTTGGCATCATCAAGATCCCAGCGCACGTCGATCCACCGCTCCGGCTGATCGTCGAAGCGCTGCAGCGCCGGCGCCTGGATAGGATAGATGGTAATGCCCGCGCCGTCTTGCATGATGCCGACGATGCGATCCCCCGGGACGGCACCGCTGGGGGCAAAGCGCACCTGCGTGCTGCCGGACAGGCCGCGAATGGGCAATGGTGCTGCCCCTTGCATGTCTGCTTCCAGACCGCCGGCCTCGGCCGAGCGGCCGGGAATACGAAACATCATCCCGGAAACGCTGCGCACGTTGAACCAGCCCTCGTCCGTCGAAGGCTTCACCGTGACGCGTTCGTCCTTGTAGTCCGGGTAGATGGCGCGCATCACGTCCAGCGATGACAGCTCGCCGCGCCCAACAGATGCAATGGCATCCTCTACGTCTTTCTGACCCAGTCGGTGGAGAACCGGCTTCAGGCCTTCGCGAGAGAAAACCTTCCCGGCCCGCTCAAAGGTGCGCTCCAGTATGCGGTAGCCCAGTCCCGCATACTGCTTGCGAATGGCCATCCGCGTCGCGCGTCTAATCGCAGCGCGCGCCTTGCCCGTGACGACGATCTCTTCCCAGGCCGACGGCGGGACCTGCACCCCCGAACGAATGATCTCTACCTCGTCGCCGTTGTTGAGACGGGTGACGAGCGGCATGATGCGTCCGTTGATCTTGCAGCCGACGGTGGTATCGCCGATGTTGGTGTGGACGGCATAGGCGAAGTCGATCGGGGTCGCGCCGCGCGGCAAAGCGATCAGCTTACCCTTGGGCGTAAAGCAGAACACCTGGTCCTGGAACAATTCAAGCTTGGTATGCTCGAGAAACTCTTCCGGGTTGTCGCCCTCCGACAAAGCCTCGATCGTATGGCGCAGCCAGGAATAAGCGTTGGACTCCTTGGACAGAAGCTCGCCGCCTTCACCGCCTTCTCCGTCCTTGTAAAGAGCATGTGCGGCAATACCGAACTCCGCGATCTCGTGCATCCGCTTGGTGCGGATCTGCAGCTCGATACGTTGGCGTGAAGGGCCGATGATCGTCGTGTGGATTGATCGGTAATCATTCTGCTTGGGGGTTGAAATATAGTCCTTGAACCGGCCCGGCACGACGCGCCAGCGCGTATGGACGATACCGAGCGAACGGTAGCAGGCCGGGATGTCACCGACGATGATGCGGAAACCGTAGACGTCTGACAGCTGCTCGAAAGACAAAGACTTCGACTGCATCTTGCGGAAGACGGAATAAGGCTTCTTTTGCCGCCCCTTCACAACCGCATCGAGCAGGCCATTGGCAACCAGCAGGTCGCGCAGTTCATCCTCGATCTTCGTGATCAGCCCTTCGTTCCGCGCAGAAAGCTCTGCAAGCCGGTTGGTTACCGTCTCGTAGGCTTCCGGATTGAGATAACGGAAGGACAGATCCTCCATCTCGTCGCGAAGATCCTGCATACCCATGCGACCCGCAAGCGGTGCATAGATATCCATCGTTTCTTCGGAGATTCGAGCGCGTTTTTCTTGGTTCACATGCTCGAGCGTGCGCATGTTGTGGAGCCGGTCGGCAAGCTTTACCAGCAGCACGCGAACGTCATCGGAGATTGCCAGCAGAAGTTTGCGCAGGTTCTCTGCCTGCTTTGCCTTCTTGGTCACGAGGTCGAGCCGCTTGAGTTTCGTCAAACCCTCCACCAACCGACCTATGTCTTCTCCAAAAAGTTCGTCGATCTCGGCGCGTGTCGCCGTCGTATCTTCAATCGTGTCATGAAGGAGAGCGACGGCAATCGTCGACTCATCGAGATGCATATCCGTCAGGATGGCAGCGACTTCGAGAGGATGCGAGATATAGGGGTCGCCGCTCGCGCGCTTTTGCTGCCCATGCTTTTGCATTGCATAAACATAGGCCTTGTTGAGCAGAGCTTCGTTGGCATCGGGCTTGTATCTCTGAACCCGCTCAACAAGCTCGTATTGCCGCATCATGCCGGAAGAATTCCTTGAGTTTAACGAAAAAAGGCGCGCCAGTCCGAGACTGGCGCAGCCATCCTAATGCAAGCAACCGATTTAGGGCCAGACAATGAACGATTAGTAATCGTCACTCTTCTCTGGCGGAACAAGGCCTTCGATACCGGCGAGCAGTTCCTCTTCCGACATCTGATCGAAGGTAACCGTTTCCGGCAGATCGTCTCCCTCGTCCGTGCGGTCGGCACTGGTTGCAGCACCGGCATTGGAGGCAAGAAGGGACGCCGGATCGGGCTCGGGCTCGTCGACTTCGACGTGCTTCTGCAACGAATGGATCAGGTCTTCCTTGAGGTCGTCGGGCGAAAGCGTCTCATCGGCAATCTCGCGCAATGCAACAACCGGGTTCTTGTCGTTGTCGCGGTCAATCGTGATCGAGGCACCCTGCGAAATCTGCCGCGCGCGATGGCTGGCCAGAAGAACGAGCTCGAACCGATTGTCGACTTTGTCAATGCAATCTTCTACGGTGACACGGGCCATTGCCTGTCCTTTGCGGTCTTTATGTCGGGGATCTACGTGCCCGATACAGCTATTGCGCCAAGAATTCAAGTTTTTCCTGCTGCGATCCATCGGCCTCTGTCACTGAGGGACTTCCCAAGCACGAGAAATTCAGCGGCAAAGCCGTGGACAAAACCGCATCCTGCCGTAAATGCCATTACATGAATGATTCATAATGTAATATTTGGCTAGGTCGCGATGCGGGAGCTTAGATCAGCAACCGACCCCTGCTCCGCAGGCAATAATAATAACTGGGATGGAGACCACATGTTTGACCCAAGAGAGAAGATCGCCCTCTTCATAGACGGCGCCAATCTCTACGCCGCATCCAGAAGCCTCGGCTTTGATATCGACTACCGAAAGCTGCTCAAGGCCTTTCAGAAACGCGGCTATCTCCTGCGCGCCTACTACTATACCGCGCTGATCGAGGACCAGGAATATTCCTCCATCCGCCCGCTGATCGACTGGCTGGACTACAATGGCTACAAGGTGATCACCAAACCCGCCAAGGAGTTCACCGACTCGATGGGTCGCCGCAAGGTGAAAGGCAATATGGACATCGAGCTTGCGATCGACGCCATGGAACAGTCGGAAACGGTGGATCATCTGGTACTGTTTTCGGGTGACGGCGACTTCACCAGCCTCGTGGGCGCCGTGCAGCGAAGAGGCCGAAAGGTTTCAGTCGTATCGACCATGGCAACCCAACCACCGATGATCGCCGACGACCTGCGCCGGCAGGCCGACTACTTCATCGATCTTGCCTCGCTTCGGGGAGAGATCGGCCGTGAGCCGACCGACAGGGGGCTACGTCCGATCGATCCCGCCGAGGCAACCGACGCCAAGACTGACGCCTGATATTCGGGCGAGTCAGCCGGCACCGACATTGCTCGCCCCTGAAAGATCGGGGGACGAGCGGCGCTTGCGGCTCTTGAAGACAGCCTCCGTCACGAGAGCAAGCGGAATGCCGATGACCAATGGAATGAAGAAGTAGATCACTCGGAATGCGACGAGCGAGCCGATTGACGCCTGATCGCCCATCACGTGGCGAACTGTGGCTTCGAGTACACCAAGACCGCCCGGCGCGTGGGTCACGATGATGGCCACATTGGCCAGCACGAAAGCGGTGGCAGCTTTGAGATAGCTAACATCGCTTGCTGCCCCCATCACCTCCCGCAAGGCGGCTGCAACAAGCGCGAAATTCAGGGTACCTATGACAACCTGCGCCAAGGCCAACTGCAGCGTCGGCATCTGGAAGGTCCATTTGCGGATGCGCACCGGCGCTCGCGCAAATTTTGCCAGCGCGAGATAGCCGGCAACCAAAAGCAGACAGGCGAAACCTATGGCCAAAACCATCGGCTCCCGCAGGCGCAGCACTTCGGCTCCGTCCGCGGGGTTGATGACCATGATGATGCCGGTCAACATGGCAAGGCCGATCGCGACCGTGACGCCGGATAGCAGCACGATCTTGGCGACATCTTCTGCCGTCATGCCCCAATGCGCATAGTAGCGGTACCGCAACCCGCCGCTGCTCAGACCCGCCAGTCCGACACTCTGGCCAATGCCAAGGCTGATAAACGACGCAAGGCCAATCTTCGGATAGCTGAGATCACTTCCGACATAGCGAACGCCGCACCAGTCAAAGCCGGAAAGACAAACGTAAGACGCGGCGGTGAATACCAGCGCCATCATCAAGTTCCAGGTCGGGATCTCGGCAACCGACGTGGTGATGTCGGACCAACTATATTGGCTGAAGATATTCCAGAGGAGGTAGCCGGCAACGCCGAGACCCAGGATCAGCAACCCGTAGGTCACCAGTGTTTTTCGTTTCATAGCCGGCTCACATGAAGGTTGTGCGTGAACGTGATGAAGCTGTTTTTGTTCCTCCGAGCGCTTCTAATGCTCCAGCCGCGCCAGGATTTTGGCGAAGGAAGGATCGTCCTTGTTATAGCCTCTGGCGCTCCCTCTGAAATGGCCATCCGACAGTGATAGCGTTTCGATGGATGCCACGTGAAAGAGGCGCCAGCCAACAGCCGTGCCGACCGTCTGCCAGCCGCTGAGGGAGTAGTGGCCGCGCCGGTCAAATCCAAAAATGTGCGGGTTTACTGTGCGCTCGACGCCATTGTAATGGAAGACCAGTTTCCAGCGTTCGGCGATAGCCTTGCGGATCATCTCGTGGATTGCTGTATCTGCGTTCTGCATCATCCGGCAAAACGCGGTGATGCATCAAAGGTTCGTGGCGGAGAATGACGAGGCCGGTCAGTTGCCCTTCAGCAGTCTGCTCTTCTGGCGGTTCCAGTCCCGTTCTTTCGCCGTTTCGCGCTTGTCGTGCAGCTTCTTGCCCTTGGCGAGCGCCAGCTCCAGTTTCGCCCTGCCCCGATCATTGAAGTAGATCTTCAACGGGACGAGCGTCATGCCCTCACGGTTGATGCCCGCGCGAAGCCGGTTGATCTCGCGCTTGCTCAGCAGCAGCTTGCGGCGGCGGCGCGGCTCATGGTTGAAGCGGTTCGCCTGCAAATACTCGGGAAGATGGGAGTTGATCAGCCAGATCTCCGCTCCTTCATCCGAAGCATAGGATTCCGCAATATTGGCCTTTCCTTCGCGCAGCGACTTGACCTCCGTGCCCGTCAAGACGAGTCCGGCTTCATACGTGTCGATAATCTCGTAGTTGAAGCGGGCCTTGCGGTTCTCCGCGACAATCTTGTTTACCGTGCGCTGGCTGCCTTTGGGGGCCATGAGCTTCCTGTACCCTTCGCTCTCATTCTTGCTCCCCGTCCGCGGGCGCCGGCGGGGCTTGGTTCATGTAAGGCGTCGAGGCTACAAAGTGAAGCTTTACCCGATCGTTAGTTGAGCAAGCCCGCGTGCCGCAGCGCTGCATCGATCGCCGCCTCCGTTGCAGGCTCAAGCGTCGACATCAACGGGGAACGAACCGTGCGGCTGAGCCCCCTGGTTCTCCAGAGACCATATTTTGCGCCGCAGACCCCCGGTTCCAGGAAGATGGCCTTGTG
>CAYNED010000061.1:9977-12029 GCA_964396135.1 uncultured Neorhizobium sp.
TGCAGCGGCATCAGCCGGTCCTGGTAGTCAAGTGCCTTTGCATAGTCGCCCGCGAGCGTGGCGGCCTGAAACTCGGCACAAAGACGAGGCGCGACATTGGCAGTGACCGAGATGCAGCCGGTGCCGCCATGGGCGTTGAAGCCTAAAGCGGTAGCGTCTTCGCCCGAGAGCTGGATGAAGTCGGTGCCGCAGGTAATGCGCTGCTCGGAGACGCGTTCAAGCTTGCCGGTGGCATCCTTGACGCCCGCAATATTCTTGTGCGCCTTGGCAAGCGCACCCATGGTCTCCGGCGACATATCGATCACCGACCGTCCGGGGATATTGTAGATGAAGATCGGCAGGGTAACGGCTTCAGCGATCGCCGAGAAGTGGGCGAAAAGCCCTTTCTGTGTCGGCTTGTTGTAATATGGCGTCACAACAAGGAGTGCGTCAGCCCCGGCCTTTTCAGCGTGCATCGCCAGCTCGATCGCTTCGCGTGTATTGTTGGAGCCAGCACCGGCGATCACCGGAACGCGCTTGTTGGCGACCTCGATGCACAGTTCCACGACCCGCTTGTGTTCTGCATGAGAAAGCGTGGGCGATTCACCTGTCGTACCAACCGGCACCAGGCCGCTGCTGCCTTCTGCGATCTGCCATTCGACATGCGCCGCGAAGGCTTGCTCGTCCACGGCTCCGTCTTGCGTGAACGGCGTGACAAGTGCGGGCATCGATCCCTTGAACATGCATAACTCCTGGCGACCGGCGATCCATTCTTCGGCCGCATTCCGTGATTAGGGTGGCGCACAATAGAGCGGTGGGAATGCGACGACAAGCGGATGCTTTCGCGATTTTGTCATTATGCCGCCACGCCAAAGTGGCGCATTTTCATGATGTTGATAACGCTTCGTTAACATTCGAAGCAGCTAATACGAGGTGGGGTTGTCTGATATCGCGAGTCGTCGGATGAAGAAATCCGTGCTGTTCCTGGCTGCGCTGACCATCGGTCTCGAAGGCAGCGTCGCAGTGTCCGGGCCCCTCCCTGAAAGTGCCGCTCCCCTTCCCTTCGTGAAACCCGACAGCCCTACATCGGCTGCCTTCCCCATGCCGCTGACCAGCGGAGCCTTGCCACGAACGGGACGGCTGACGCCCGGACCTGTACTCAAGATCGGGCTCGATGCGCTGTCAGACGGCAATGCCAGTCGTGCACGCGCGATCCGTGACGACCTGGCACTTGGTTCACTGGACCGGCAGATCCTCACATGGGCGATCGTCACATCGGGATTATCCGGTGTCCCCTCGCGTGAGATCGCCGCTGCCGAGAAGGATCTCGTTGGCTGGCCGGCGCTTGACGCGCTTCGCGGACAGGCGGAGCGGGCACTGTTTCTTGAAAATGCGTCCGCGCAGACGGTGGAGGAATTCTTCGCCACGCAGCCGCCGCAGACTGCAGAAGGACGATTTACCCTGGCGCGCGCTCTGGCTGACGGGGGCAAGGATCGCGAAGCGCTCGACATGATCCGGCAGCTCTGGCGATCAGATGCGCTCGATACGGCTCTGGAAAACCGTATCCTGAAAGCCTTTGGCGACAAGCTGACGAAGGCGGACCACAAGTCGCGCATGGACCACCTCATGTACCGCAGCCGCGTTTCCCAGGCCAAGCGGTTCGCGCAGATGGCAGAAGCCAACTCCCTTTACAAGGCATGGACGGCGGCGATCCGCGAAGCGAAGAACGCAGATGCTCTCGTCAAGGCAGTGGACAAGAGCTGGAGCAATGATCCGGCTTATCTGTTTCTCCAGATCGATCGGTTACGCCGGCAGGACAAATACAAGGAAGCGGCGGCGCTTCTGAAAAAGGCGCCGGTTGAGCCGGCCCGACTGATCAACACGGCGGAATGGTGGGACGAGCGCCGTATCGTCGCCCGCGGTCTTGCCGACGATGGGGACTACCAAGCCGCTTATGCCGTTGTTTCGGCCCATGCTGGCGAAAAGCCAGCCGAGATCGTAGACGCGCAGTTTCACGCCGGTTGGTATGCACTGCGCAATCTCAATGACACGGCTCTGGCCGAGCGCCACTTC
>CAYNED010000062.1:0-11848 GCA_964396135.1 uncultured Neorhizobium sp.
TCTTGCGATGTCGGCCATTTCGGGTGCGAAGCCCGCATAGGCCGAAAGCACCGTGTCTCGCGCGTCCGACCATGAGATCAAGGCGTTGGGCGTCTCCGGCAAGGGGGCGTTGCGGTCCCAGAAGTTCATCTGCTCCATGCCGAGCCACTTCGCCTTCATCGTATAATAGCGGTGCGACAGCCGAGGGTAGGCGTCGCGGACAGCGGCGGCCAGCGCATCGACCACCTCACGTTCCACACGATTGGCCAGGTGACGGCTATCGGCAATGTCGTCGAAGCCACGCCAGCGGTCGGAGATTTCCTTGTCCTTGGCGAGCGTGTTGGTGATCAGCGTGAAGACGCGGATGTTCTGCTGGAAGGTTTTCGAGAGGGCCTCCGCTGCCTTGCGGCGCACCGGCTCCTCCGGTTCCTGCAGCATGTTGAGCGTCAGTTCGAGCGGCAGCTTCTCGCCGTCGATCTCGAAGCGCAATTCGGCCATCGTCTCGTCGAACAGGCGGTTGAAGGCCGCCGCACTCGTCATTGACTTCTCGAGAAACAGTTGCTCCAGCTTGTCCTCGAGCTGGAAGGGCTTGTCCTTGCGAAGGTCGACGATCCAAGGCCGGTAGTGGGCTAACTGCGGGTCGCGTTCGAGCGCGGCATCCATCGCGGCGTCATCGATCCGGTTGAGCTCCAGTGCAAAGAACAGGAGGTGGGCGGAAAGATCCGTCAGCTTTGACTGAATATCGCCGTAGAACTTTCCATTCGCTGGGTTCGAGGTGTCGGAGAAATAGGTGAGGCCGGCAAAGGAGCCTATTCGCCCCAGGAGGTCCTCCAATGCCTCAAAATCGGCCAGCGCCTGACCAAGCCCGTCGCTTCCTGTCTGGCCTGATGCTTCGGACAACCGGCCTTTCCAGCGTTCTTCGAAGGCCTTGGAAAGGGTCGTCGCCTTTTCCAGGTCCGCTTTCAGTTCTGCCGAATCGCGGGAGGGATAAAGATCCCCGAGCTTCCAGACCGGCAGTTGGCCGAGGGCGGGGTTAGCCGCCGATGCCTGATCCGCAGGCGCCTGCACTGCCGGCGTGGATGTCTCTGGACGTCTCATTCACCTGTTCCTTCTGGTCGACCAACTGCAACGGGTTTGTTTTCCGCGGCAGCCGTTAAAATGCAAGCATTTCTAAAAAGACGATGTTCAAGCCTTCCTGCGACAACCGACGACATTCCATACCACCTTGGACATTATGATTGATGTCGGGAGCCGAGCATGATCGCCCAAATCCTTGTTATCGATGACGATCCGATTCAGCGCCGCCTCTTGAAGAGCGCGCTTGAAAATTATGAGCACGTTGTGCACCTGGCCGAAAACGGCCGCACAGGTCTCGAGTTCCTGCGGCAGCGGGGCACTCAGCTCGACGTCATTGTGCTCGACCTGGATATTTCCGTCGGGGACGGTGAGAACCTGGTGGCAGAAATCCGCGGCGCCGGCGTGGAGACGCCGATTATCGTGCAGACGAGCCAGGCAGGAAGCGACACCGTGGTGCGGGCAATGCGCGCCGGCGCTTTTGATTTCGTGGTGCGGCCGGTCTCGCCGGAACGGATTGCGGCTTCCGTTGCCAATGCCGTCACGCTCATGCAGAAGGACGGGCGCAGCAAGACCTCGCGCAGATCCCGTCCCGGCGCCGTAACCTTCAGTGACATCGTGGCAGCAAGCGCCGACATGCTGCGGGTAACGGAGCTTGCCCACCGCGCGGTGGATTCTTCCATTCCCGTGGTGCTAGAAGGCGAAGCCGGCGTCGGCAAGGAACTTGTGGCGCGCGCCATCCATGCGGGAAGCGATCGTGCATCCAAGCCGTTCGTGGCGGTCAATTGCACAGCGATCGCGCCGGAGCTTGTGGAGACTACCCTGTTTGGGAGTGAACTCAGCGGCGAACGCCAGGCAGGCAAACTTGCCGAAGCCGATGGGGGCACGCTCTTCCTCGATGAGATAGGCGATCTGCCGCTGGAGGTGCAGGTCAAGCTGCTGCGCGTCGTTCAGCAGGGTGAGATAGAATCGGTTGGCGCTGCCGGCGTGCAGAACGTGGATGTGCGCGTCATTTCGGCCACCAAGAAAGACCTCATCGAGGAAGTGCGGGAAGGGCGGTTCCGCGAAGATCTCTATTATCGGCTGAACGTGTTCCCGATCACCATTCCCGCGCTTCGCCGGCGTAAGGAGGATATCCCCAATCTGGCGCGAGTGTTCGCGGCCCGGTTTTCCTCCGAACAGAAGCTGCGGGCTATCACCGTTGGCCCGGCAGCCATGGGTCTGCTGACCGCGCATGACTGGCCAGGCAACGTGCGGGAGTTGGAAAATGCGATATTCCGTGCCGTGGTTCTAGCGCAGGGCGAGGAGCTTTCGGAGAAGGACTTTCCTCAAATCGCCGCACAGCTGCCGCAATCCGGCACACTGGCCGGATCGGCTATCAGAGATCATATCTCAGCGCCGCGACACAATTGGGACACAGCACCCCGGGAGGCCGCAGCCTCGCCATCGGCGTCGGCACTTTCACGTCTGTCGCCGGAGGTGTTCGCGGGTCTTTCGCAGCGTCCCGCCCGACCCGACCCTCGGGCCCTTCTGGCAGCGGCCTATCCCGGATCTCCCGCTTACGAGAATGCCATTCCTACGGTGGATTTGTCGGGCGAAGTTCGCAAACTTGCCGAGGTGGAAGAAGAACTTATCCGCTTTGCGCTGAAATTTTACCGTGGCCAGATGAGCCAGGTGGCGCGCAAGCTTGGCATCGGCCGTTCAACCCTCTATCGGAAGCTGAAGGATTATGGAATCGACCCGGACAACCCGCTCAAGGAGGCAGCGTAGTCGGCAGCGTATTAGCGAGCGTTAACTTTCGCGCAAGGATGTTCTGTCAGCTTCTGTCAATCTTCCGGTAGCGAATTATTGACTCTACCGGGATAACTTGTGATTGTGTGGCAAAATTGCCATCGTCTCACCGCAATTGACAGTCATTTACGGCAACGAGGGATGTTGTCGACAGGACGGGGATCGCTTTGCCTGATCTGAATGCACAGAAGACGCTTGCGAGCGCCCCAAAGCGTCCACGAGTGAGCGGGTTTCTGAAGTCGCTTGTTGCAGGAGCCGTATCGATCGCCGCGGCGGCCTGTCTGGCGGCTCCGCTGCTTCTCGCTTCCACCTCCAATGCTGCTGCGGAAACACGCAGCCTGAAGCTCTACTTCGTTCACACGAAGGAACGCGCCGAGATCGTTTACAAGCGCAACGGCCGCTTTGATTCCCGCGGTCTGCAGCAGATCAATCAACTCCTGCGCGACTGGCGCCGCAACGAACCCACCAAGATGGACCCGCGGCTGGTTGATCTGGTGTGGGAGGTGTACCGCCGCAGCGGTGCGAAAGACTATATCCACGTGGTTTCGGCCTATCGTTCTCCCGCCACCAACGGTGCCCTGCGTTCGCGCAGCAAGGGCGTGGCCAAGAACAGCCAGCACATGCTCGGCAAGGCGCTGGATTTCTATATCCCCGGCGTCAAGCTCGCCACACTTCGCGCGCTTGCCATGCAGATGCAGGTAGGCGGCGTCGGTTATTATCCGACTTCCGGTTCGCCGTTTGTCCACCTCGACGTTGGTGGCGTGCGTGCATGGCCGCGCATGAGCAGGCAGGAACTGGTGTCTCTCTTTCCAAACGGCAACACAGTCCACCTTCCGGCCGATGGCAAGCCGCTGCCAGGCTATCAGCAGGCACTGGCCGATTACAAAAAGCGGGTAAGCGGAAGCAGCATCGAGATTGCCAGCACGGCCGGAAGCGGGCCTCGTTCGCAGGGCAAGAAGCGTCCTAATCTTTTCGCTGTCCTCTTCGGCGGCGGCGACGAGGATGAAGATGCCGATGCAATTGCAGCGCCGGCACTGGAAGAACGTCCAACTCGGGTTGCTCCGGCGGCCCAGCCACAACAGCAGCCGCCGGTTATGGTCGCCGCTGCACAGCCTGAGGCGCTTCCCGGCGTCGAGACGATCGCAGCACCGGTGCCGCAGTCACGTCCCGCCTTCCGGCAAGACGGTGGCCCAGGTGGACTGGCGACAGCACTTTACTCGCCTGCGCGCAATGCAGCACAGGAAGCCCTGCAGGCGGCGTTGCCTCCCACGCCGCGCCCTGCAGAAGGCCTTGTTTCTCCGGAGGCCGAGGCCTTCGCCGATCTGCAGCAGTTCCCAATTCCTGTTCCCACGCTGCTTGGCAACCGGGGCATGAAGGGTGACAGCGAGACAGGCATCATGACTGCCTCCGTGGACACCGGATTGCCCGAGGGCGCGCTGACCTCCGTCCCCTTGCCAGCGGCACGCCCATCCATGGCGGAGCCATTGCTTGCGGCCGTCACAGCCGATCCGGAAGCGGAGGCGGATCTCGACGAGCAGCAGGAACTGACGCCGGCCGTCGTGGCTGCCCTCGCGGAAAGCGGCGCCTATGTTCGTTCAACGTTAGAGGCGCCGGCCACTCCGGCACAACAGAAGCCGGTCGAGGTCGCGGCCGTTCCGCCGCAGGCCGGCAACACGATTGAGGGCATGCGGTTTGGTGACGGCTTTGACGCTCCTGCGCCGGCTGCCGCGGAAATCACGGCACCGACCAAGGGCGGCCGGTCTGCTGCATCTGCCGGTCAAGGATCCGCTCCGGCGCTTACCGGAGATCTCCTGACCAAGTGGGCTGTCAGCAACAACCGTTTGTCAGAAGTCGCGTCCGTGAAGGCGCCACGGGTGGTTACCCGCACTTTGATCAGCGACTATTCCGCCGCTTACGCCGCAGGTGCTTTCAAGCCGGTGACGAGAACGGCTGCCATCGATCTCAATCGGTTCAGTGCACCGCCCGTCCAACGCTAGCGTCGGCCATGGCCAGAAACAAAAAAACCCGCCATGTTGGCGGGTTCCCTTTGGAGCTCTGGCAGCTTGATCAGGCGGCGTCCTGCTCGGGCGCGCTCTCGATCATGCCGAGCGCCTGCAAATAAGTGTCGAGGATCAGATCCTCCTCCATCCGCTCCTGCTCGTCCTTCTTGCGCAGCGCAATCACCTTTTTAAGAATCTTGGTGTCGAAGCCCATGGACTTGGCTTCGCCATAGACGTCCTTGATGTCGTCGGCGATCGTCTTCTTTTCTTCTTCCAGTCTTTCGATGCGCTCGACAAATGCGCGGAGTTGGTCGCGGGCGACGCCATGAGCATCAGACATCGAGGGTCTCCTCTGTTGCGGGTTCTGAGATTGTCGTGTCACCTGCCGCGAAGGGCGCCGCAGGTCAAGCCGAATCGACCGCGAGCTTAGTGATCAACAGGCTTGTTACGCTCGAATGCGGCTTTTTGATCGCTACCTGCTTCGTTCTGGTGGCGCTGCTTCCATTCGTCATACGGCATGCCATAGACCATTTCGCGCGATTGCTCCTTGCTCATCTCGATCCCAGCATTGCTCGCTGCGTCGCGATACCAGTTCGACAGGCAGTTTCGGCAGAAGCCGGCGAGGTTCATGAGGTCAATATTCTGAACGTCTGTGCGTTCGCGCAAGTGCTGGAGAAGGCGACGGAAGGCGGCGGCCTCCAGTTCCAGTTTCTGCTGATCGCTCAATTCGGTCATGACAAGCTCCAGTCCTCTTAAATGTCAGCCGGCATAGGGGCCAGTTCGGGAAGGAAAGATCTGGTAGGTGTGCAGAGCTGGGTTCTCGTTCAACCGTGCGAAGATTGGGGCGAGGCGATCAGCCCATTCCTCGATGCCCGTTTCGTCCCCGATCAGGTCCTGGCGCACCTCGAGGAGTGCGTGTGGCGTTCCAGAGGTCATGCAGTGACGGTACATGGTGTCGCCGCGCAGGGCGCCGTCGTAAGGTTCGTTGTCGCCGATCCACAGGGCATCGTCTTCACGCAGCATATCGATGAGAGGGCGAACCGCCCTGTCATCCGCGTCCCACAGAACCGCCGCGTGCCACGGACGGGGAACACCCTTCCACGTGGGTGTGAAGGAATGAAGCGACAGAACGAGCGGGGCTTTGCCCGAGGCGCCGGCCTTGGCGATCGTTCTTTCCACAGCGCGATGGTAGGGGCGGTGGTAGGTATCGAGCCGCCGGTTCCACTCTTCCTGCGTGATTGGATAGTTGCCCGGGATGATCGCGCCGTCCGAGATCTTCATGATCAGCGTCGGATCGTCTTCCCCGCGGTTCGGGTCGATGAGAAGCCGTGAGAAGCAGCCGAGAACGGCGGGTATGCCCAATCGTGCGGCGAGCTTGCGGGTCAGGCCCTCGATCCCGATGTCGTAAGCAATGTGCCGGCTGAAGGCGTGGTCAGCCAGTCCGAGGCTACCATATTCCGCCGGCAGCCGGTTCATGGCGTGGTCGGCGAGCAAAACCATCGCGCCGTCATAATCGCCGTCTATGATCTCGAATGGAACGAAGTCTTGCATGATCAATGCGCTGATCCTGATGGGCCGTGTGCGAGCTTCGGTTGATCGCACGCAGGCCCGAGAGGTGCAAGCTTGGTCTCGTTCATGCTGGTTCCATGCCGGTATAATCGATTAGAGTCGCGTTGACTTTCGACCCCTGCCGGGCGAGAACGTGCTTCGCGAATAACCATGGGGTTCCATTGGAAGCCGTGTCGAAATCATCCCGTTTCTCTCTCTTCCGCTCGTTCAGCTTCGTGCCGGCTATGGCCGTCGCCGCCTCGCTCGGCGTGCCGCTGTTTGCCGCCGGCGCAGCACATGCGGACTTCCGTGTCTGTAACGGCACGCAAAACCTCGTCGGCGTCGCGATCGGCTACCGCGCGCAGGAAGGCTGGACCACCGAAGGCTGGTGGCAGGTTCCCGCCTCCACCTGTGCGACGCTGATCGAAGGCGAGTTGCAGTCCCGCTACTACTATCTCTATGCCGAAGACGCTGCTCGGGGCGGTCGCTGGACCGGCGATGTCAACATGTGCACAGCCGAAAACGAGTTCAAGATCGTGGGTGTGGAGGACTGCTTTGCGCGCGGCCACCAGCGCATGGGCTTCAAGGAATACGATACCGGGCGCCAGGGTAGCTGGATGGTGCAGCTCTCGGACGCACCAAGCACGCAGGAAGGCCAGAATTGATGAAGCGCAACCGCAAAGTGAAGATCCTCGCTACGCTGGGTCCGACCTCCTCCGAAGAGGAGATGATCCAGAAGCTGCACGAGGCGGGCGCAGATCTTTTCCGCATCAACATGAGCCATTCCAGCCATGACATGATGCGCACGCTGATCCAGCGCATACGCTCGGTGGAAAGCCGTTGCGGTCGCCCGATTGGCATCCTCGCGGACCTTCAGGGGCCGAAGCTTCGCGTCGGTAAATTTGCCGAGACGAAGGTCGCGCTCGAACCGGGCCAGACCTTCACGCTTGATAACCGCGATGAGCCCGGCGATGCCAGCCGCGTCTTCCTGCCGCATCCGGAGATCCTGGAAGCGGTGAAGCCAGGTCACCGGCTGCTGATCGACGATGGCAAGCTCCTGCTGCGAGCCGAGAAGACCGATGGAAAGAGCATCGTCTGCACGGTCATTTCGGGCAACCGGATCTCCGACCGCAAAGGCATCAGCCTGCCTGACACGCTTCTGCCGGTTGGGGTGTTGACCGAGAAGGATCGCGTGGATCTCGACGCGGTTCTTGCCACGAACGAAGTTGACTGGGTTGCGCTTTCCTTTGTACAGCGCCCGGAGGATCTGGCGGAAGTGCGCAAGATCGCCCGCGGTCGCGTCGGGCTGATGTCGAAGATCGAGAAACCACAGGCAATCGAGCGCATCGAGGAAATCATCGAGCTGTCGGACGCACTGATGGTGGCTCGCGGGGATCTGGGCGTGGAAATGCCGCTCGAAGCGGTTCCCGGGCTGCAGAAGCAGTTGACCCGCGCCTGTCGCCGTGCCGGCAAGCCGGTGGTGGTCGCGACGCAGATGCTGGAATCGATGATCACCTCGCCGGTACCAACTCGCGCGGAAGTCTCGGACGTGGCGACCGCAGTCTTCGAAGGTGCCGATGCGGTGATGCTTTCGGCGGAATCGGCGTCTGGGGACTATCCGGTGGAAGCGGTCAGCACGATGGCCTCCGTCGCCAGCACCGTGGAACGCGATCCCTATTATTCGAACATCATCTACGCGCAGCGTCCGACACCGGAAGCAACGGGCGCCGACGCCATCTCGCTTGCAGCCCGGCAGATTGCGGAAACCCTGCGACTGTCGGCAATCGTTACCTACACATCGTCAGGCACCACGGGTCTGCGGGCCGCCCGTGAGAGGCCACAGGTGCCGATCATCGCACTCTCGCCGATCGTCCAGACGGCGCGGCGGCTTTCGGTGGTCTGGGGTCTGCACTGCGTGGTGGCGCAGGATGCCGAGGATCTCGACGATATGGTCAACCGCGCCTGCCGGATCGTCGTGTCGGAAGGCTTCGGCAAGGCAGGCGACCGGATCATCATCTCGGCAGGCGTCCCACTCGGGACACCAGGTGCCACGAACATGCTGCGCATTGCCTATATCGGCGCAGATGGTCAAAGCGGCATCTGAACAAGGCACTCATGGACAGATCAGAACGGCCGGAGAGATCCGGCCGTTTTTCGTTGATCCTGGCGCCAAGGCGCGCGCTGATTGGTACATCTTGTATGGGGTTCCGTGAGTTGCGCGGCTAACGCGGAGCCTGTTCCGATAGCTGCAAGCGCGCTTCGGCGGCATCTGCTATAGCCCTGAGATCGCGGTCGAAGCCGGCAACCTTCTCGATTGCGGCAACGGCAAGTTCGGGCACTATGTAGTCCGGCTTATGCCCGAGATTTCGCACCCAGACGAGTTCCGCTCCCGCGATGTCGCGGGCGAGGCCCTGGGAGTGGATTTCCTCCGCGACAATGTCGTCGCTATCGCCGGTGACGATCACCGTCGGCGTCCTGATGTTGCGGTAGAGTGGCGCCACCTTGCGGGCGTAATCGTTCAGATTGGCCACATCCTTCGCATTGTTTCGGAAGTTGGATGGCCTGAGCACCAGAGCTGGCGCTCCATCCGTAACGTATTTCTGAGGCCGGGGGTTGGGCATGAACACAGACCGGGTCGCCTCGTCCAAGAGAAGCAAGCCCGCCGGCAACGACACCAGCCTTGTGAACAGCCAGCCGATGTATGGGCTGCGAGCGACGTTATAGTGCCAGTCGACCCCGCCCGGCCACGGATGTGTTGCAGGCGAGAGGAATACTAAGCCAGCGGTTTTCTCCGGGTGATAGAGGGCAAAACTGGCTGCAATTGCTCCCCCGAAGGAGTGGCCCACGATGATGGCGCGCTCGATGCCGCGGACTTCCATCAGTCGCGCGATAGAGGCAGCCTGACCGTCAGGATAGTCATTCTGAGATCCGCCCCGTTCCGAATAGCCATGGCCGGGTCGGTCGACAAAGAGGAGGTCAGCGCGTCCTTCCAGAGGCTTGCGAAAGGCCGTTTCCTGATCCCTGAGATTGCCACTGGCGCCGTGGATAAACAGGATTGGCGGAAGATCTGCGGACTTGCCGGCCGGCAGGTAAAGCGAATTCATCCTGAACCCGCCGACATCAAGGAGTTCCCCATGATTGGGAAACCGCGATTCAATCGCGTGCGCCTTCCATGCCGTGAAACCAAACCCGGCTGCGACTATCCCCGCAACCAGGCCAAACGCTGCCGCTACGATGTGAAACATGGTCAGGTGCGGCTACCTGCGAGCTTTTCCGACAGCTTGATTGTTGCCTCTTGGGCATCTCGATCCGCGGGATAGATCTCGAGATAGCGCTGCCAAGCCTTCAGCGCCAGTTCGTCCTGGCCCGCCTCCGAAAGGATGGCTGCCATGCCCGCAATGGCGCCGAAATGACGTGGCTCGCGCTGTAGAACCTGATGGATGTCGGCCATGGATTTGCGTTTGTCGCCCATCGCATAATGCAGCCCGGCGCGCCGGTTCCAGGCTTCGGCGAAGTCCGGCTGGAGCAGCGTTGCCTGGTCAAGGAAGTCCAATGCTGCGGCGTTGCGTTTTTCGCCGATGGCAGTGGTTGCCCACTGCATCAGGAGATCGATCGTCGCGCTGCCGGATGCGGACATCTCTGCCATCACCTCCTGCGAAATAGCGCGAGCCTTGGTTGGGCTGCGTTCGCGTCGAAGGGCTTCGAAGAGAGATGCAAGCTTGTCGTCTTCTGCGGCCACGGAAGCTGCGGGCTTCCCGGCTCCCGCAGGGAGAGCCTGCGCGAAGGCTGGAGGTGCAGTGAGGGAAACCGCGAGAAGGGCAAGGATCAAACGAGTTCGGCGCATGCAGATATAGGTAATCTGCATGCGCCGAAGGTCAAACTGTAAATTCCGCGACTTTCGACAAAGTGAACGACGACAGGCGTCGTTCCCCCGATCAGCCCTGACGGGCCTTGAAGCGCGGGTTCTGCTTGTTGATGATGTAAACGCGACCCTTGCGGCGAACCAGACGGTTGTCGCGATGGCGGGCCTTCAGCGCTTTCAGCGAATTCTTGATTTTCATCGTTCTTGTCCGCAAAGTTGACGAGCGCATCGGCCCGCTTGTCTTTTACATTGAAAGCGCGCCGCTCTTTGTCGAGAAGAAGGGCGCGCTCCGAGGTTGGGCGTGCAGATAACCTGAGACATCAGGCGTGTCAACCATACGAGGCCGTTTTCGGCCCGGTCAATTCCGTCACATGGCCCATTTTCCGGCCCGGTCGAGCTTCGGTCTTGCCGTAAAGGTGGACGAGGACATCGGCCTGGTTCAGCCACTGTCCAACATTGGCCATGTCGTCTCCGATGAGGTTTGTCATCAGGCAGTTGGAGTGGCGGCGCGGATCGCCCAGCGGCAAGCCTGCAACGGCGCGAATGTGCTGCTCGAACTGGGAAACCACGCAGGCAGCCTCTGTCCAGTGTCCCGTATTATGGACGCGTGGAGCGATTTCGTTGGCGATGAGACTGCCGTCCGCCATGACGAAGAACTCGATGCCGATGACGCCGACATAGTCGAGCGCTGCGAGAAGGCTGGCAGCGGCGGCGCTCGCAGCGGCAGCCGTCGATTCGGAAATCGATGCAGGCGCGACAGAAGTATGCAGGATGCCGTTTCGATGGACGTTTTCGGCCGGATCGTAGCAACGGACCGTTCCATCCTTCCCCCGGACGGCGATGATGGAGATCTCACGCTCGAAGGGAACCAGGCTTTCGAGAATCAGCGGGACGGACCCCAGGCTCTCGAAAGCACCGGCAGGATCGTCGGCTGCAGAACGGAAGACGCGCTGTCCCTTGCCGTCATAGCCGAGCCTGCGTGTCTTCAGCACACCTTGACCGTCAAAATCGGCAAGTGCTGCAGTCAGATCATCCTCGCTGTCGACGGCGCGGAAGTCGGCGGTTGTAATGCCGCACGCGTTGAGGAAGCGCTTTTCCGTCAAACGGTCCTGCGCCACTTCAAGAGCCTTGGGAGGCGGATAAACGGGAACAGAAGCCTGCAGCCGTTCTGCGGCGGTAACCGGCACATTCTCGAATTCATAGGTGACGACGTCACAGGCGCGGGCAAGAGCGTCCAGCGCGTTCGTATCGTCATAGGCGGCGACGATCTGCTCGCTGGCGAGCTGCGCTGCAGGGCAGTGAGACTGCGGTTCCAGAATGATCGTGCGGAAGTTCAGCCGGGCCGCCGCCATGGCGAGCATGCGGCCAAGCTGGCCGCCGCCGATGATGCCGATCGTCGTGATGCTCATTCTGGCGTGTCCATAGGGTAGTCAGCTACTGCCGCAGTCTGGGTCGCGCGCCATTCGTCCAGCCGATCGGCAAGGTCCTCATCGGCCAGGGCAAGAACGGCGGCTGCAAGCAGTGCCGCGTTGATGGCGCCGGCCTTGCCGATCGCCAGCGTCCCGACGGGGATACCCGCGGGCATTTGTACAAT
>CAYNED010000063.1:0-5173 GCA_964396135.1 uncultured Neorhizobium sp.
AAACAGCGCGCAGGTGACGAGTGCCGCAACGCCCATCGAGCCAGGAATATTCTTTGACGCGATATTCAGCGTCGAGAACAAGCGATCGACGATGTTGGCGCGTTCGACGATGTAACCCATGAACAGGAAGAGCGGCACGGCCGTCAGCACGTCATTGGCCATCACCGTGTAAGTCTGGTTGATGAACAGGTCGAAGACCCGGTTGTTGAACAACCCCTCGAGCCAGAGAGTCGTGCTGTCCCACCAACCGGCTGTTTCGTCCAGCCTGTTGAAGGATCGCCACATGCGGCTCGGATCGTAATAGGCGTAGTAGCCAAAACCGATGCCCATCGCCATCAGCGTGAAAGCAATCGGAAAGCCCAGGAATACGACGAAGATGAAAAGACCCAGCATCAAGAGGGCGACTTGCGGGTCGGTCATGCTTCATCTCCTGCAAGTTCGGCTTGCTTTTCTTTGATCAGGAGCGTTTCCGTCTCCTCGACGTCTTGTTCCGCTTCTATCCAGTCGCCGTCCACCATACAGCGGATGCACCTGAGAACCTGAGCAATCCCCTGGATAAACAGCAGAATGCCTGCGGCCACGATCGCCGTCTTGAACTGGTAGATCGGGATCCCTGCCGGGCTGTTGACGCTGACTTCCCCATAGCCCCAGGAGCGCGAAGCGTATTTCCAGCCGGCGAAGATGAGTGCCGTCACGCCGGGGAAGAAAAAGATGAGGTAAAGTATGAGATCGACCGAAGCCTGCGTGCGCGGTTTCCAAAGACGATACAGGAAGTCCCCACGGACGTGACCATTGCGGGAGAGCGTGTAGGCGCCGCCCATCATGAACAGCGTCCCGTACATGATGAAGGAGACGTCGAGCGCCCAAGGTGTCGGCCGCCCCACGAAATAGCGAACGAAGACCTCGTAACTGGTGCCGAAAGTCATCAGGACGATCAGCCAGGCGAAGGCCTTGCCGAACCAGGCCGACAAGGAATCTGCGAAGCGAATGAATGCCACCATCGATGCGTGCGTCTTTCTGTTGAGGGACGTTCGGCAGGAGTGTCACCTCCTGCCGATATCAAGACATGCAATCGATGAAGGCTCAGAGCTTGAGCTTGTCCGGGAAGTAATGGTTGTAGGCGAGCTGGTAGTCTGGAGCCGCCATGAGCTCGAAGAAGGTGACCCGCTCTACCCACGCCCGCTGACTGTCGAGCACCTTTTTCATGAAGGCGTCCTTCTCCAGTTCGACGATCAGGTCGTCCCAGGCCTTGATCTGCGCGTCCAGGATTTCCTTGGGCGTGCGATGAAGGTTGACCTGGTGCTCGTCGCGGAGCTTGAGCAGGTCAGCCGAGTAGTTGTCCATGGCCGACGCCGTATTGGCCGTCGAGGCGGCTTCCACGGCATATCGTACGATCGCCTGAAGATCGGGTTCTAGGTCGTCGTAAAAGTCCCTGTTGAAGATGAACTCGAAGCACTCCGAAGCCTGATGGTAGGACGACAGATAATAATGCTTGGCCACGTCCTGCGCACCGAAGCGGATGTCGGAGGACGGGTTGTTGAATTCGAACGCGTCGATCACGCCGCGTTCCATGGCCGGGACGATTTCGCCGCCCGGAAGTTGCGCGACTGACATGCCCATGGCTTGCATCAGATCTGCGGCAAGTCCGACTGTGCGATACTTGAAGCCATTGATGTCGGCGACCGTATTCACCTCGTTCTTGAACCAGCCAAAGGGTTGGGCGAACATTGGGAAGCCCATGAAGCCGACGACGTTGAGCCCGAGAACATCCTGCTGCAGCTCGCGATAGAACTCGTCCCCTCCGCCCTGGTAGTACCAGGACAGCATGGTGGTTGCGGAGCCGCCGAAGACGGGACCGGTGCCGAAAAGCGAGGCGCCCTTGTGCTTGCCGTACCAGTAGGCCGGCACCGAATGCGCAGCGTCGATCACGCCATCATGGCACGCGTCGAGAACCTGGAAGGCACCCACGACCGCGCCAGCGGGCAGCAGATCTACGGTCAGGCGACCGCCTGACATAGCCTGGACCCGATCGGTGAATTGACGTGCAAACTCCATCCAGATGTCGGATGCAGGCCACGAGGTCTGCATCTTCATTACCATCGGGGATTGTGCCAGGACGGCTGGTGCGGCAAGAGTACCTGCAGCAGCTCCACCTGCGGTTGCGCTAATTTTCAAGAAGTTCCGGCGCGTGTGCGCCTTATCAGCATTTCCCATTGATTTCTCCTCCCATTGGGCGGGCTATTGCCCTTCTCCCAGGGGGGAGTATTCCGGAAAAAAACACCGACTTCAATAGAACAGCGCTGCCGGAGGCTCAATTAAGCGTGCCCAGTGGGAGAGGTCGATGAAAATGTTGAGAGAATTAGCGGGGGATCGAGGCCGTGCTGCAGGGATCAACGCCATAGGCCGGCGCGCAGTCACCGTTGCCGGCAGCGTCGGTCTTGGGGGCGATGAATGCGCCCGCCAGAATAGAGAGTGCCGCACACGCAAAAAACAGTGCGATGGGCTTGCCCATGGGAGAGTGCCTTTCGAAAAGACGGTGACGTCACAAAAGAGGGTTGTCGTTGCAGGCGTGTATTGGCCGACGCCGATGTTTTCAATAGCGGAAGTTCTTGAACCGGCCGTTAATGCGCAAGTGTTTTGCGCTGCGGCCATTGTGCAACATCGGCGCCGCCGGAACTCCGGGAAACCCAGTTTTGGAGAAGAGGTGGCCGCCTTATCAGGCGGCCTTGCCCGTGTTCGTGAACTGTCCCTGCGGGCGATACTGCACGAGATAGGAGGGCACGACGGAAGACAAGAGTGTCGGCTGAATGCCCATTCCTTCCAGCGTGCGACCTTCGCGGATTGCTGCATCGGACACCACGTTGTCGTGCTTCAGGAGTTCCACCTGATCGCTGGTGATCGGCGGCGTGATGAACGGAACGAGAGACGCGACGCTGCCAAGCAGGGATGCAATGCCGAACGGCAGCGAGACGAGCGGCCGCTTGCGCGCCGTTGTACGTAGCACGAATTCCAGGATCTCACGGAAGGTCAGCACTTCCGCGCCACCAAGCTCATAGATCTTTCCACCAGGGATAACGCCGTCGACGCCGAGCGCTACCGCTTGGGCAACGTCTTCGACGTGGACCGGCTGAAACTTCGTCTTGCCGCCACCGATCAGGGGCAGGGCGGGGAACATCTGTGCCATGCCCGCGAACTTGTTGAAGAAGCTGTCCTCTGGGCCAAAGACGATCGACGGGCGCAGGATCACGGCATCCGGTATGTTTGACATTATGGCTGCCTCGGCACGGCCCTTGGTGCGCGCATAGCTGGACGCAGAATCGACATCGGCTCCGATGGCAGAAACATGGACGAGCTTGGCGCCTGCGGCGCGGACCGATTCAGCCACGGCTCTGGCGCCAAAATCCTGCACCGCGTCAAACGAATTGCGGCCGCTTTCAAACAGGATGCCGACGCAATTGACCACAAACGCCGAGCCTTCCACGGCGCGATCCACCGACTGGCGATAGCGCAGGTTCGCCTGCACCAGCGAGATCTGCCCGACATATCCATAAGGCAGGAGGAAGCCCGCAAGATCCGGCCGTCGAACAGCGACGCGGATGCGGTAGCCGCGCTTCACCAGAGTCCGGACCACATGTCGCCCGACAAAGCCCGATCCTCCGAAGACTGTGACGAGGGGCGGTAGGTTGGACACGGTCATGATGTTGCTCCGGGAGCTATATTGTTCAGGGCTTTCACCGGTCTCTTAGACCAAATGCCAGGCAACGGGAAGCCGGAGAAATGCCGCATGGCGCTCCCTGTCAGACGCCCTCGACCACCATCATCTCCGCATCAGCGACCTCCTGGCGGATTTTGGCTGCAGCCTGGTATTCGGGGGAGTTGTAGCAATCGACTGCGGCCTGCAGCGAGGGAAATTCGATCACGACATTGCGGGCACGCGCACTGCCCTCAAGCTCTACAAAGGGACCGCCCCGGGCAAGGAAGTTTGCGCCGAAACGCTCGAAGGCGGGCTTGGCCGTGGCGACATAGTCCTTGTAGCGTTCGGCATCTCGAACATCGACTCGTGCAATCCAGTATCCCTTGGGCATGTTGATATTTCTCCTTTTGTCTAAGACCTAGAGCGCAGACGACATCTCGGCCAGTATCGCCTGCGCTGCTGCGCGGGGATCTTGTGCCTTGACAATGGGACGCCCTACGACGAGATGGCTTGACCCGGCACGCAGGGCATCGGCGGGCGTCATCACCCGCTTCTGGTCGCCGGCGTCCGAGCCAGCAGGACGAATGCCGGGGGTCACGATGTTCATCGCAGGACCAACGATCCGACGCACGTCCCCCGATTCCTCCGCAGAGCAGACAATGCCGCCCATTCCAGCGTTTCGTGCCTGCTCGGCACGACGCAGCACAAGGCTTTTCGGGGTGCAATCGTAGCCTGCCTCCCGCAGATCCGCCTCATCCATCGAGGTCAGGACGGTGACGCCCAGTAGCGTGAGGTCAGAACCCTTTGCTGCCTCGACCGCGGCACGCATGGCATTCGGATAAGCGTGCAGGGTCAACATCGACACTCCCATCTTGGCGACATTCTCGACACCTTTGGCCACAGTATTGTCGATGTCCAGCAGCTTCATGTCGAGGAAGACTTTCTTGCCACCGCTGACAAGCTCCCGTGCGAACTCGAGCCCGCCAGCAAACACAAGCTGATAGCCTATCTTATAGAAGGTCACCTCGTCGCCAAGCGCTGCAACGAGGGCTTGTGCTTCACTCACGGTTGGAATGTCGAGGCCAACAATCAGGCGATCACGTGCGTCCATGTGTCTAAATCCTATCCTCTCTTCCATAGGCGTCCACTCGCATGAGAGGCGGCGGCTCGCAAGAGAGAAGGCTAGGGATTGCCACCGCGGGCCGCCTAGCCCCGGCTGTAGACCCACAGCTGCGCCGGCGGAATGTTGCGCACGACGAAATCGAGGTGGCGGATCTGGAAGCGATCCGGCCGGGCGTCGATGGGGGAGATGGGGCTATAGGTGATCTGGACCACCGGGCGTCCCGGCGGCATGCGATCAAGCAGGTCTTCCAGCAGTGCGATACGTCGCTCCATCGGAAAACTCAGCATCGGGATGGCGGAGATTACGGCGTCGAACTTGCGGCCCTTCCAATCGCCAAGCGTCCGGTCGAGGTCGAA
>CAYNED010000063.1:5273-11807 GCA_964396135.1 uncultured Neorhizobium sp.
TTACGGCGTCGAACTTGCGGCCCTTCCAATCGCCAAGCGTCCGGTCGAGGTCGAAGGCGTCGCCGTTGATGAAGTTGACCCCGGGGATGGTGCGCGTGAGGTGCTGGTAGAAGTCGGTCGAGTATTCGATGGATACGACGTTTTCGGGTGCAACGCCGCGCTTCACAATCGCTTTCGTGATGATCCCGGTCCCGGGGCCAAGTTCCAGCACGGGAAGACCGGAAGAAGGCTCGATCACGCTCGCCATGCGCCGGGCGGTGACCGAGGAAGTTGGCAGAATGGCACCAACGCTTTTTGGACCATCGATCCATCCCTTGAAGAAGCGGATCTCTTCATCGAACTTCCGGCCAAGCCGTTCCTTTAGGCGCATCTGCATCACGTCTGTCTCCTCTCCGGTTGCTCAAGTTATGGTGGAGGATGGCGCAAAGACAAGGAAAAATGTCGCACGCGGAAAACAGCAAAAAGAAAGCGGCAGGAGTTGCCTGCCGCTTCTGGATCTAAACGCGCATTGGCATCAGGACGTAAAGCGCATCATCACCTGCCGTGTCTCGCACAAGCGTTGGCGATCCCGCGTCAGCCAGCATGAAGATCGCATCCTCGCCGGAGAGCTGGGCCGTGATGTCGAGGAGATATTTGGCGTTGAAGCCGATCTCCAACGGATCATTGTCATAACCCACGGCGACTTCTTCCGTCGCGCTGCCGGAGTCGGGGTTGTTGACCGTCAGCGTCAGTTGCCCATCCGTCAGTGCTAGCTTGACCGCGCGGCCGCGCTCAGACGAGATCGTCGAGACACGGTCGACGGCGCGGGTGAAGCTCTGGCAGTCGACGCGCATCTCCTTGTCGTTGTTGGCGGGAATGACGCGCTGGTAGTCGGGGAAGGTACCGTCGATCAGCTTCGACGTCATCACGATGCCACCGATCGTCAGGCGGATCTTCGCGTCCGAAACCTCAACCGTGACAACCACCTCCGGGTTGTCGACGAGCTTCTGAAGTTCGCCTACCGTCTTGCGAGGGATGATGATTCCAGGCATGCCCTCGGAACCCGAAGGTGCGTCGACATCGGCGCGGGCCAGGCGGTGGCCATCAGTTGCGACGGATCGCAGCTTCAGCTCTCCCCCGGCTTCGATCGTGTGGAAGAAGATGCCGTTCAGGTAGTAGCGGGTTTCTTCCGTCGAGATGGCAAACTGCGTGCGGTCGATCAGCATCTTGAGATCGGTCGCCTTCAGTTTGAACGTGTGCGAGAAGCTTCCAGCGGTCAGATCCGGGAAGTCGGCTTCCGGCAGGCACTGCAAGGTGAACTTGGAGCGGCCGGACTGCACGGTCATCGACCCACCGTCGGGATTGGTTGCGAGCAGCACTTCCGAGCCGTCCGGCAGCTTGCGGACGATCTCATACAGCAGGTGCGCCGGCACAGTTGTTGCCCCGGGCTGTTCGACCATGGCGGCAACGGCCTCGGTGATTTCAAGGTCAAGGTCCGTCGCCTTCAGCGCCAGATCTGCACCCGAGGCGCGCAACAGGACGTTCGACAGGATCGGGATCGTGTTTCGACGCTCCACCACACGGTGGACGTGGTTCAGCGACTTCAGGAGGTTGGACCGCTCAAGAGTAATACGCATTGACGCTACCGCTTTCGACAGGACGTCTTCAGGAGGGACGCCCATACAGTTGCCGGCGAGAAAGGGCCGGAAGATGTGGACGCGCAAAATGGCAGAAGATTTACCCAGAAAGCAAGAGCCTGAGGACCGAGCCGTCCGCGATCCACACAGTTGCTGCAGCGATCCACAGGCAATGCACGAGGCCGCCTCCTTGCCGATCCACCCTCGGGTGCCCTAAGACGACTGAGACTTCTCTCGTGTTATGAAGAGCATGCTTTTGAGCGACGACCGAACTATCTCCGCCCGCACCTACCGGATCGCTAACATGGCAATCCCGGCACGCCCGCTCGAGGCGGCGCTATACCTTGTCGCGACACCCATCGGCAACCTCGGTGACATCACGCTGAGGGCGCTGGAGACACTTGCCGGCGCGGATGTTTTGGCCTGCGAAGATACGCGGGTGACCCGCGTGCTCCTGGATCGCTTTGGTATCGTCAACCGACCTTTTTCCTATCACGAGCACAATGCCGCGGAAGCCGGCCCGAAGCTGCTGGCCGCGCTGGAAGAAGGAAAATCGGTGGCGCTCGTTTCCGATGCGGGCACGCCCCTTGTTTCTGATCCGGGCTACAGGCTCGGTCAGATGGCGATTGAGGCAGGGCACAGGGTCGTGCCGATCCCGGGTGCGTCGGCGCCGCTCGCCGCACTGGTCGGGTCAGGTATGCCCTCCGATGCCTTCCTCTTTGCCGGCTTCCTGCCGGTCAAGGACAAGGGCAAGCGCGACCGGCTTGCTGAGCTTTCTCGCATTCCGGCGACGCTGATCTTCTTTGAGTCACCGCACCGCATTGGCGCAAGCCTGGTCGCTGCGGCCGATGTCCTGGGGGCGACCCGGCGGGCCGTGGTGTGCCGCGAGTTGACCAAGACGTTTGAAGAATTTCGGCGCGGCACCCTGGAGGAACTGGCAGCGTACTACGATGATCGTGCGGTAAAGGGTGAGATCGTGCTGCTGGTCGCGCCGCCAGAGATCGATGATGTACCGGGGGCCATGGAAGTCGATGTCTTGCTGAAAGAGCTGGCTGCGACGATGCCAACCTCCAAGGCTGCGGCCGAGGGCGCGCGTCTCACCGGGCTGTCGAAGAAGGACCTCTACCAGCGGCTGATCGCTTTGAAGGGAGAGGATGGTGGCGGACGGTCCTAGCCAGCAGAGGCGTCGGGCGCAAAGACGCGGTCGATATGCCGAATATCTCGCCGCGGCATTCTTGCTCGCAAAGGGCTACAGGATCATTGCGATCCGCTTCCGAACCAAGGCCGGCGAGATCGATCTCATCGCCCGCAAAGGCGATCTTGCTGTTTTCGTCGAGGTTAAAGCCCGCGTCGGCGAAAGAGAGGCAGTGGATGCCGTCAGCGCTACCGCCCAACGACGGATCCGTGCGGCAAGCGATGTGTGGCTTGCAAAGCGACCAGACGCAGCCCGCCTGTCGCAGCGCTATGACGTGGTTGCGGTGCTTCCCCGACGTCTGCCACGACATTTTCCGGACGCCTTTTGAAGCCTGCTCGCAGACGTAAACCCTTCCATGCATTGTAACAATTCTGACATCGAACCGTTATGGTCGTGTCACGTGTCCTGCCTCATGATCAAAAGTATTAAGTGGCCTAATCTGCGCTCCAATTGAGGCCGTTGCCTTTGGCACCTGGGCGTCCTACATCAGGCGGGCATTTCTGAAGGGGCAGGGACAATGGCAGGCATTCGCAAGGTCGCATTCCAGATGGACCATGTCTCCAGCATCAACATAGCTGGAGACTCCACCTTTGCCATGGCGCTGGAGGCGCAGGCGCGCGGCTTCGAGCTGTTCCACTACACGCCTGACCGGCTGACCATGCGCGACGGCAAGATCTTTGCCGCTGTGGAGCCGATGCAGGTCCGTGACGTGAAGGGCGACCACTACACACTCGGCGAGAGGGAGCGGGTCGACCTCTCGACAATGGATGTCATCCACCTGCGCCAGGATCCACCCTTCCACATGGGTTATATTACCTCCACGCATCTGCTGGAGCGCATCCATCCGAAGACGCTGGTCGTCAACGATCCTGCCTGGGTGCGCAACTCGCCGGAGAAGATCTTCGTCACCGAATTTGCTGATCTGATGCCGGCGACGCTGATCAGCCGGGATCCGCAAGAGATTGCTGCATTCCGCCAGGAGATGGGCGACATCATCCTCAAGCCGCTCTACGGCAACGGCGGTGCCGGTGTGTTCCACTCCGCCCGCGACGACCGCAACTTCACCTCGCTGCTGGAGATGTTCGAGCAGATGTATCGCGACGAGCCCTATATTGCGCAGGCCTATCTCCCCGCCGTTCGCAAGGGCGACAAGCGCATCCTGCTCGTCGATGGTAAGCCTGTCGGCGCCATCAACCGGGTTCCGGCAGAAACCGACAGCCGGTCCAACATGCATGTCGGTGGCCGGGCGGAAGCTGTAGAACTGACCGCTCGCGACCGCGAGATCTGTGCGAGGATCGGGCCCGCCTTGCGCGAGCGTGGCTTCATCTTCGTCGGCATCGACGTGATCGGCGATTACATGACGGAGATTAACGTCACCTCGCCAACCGGTATCCGAGAGGTGAAGAAGTTCGGCGGCGCGGACGTTGCGGCTCTTCTGTGGGATGCCATCGAAGCGAAGCGCTGCTAGCCGTTCCTCATCCACCGCCTCTTTGTTCGCGTTCCACAACCGGTTTCAACCTGCGCACAGCGGGAGCGGGAACTCGTTCGACTGATGTTCTTGTTTTATTCCATTTTCCATGCCAGATTGCATCCGCTGATGCGGAAGGCGTGTAAATCTTGCGATCCTCGACATGAGGTTGGAGGCGGGAATATGGTGGCACGGGTCTCTACAGTTGCATTCCATGGCATAGAAGGCGTTCCCGTCGAGGTGCAGGTGATGGTCTCGCCTGGCAAGCTACTGATGCCTATCGTCGGCCTTCCGGATAAGGCGGTGGCCGAAAGCCGCGAGCGGGTCCAGGCGGCACTGCATGCTTCAGGCCTGTCGCTGCCGCCGAAGAAGGTGACAGTTAATCTGGCACCGGCCGATCTCCCCAAGGAAGGTTCGCACTTCGATCTTGCCATCGCGCTCGGATTGATGGCGGCGCTCGGTGCCATCCCAGCGGACGCGCTTGCCGGGTACGTGGTGATCGGCGAGTTGAACCTCGACGGCACGCTGGCGCCTGTTGCGGGTGCGCTGCCGGCGGCGATCAGCGCCAATGCGCTCGGGAAGGGGCTTATTTGTCCCTACGACAGCGGCCCCGAAGCGGCTTGGGCGGGTGCCGACATCGATATCCTGGCGCCCCGTAGCCTGATTGCGCTCGCCAACCATTTCCGGGGCACGCAGGTGATGTCCAGGCCACAGCCGGCCGTCCGTACGCTGCCGGCCAATCTGCCGGACCTCGTCGACATCAAAGGACAGGAAAGCGCCAAGCGGGCGCTGGAAGTTGCCGCGGCAGGCGGTCATAATCTCCTGATGGTTGGCCCCCCAGGCTCCGGCAAATCCATGCTGGCCGCACGGCTTCCATCGATCCTGCCGCCATTGTCCGCGGCCGAACTGCTCGAAGTTTCTATGATCCATTCCATCGCCGGCCAGCTCTCGGGAGGAAAGCTTTCCGATCGGCGGCCGTTTCGCACTCCCCATCACTCCGCCACCATGGCGGCGCTGGTTGGCGGCGGGCTGCGGGCAAAGCCTGGGGAAGCATCACTTGCGCATCACGGCGTACTCTTCCTTGACGAGTTTCCGGAGTTTGCCCCGCAGGTGCTGGACGCGCTGCGCCAGCCCTTGGAATCCGGAGAATGCATCATCGCCAGGGCAAACCACCGCGTCTCTTATCCGGCAAGCATTCAACTTGTCGCAGCGATGAACCCCTGCCGCTGCGGAATGGCAGGGCAGCCGGGGCACACCTGCGCGCGTGGCCCCAAGTGCCTGTCGGACTACCAGGGCCGTATCTCTGGTCCGCTGATGGACCGGATCGACATCCGCATTGACGTGCCGGCCGTCTCGGCCGCCGACCTCATACGGCCAAGGCCGGCAGAGCCGAGCGCTGATGTGGCAAAGCGGGTCGCTGCTGCACGCGAGCGCCAGAGGGAACGGTTCGAACGAGCCGGGACGCCGCAGGTCCTGACGAATGCGCGCTGCTCCACGTCGCTGATCGAGAAGATCGCCGAACCTGACGCCGGCGGGCTGCAACTCCTGCGGGATGCAGCGGAGAAGCTGAAATTCTCCGCCCGCGGTTATCACCGTGTTCTGAAAGTGGCGCGGACGCTGGCCGATCTCGATGGGGCGGCCACGGTTGGTCGGCTCCATCTGGCAGAAGCCATCTCCTACCGTATGGCGGGAGAGAGGCTGGCGGCTGCGGCCTAGCCGGATAGGCGGTGGTGAAGAGCGAGTAGAGAGCGAGACTAAGGTCCGGCTTGCAGCGCAGGCGGTGAAACCGTTGAAACTCGCTACTCGCTACGCTACTCGCTACTCGCTAAAATCAACCACCCAAGCCCTCGAACAACGCTGTCGAGAGGTAGCGTTCGGCGAACGAGGGGATGATGACGACAATGTTTTTACCGGCATTCTCGTCTCGGCTGCCGACCCTGATTGCCGCTACAAGCGCTGCGCCTGAGGATATGCCAACGGGCACACCTTCAAGTCGCGCAACAAGGCGAGCCATCTCGAAGGCTTCATCGTTGGAAACGGTCACCACTTCGTCGTAGATTTCGGTGTCGAGGATCTTCGGGGCGAACCCGGCACCGATCCCCTGGATCTTGTGCGGTCCGGGGTTGCCGCCCGAAAGGACAGGGCTGTCGGTCGGCTCAACGGCGATCACCTTGATCTCTGGCTTGCGGCCCTTCAGCACCTGCCCGGCGCCCGTGATCGTGCCGCCGGTGCCAATGCCGGAGACGAAGATGTCG
>CAYNED010000064.1:0-11805 GCA_964396135.1 uncultured Neorhizobium sp.
CGAACTATTGCGATGTCGACCCGATGTTCGGCACGCTTGCCGACTTCGACGAGATGATGACGGAGGCGCACCGGCTTGGCCTCAAGGTGATCATCGACCAGGTGATCAGCCATACCTCTGACAAGCATCCGTGGTTTGTGGAAAGCCGTACGAGCCGGACCAATCACCGCGCAGACTGGTACGTCTGGGCTGATCCCAAGCCGGACGGCACCGCTCCTAACAACTGGCTGTCGATCTTCGGCGGTCCCGGTTGGGAATGGGATGGCGTGCGCAAGCAATACTACATGCACAACTTCCTGACCTCGCAGCCGGACCTCAACTTCCACAATCCGGATGTCCAGACTGCGGTCCTGGACGCGGTTCGTTTCTGGCTCGACCGCGGTGTCGACGGTTTCCGGCTCGACACGGTCAATTATTATTTCCACGACAAGAACCTGCGCGACAACCCGCCAATGATCTACGATACGGAAACGGCCGGGCTGGAATCGGACACCAATCCGTACTCGATGCAGAATCACCTGCACGACAAGAGCCAGCCGGAAAACATAGACTTCCTGAAGCGGCTGCGGGCGCTGATGGACAGCTACCCCAACCGCGCAACCGTGGGGGAGGTGGGGGATGGGCCGCGCTCGCTGACGACGCTGGCGATCTATACGAGCGGCAATGACAAGCTGCACATGTGCTACACATTCGACCTTTTGGGGCCGGCCTTTTCCGCGCGTTTCATCCGGCGCGTCGTCTCCACCTTCCAGGACACGGTGGTCAACGGCTGGGTGTGCTGGGCGTTTTCCAACCACGACGTGGTGCGGCATGTGACGCGGTTTGCCGAAACCCCGGCGGAACGCGAGCGGGTGGCGAAGCTTGCCATCAGCGTGCTGGCAACGCTGCGTGGCTCGATCTGCCTCTACCAGGGCGAGGAATTGGGGTTGACGGAGGCGGAGCTTGCCTTCGAGGACCTGACGGACCCCTATGGCATCCGCTTCTGGCCGGCCTTCAAGGGGCGGGATGGGTGCCGCACGCCCATGCCGTGGGAGGTGCAGAAGCCACATGCCGGCTTCACCGAGGCTGGCCGCTCCTGGTTGCCGGTGCCGCCTGAGCACTCGGCTGCGTCGGTGGACGTGCAGGAGCTCGATCAGGAATCGGTGCTGCACCACTACCGGCAAACGCTGGCGTTCCGGAAGGCCCATCCACCGCTCTTCGACGGAGAGATGACCTTTGTCGACACCCACAACCACGACCTTCTGGCGTTCATCCGCGAGAAGGACGGCGAGCGGCTGCTTTTCGTCTTCAATCTGACGCGCGGGGCGCAGGATTTCCCGCTGCCGGCAACGATGCGCAACTGCCTCCCAATTTCAGTTCCAGGCTTTGCGCCAGAGGTGGAGGATGGCGTGGTGAAACTAGCGGCGTTGGATGCGTTCTGCGCGAGGGTGTGAGCGGTTGAGAACTGAAAGCTCCAGCGACTAAGCTGGCGCGGCGCCTTCAGCCCAGCTTTAGGTACGGGAAAAGCGAGGCGCGGCTTCGCGATCATCGCCAGCGCTGTCGATGCTGACCAGAGAACGGAGATGTCGGGCGTTTACAGCCTGAACTTGGCTGTTGCCGCATCGACTTCCAGGCGCATGGCGTCCAGCGACGCCCGCATCATTCGGATATCGGCACTCAGGGCGGGCGCGGCGTCCTGCGTTTCCCAGTAAAGGAGGGTATCATGCCAGCCTTGGGTCGTTTCCAGCAACCCACGGGCGCGTTGCAGAACGCGCTCATCAACAGAGATGGCCGCTCGCTCGGCGTTACGCGCGAGTTCCACAAGATCACTCGCCTCGACGCCCCAGATTGGGAGCGCGGCGCGAAGCTTGACGATCTGGTCGTTGATGTCGGTGATTTGGATGTTTTCCATCACTTGGAGATGGTGCTGAAGCTTGGGATTACAATCTGCCGAACCATATTAGTTTTGGTGTGGCCGGGCACACCTGAAAGTGTGCCGCCATAAGGGACTGCACACGGCTTTCAGACGCGCTGTCTAAGCCCCAAACTCACTGCCTTTCATCCCTGGCGTGCCCGGTCAGCTGCGGCTGGTGAAGCGGAGATGACATCCAGAAGCGGGACGGAGCAAAACTAACGGTTGACTCTAAGGGCATCGGTCTCTATTTCTAGTTTATCGATCTTTTTCTTGCTGAGCTTTGGTTACCGCGCATCTAGCACCGCGCCTGAACGAACCTTTCCTTTAAAAGCATCGCTATCACCACCCACGGTGTCGTCGGCACCGCGGTCGATCAACATTGCTTTGAAAGGGTTCATCATGACCACAGGCACAGTAAAATGGTTCAATTCCACTAAGGGTTTCGGCTTCATCGAGCCTGACAACGGCGGCGCTGACGCCTTCGTTCACATCTCGGCCGTCGAACGCGCCGGAATGCGCGAAATCGTTGAAGGCCAGAAAATTGGCTACGAACTTGAGCGCGACGCAAAGTCGGGCAAAATGTCGGCCTGCAACCTGCAGGCTGCTTAATTAGCTTCTGCCTTCGCAGTGGCCACGGATGTACTGGCACTGCTGAAAGCGAATTCAATGAAAAGGCCGGACGTTGCGTCCGGCCTTTTCTCGTTCTGCCTGCCGTATCTTCACCTGTTTGATGCATGATACCAAGATTGTTCGGTCAGCAGAGCGACGTGCGCTACATGCGTGCCGAAGGCCAAGCATAGCGGAAATCCGACAACTGGCTCTGGTGCGACAGTCAAGAGACAGGCGCGCCTTCGGGGTTGGGGAATAACGCTGTAAGGTCGAAGCGATGGTCGCCGTTGAAAAGCATCAAGGAAGGTTGGGGACAGATGAGCATGGCAGAATCTCCTGGAGGAATTCCTGATTGGGATGTCGACCAACTGCGGCGCGCCATTGAAGCCGCTGGCGTTGCTCTTTGGTCATGGAATGTGGACACAGACCAACTGGTGATGGACGAGCACGGTTACCTACTCTGGGATGTGAAACTCAACGGCACTTTGACCTTTGAACGGCTATCCGCAAAGATCCATCCTGCCGATCGAGATCGAGTACGCTCGGCGTTCAATGCCACGAGAGCGGTGGTCGGACCGTACGAGATCGACTTTCGGATTCTTGTCGATTCTGATGTTCGATGGATCTCAGCGCGTGGTCAGGGAGATGATGCCGGCATCCGGGACCGCGTCATGACCGGGATCTTCCTGGATGTCACGGGACGCAAGCAAGCAGAAGAGAGCCATGAACTCCTCGCGGGTGAGATGAGCCACCGCGTCAAGAACCTCTTGGCTCTTGCCTCGGGTCTCACGCAGATCACCTCCCGTTCCTCGATCTCCATTGAAGACATGACAAAGCAGTTGACCAACCGGCTTGCCGCTCTTGGTCGGGCGCACGACCTCGTCCGACCGCTGCCGAGTGGGCAGGGAGATGCCGCCTTGCTCGGCGATCTGTTTGCCGTGCTGCTTGCGCCCTATAACGACGACGGCGCGTTTGCGGGCCGGATTAGGATAGCTGTGCCCCGCATGGGGGTGGGTGAGGCGGCGGCGACAGGGCTGGCGCTGGTGATCCATGAGCTTGCGACGAACGCCGTGAAATATGGATCGCTGTCGGTGCCGGAGGGTACGCTGGACGTTTCCGGTTCACTGATCGAGAACGCCGTGGAGATCAACTGGATCGAGCGTGGCGGTCCAAACGTGGTCCCGCCTGAAGGGGCAGGGGGATACGGCAGCAAACTATTGAGACGCACCCTGACTGGCCCTCTTGGGGGGAGCATCGACTATCAATGGCCAACAGAGGGCCTACTTGTTACGCTGAGGATAGACGAAAGCCGCCTGGCTGCATCGTAGCCTGGTGTACCAGTCTACCCAAGCACAACCAGGCCATGCTTCCGTCCTGGCGATGACGGGAAAGCGATGGAGCCTCACCTGCAGCAGGCCTGCGCGTATCGCTCCGTGACGCCGCAACGCACCACCGTGGTAGATCTGCTCATGCCTCCGCAAACCGGCCGGGCTCCTGGCGTAACCGTGCCACGTCCTGGATCGGCGGGGCGCCGAACAGGCGCCGGTATTCGCGGCTGAACTGGGAGGGGCTGTCGTAGCCGACATGCTGGGCGGCGGTCGCAGCATCGTAGGAATTGGCGAGAATCAGGCGGCGGGCCTCCTGGAGGCGGAGCTGCTTTTGGTATTGCAGCGGGCTCATCGCCGTCACGTCGCGAAAATGCTGATGCAAGGAGGAGGCGCTCATACGCGCTTCTGCGGCCAGGTTTTCGATCGAGAAGGGCGAGGCATAGTTCTGCCGGATCCAGGCGATGGCGCGATTGACCTGCTGCAGCCGGCTGTCGGGCATCAGCATGCGGCGCACCTTGTGGGCCTGTGGCCCGCGCAAGAGGCGGTACATCAACTCTCGTTCGGCGAGCGGCGCGAGATAGGCGATGTCTTCGGGGCTCTGCAGGAGGCGCACCAGACGAAGGGCAGAGTCGAGGAACTGCGGCGAGGTTTCGGCAAGGCAGATCGCCTTGCTGCAGCCGCCAGTAGGTTCGGCTGCCGGCGGCGCCACTTCCATGAACATGGCTCCGAGTGCCGGCAGGTCCAGATCGAGCCGAATGCAGAGATAGGGCTTTTCCGTACTCGCTTCGATGATTTGACTGCTGACGGGAAGATCGACAGAGACCACGAGGTGCTTGGCCGGACCGTAGATGTAGATCTCGTCGGCCAGCATCACCTGCTTGGATCCTTGCACGATGATGCAGAGAGCCGGGTGTTGCAAGGTCTGAAGGGGCTGCGTGGTGCCGGAGAAGCGGATCAGCGATAGGCGCGGGATAGAGGTTTCAAACACCCCATCGTCTTTGGTGTTTTGTGCAACAATGGACGCGAGTTCATCGAGCTGCGGCAGAAAGCGTGGCGTGGCGAGCATCTAGATCTCCGGCTTTGAAGCGGTTTTCGATCCGCGTTTTGTACCTTCACGCATTCCTTGTGGAAAGGGCGATCTTGATCCTCTAGAGGATCGTGCAATCAATTCGGAGATTTGGTCTACCGCCTGCGGCTGCCGATCGCCCATATTCCCCATCGTCCGAACGAGCCAACCCGGACAGAAATGGAGATGGTGATGGACAATTTCCAGCGTCTACTCGAAAGCCCCTTCCGCTGGCTGGCCAGCATAGGCAGCCACCTTTTCCGGGACGTCAAGCACGTCCTGTCCCAGCGGCGCCAGCAGGCGCTGCGGCGGAGATACATGAATGGCTGAGTGTGGTCTTCGCCACCGCCTCGCACTGGCCGCCGTCACAGCGGCCTTCGTCTTCATCGCCGGCGTCACCGCCTTCGCCGGCGACAGGTTACAGGAGAACAGCATGAGCACGCACCCTTACATCGGCCTCTGGGTCACGCAGGATGACTATATCCGCTACGAGCTTCTGCCCAACGGGCGCTACTTCGAGTCCCGCGGAAACCGCGAACGGGTCTACCACGGTGAATATCGGGTAGAGGGAAACCACATCGACTACAAAGATGATGCCGGCTTCATCGCCGATGGCGAGTTCCGCAACGACGTGCTGTACCACGCCGGCGTACAGTTGATGCGCGGGTAGGCTAGCTAAGCGGCAGGGCGCCTCAATGTCCTGTCGCCGCGGCCGGCGAGGAGCCCTTCAATGGAGATGTCCTCATCGAGTGCATCCCAATGGATGCCGCCAGGGCTGAGTTCGAAATTCTCCCTTTCGTATTCTGTGTTTGACCGAGCAACGGTGCAAAGCCGGGCATCTCAGATCAACTCAAACCTGTCGACATCCACCATCCCCCTGTCCGAGATCTTCAGGTGCGGAATGACGGGCAGCGGCAGGAAGGCGACCTGCAGGAAGGGTTCTTCGAGCGTGGTGCCAAGCGCATAGGCGGCCTGGCGAAGCTCGTGCAAGGTGTCGCGAACGACCTCATAGGGTTCGAGGCTCATCAGGCCGGCGACCGGCAGGGCGATTTCGCCGGTGACCTTGCCATCTTCGACCACCACGAAGCCGCCCTTGATCTCGCCAAGGCGATTGGCGGCGAGCGCCATGTCGTCCTCCGAGACCCCGACGACGCAGATGTTGTGGCTGTCATGGCCGACGGTGGAGGCAATGGCGCCCTTCTTCAGTCCAAAACCCTGGACGAAGCCGTTGGCGTGGTTGCCGTTCCTGCCGTGCCGCTCGATGACGGCGACCTTGATGATGTCGCGGTCGAGATCGACCCCGGCCTGGTTGCCGGCGGCGGGCAGGCGGTAGCGGCGGTGCTCGGTGATGATCTTGCCGGGAATGACGCCGATGACCGGCGTTTCGTTTTCGCTGAAGGGCACGCCAAAATGCATGGCCTGCACCGGACGCGCCTTGACGCTGTCGAGCCCGACGGGTGCGACCTGCTTTCGGGTGGCGAAGAGTTCATCGGTGACGCGGCGGCCGGCGGCAAAAACCATCTCGGCCTCGCAGTTATCGAGGCTGTCGACAACGACGAGATCCGCCCGCCAGCCGGGGGCGACGAGGCCGCGGTCGCGCAGGCCGAAGGCTCTGGCGGCGGAAATGGAGGCGGCACGGTAGACTGCAATAGGGTCGACGCCGTTCGCGATGGCGGTGCGGATCATGTAATCGAGATGGCCCTGTTCGGCGATGTCGAGCGGGTTACGGTCGTCGGTGCAGAGCGCCAGGAAGGGCGACAGCCGCTCGGTCAGGATCGGCATCAGGGCGTGGAGATCCTTGGAGACGGAGCCTTCGCGCACCAGGATGTGCATGCCCTTGCGGATCTTCTCCATGGCCTCATCCGCCGTCGTGCATTCGTGCTCGGTGCGGATGCCTGCCGACAGGTATCCATTCAGGTCGTTGCCGCGCAGCAGCGGTGCATGGCCGTCGATGTGATCGCCGTAGAAGGCGTCGAGCTTGGCCAGGCAGCCGGGGTCCTTGTGGATGACGCCCGGGAAATTCATGAATTCCGCGAGGCCGATGACCTTCGGGTGGTCGCGGAACGGCAGGAGCTTTTCGATCGGCAGATCAGCACCAGCGGTTTCCAGGTGTGTGGCTGGCACGCAGGAGGACAGCTGGACGCGGATGTCCATGATCGTCTGTTCAGCTGAGGCGAGAAAGAAGCGGATGCCCTCCTCGCCGAGCACATTGGCGATCTCGTGCGGATCGCAGATGGCGGTGGTGACGCCATAGGGCAGGACGCAGCGGTCGAACTCATGGGGTGTGACCAGCGAGCTTTCGATATGCAAGTGCGTGTCGATAAAGCCGGGGACAACGATGCGGCCGGAGATGTCGATCTCGGTCTTGCCCGAATAGCTGCCACAGGTGCCGACGATGCGCTCCCCGCAGATGGCGATGTCGGAGGCGACCAATTCGCCGGTGACGAGATCGAAGAAGCGGCCGCCCTTCAGCACGATATCGGCGGGCATGCGGCCCGTGCCCTGGTCGATCAGCCGTTCGAGGCGCGTCGTCATCCTGTCTCTCCAATTCCGTTCATCGAATCCGTTCTAGCGTGCAGTTGCGGCGCGAGGGAAGCGTGGTCGCAGATGCGTGGTGAATTGGGCGTAGGATGTCGACGGATCTTGGGCTAAGAAAACATCCATGAGCGCATCCTGGAAAGATCCCGTCGTCATCTCCATCGGAGATCCGCCAGCCGAGACAGCCATCTTGACGCTGCAGGCCGCCGCCTGGGCGCTGATTGACGATTGGCCTCTTGAAGATGGGCCGCTGCTTGATCTGGCGGTGACCGCCTGCACCGGCGTGATTGAAGGAAAGCGCAATCCGGAAGAGGCGCGCAGGGCGTTTGTCGCTGCTGCGACCGAAGCTGGTATCCTCATCCGCGCCTAGCCGAAGAGCCGGCCGGTCGTCCACGCTCGAAACACTTACCTGGTCGCAAACGCCATGGGCAACGCTGGACAGAGGCTATCGGGCGCCTATCTTCGGCTGGATGAAACGTGCGATTATTACAGGTGGTGCCGGCCTTATCGGCACAGGACTATGCGCAGGGCTTGCCGAGCAGGGTTATGAAGTAGCCTCCTTTGATCTGGAGCAGGGGCCGGAGGGTGTCAGGCAGATCCACTGCGACGTGGGCGATGAGACATCCGTCACCGGTGCCTTCGAGGAGCTCGGTTGGGACAGTCTCGACCTGCTCGTTAACAATGCCGGGATTGCAGGGCCCGCCAATGGGCCGATCTCCGAGATGTCGCTGGAGGAGTGGCGGCGGGTCACGGACAGCCACCTGACGGCAGCCTTCCTGATGACGCGTTCAGCCGTGCCGCTGATGGGCGAGGGCGCCTCGATCGTCAACATGACCTCGACGCGAGCCTTCATGTCGGAACCGGAAACGGAAGCCTATGCGGCGTCGAAGGGTGGGCTGGTGGCGCTGACGCACGCGCTGGCGGTGAGCCTCGGGCCGAAGATCCGTGTGAATGCGATTGCGCCCGGTTGGATCTCGGGCGACGAGGATTTGCGCCCGATCGATCACGAGCAGCATCCGGTTGGCCGCGTGGGTCGGCCGCAGGATGTGGCTGAAGCGGTGCTTTACCTCGCTTCGGCGGGCTTCATGACAGGCCAGGTGCTGGTGCTCGATGGCGGCATGACGCGAAAGATGATCTACGCGGAATAGGCCTGCCGTTAGTCCAGATCTGACTGGATCCAGCGCGGTGAATGGTGGATGTCGATCGTCTGCAGCCGGCCGTTGCCGATGTTTTCGAACCGGTGCGGAACGCCAGCAGGGCCGAAGACAACCTCTCCGGCGGCCGCCTCGATGACCTGTTCCCCGACGAAGAAGCGCGCCTTTCCGGCAATGACGACGAAGGTCTCGTCATAGGGATGGACGTGCAATCGCGGGCCTTCTCCGGGCGTATCATTCCCATAGGCGAGTACGGTGACTGGCCCATTGTGGCTTTCACCTGCAAGAGATCCACGCCAGGGGCCGGAAGACGCGGGATCAAAGAGGGTTCCCTTCGCGGCGGTCCTCCCGTCAGGCATCACGGTCGATGGATCAAAGTCGCGTCTTGCCATGGATCGCCTCCACAATGCGGTTGAAGCAGGATGGCAGTTCCCCCAGTTCCAACCAACAAAAAAAGCGGCCGTTGCCGGCCGCTTTCTGTTTGGATCGACGGATCCTATTACTCGACGGCGACGATCTTGCCGTCTTCCCACTTGAAGAGCGAGAAGCTCTGCGAGGTGAGGTCGCCGGTTTCGCCATAGGTGAGATCGCCGATGGCCGTCTTGATCGGCTGTCCGTCCTTGAGTGCTGCCGCGACCGCTTCTGTGTCGTCGGCGCTACCGGCCTTTTCGATGCCGGCCTTGATCACCTCGACGGCTGCATAGGCGTTCAGCGTAAAGGCCTCGGCCGGGATGTTCTTGGCAGCCAGCGCGTCGGCGGCGGCCTTGGAGTCCGGGTTCTTGGTGGCGTCCGTCGCATTGGTGAAGACGGTGCCGGCAGCCTGTTCGTTGGCGATGTTCCAGTATTCGCTGTTCGACAAGCCGTCGCCGCCGATGATGGTGGCCTCAACGCCGGCATCGGCAAGCTGGCGAGCCAGCAGACCGGCTTCAGGATGGTAGCCGCCGAAATAGATGACTTCGACGCCTTCCTGCTTCATGCGGGTGGTAAGGGCGCTGAAATCCTTGTCGCCAGGCGTCAGGGCATCGTTGAAGACTTCCGTCACGCCGCCGGCATTGAGGGTGGCCTTGAAGGAGTCCGCCAAACCTTTGCCGTACTGGCCCTTGTCGTTGATGATGCCGACCTTCTTGTCCTTGAGGTTTTCGAGAACGTAGTTGGCGGCGACTTCGGCCTGCTGGTCGTCGCGGCCGCAAGTGCGCAGCACGTTGGTGAGGCCGCGGGCGGTGAGATCTGGGGCGGTCGCGGTTGGGGTCACCATCAGCACGCCATTTTCAGCCAGTGCATCGGCGGCAGGAATGGCGACACCGGAGGTGACGGGCCCGACAACATATTGAATGCCTTCGCCGACCAGCTGGTTGGCGGCGGACACGCCCTGCTTCGGCTCGCCCGCATCGTCGGCGATTTTCAAGACGATCTGCTCACCGTTGATGCCGCCGGCCTTGTTGATCTCTTCGATTGCGACTTCGGCACCGTTCTTCACCTGTGCGCCATAAGCGGCAACCGGGCCGGTCAGCGGCGCGATCAGACCGATAACGATCTCGGCATGGGCGAGGGGGGCGAAAGCCAGCGATGCGAGCATTGTCGCGCTAGCGAAAAGTTTCCGGTTCATCTTCGTTCTCCTTGGTTGGGCGGATCCGCCCGATAAAAACGACGGCCTGTCCCACAGCGTGTCGACCTGTCGTCGAGACACCGCTGCATGGTGCGGTCCTGACTCGCCGGGCCGTATCTGGCTGCCATGCGAGCTTGATCCTGTGGTAGGCCGTCCGCGCGGCCTTCGCAAGGATATTGCTAAATAAGCAGGCGGGTGCGACGAGATGCTGCTGAAGATTTAAGCGCAGAGCGGTTTTATTTCGTCGGTTTCGCGCAATGGAAGGTGGGTGGCATTCTAGCTGTCGGCAGCAAGTGCGTTGAGGAGCGTTCGGATCTGGCCATTGAAGGCCGCAAATTCCTCTGCTGTCATCCCGGAGCGGCGCATCAGCGTCTCACCCAGGCATCGAGCCTCGCCAATCAGCTTGCGCCCGGCCTGTGTCAGCGAGACCAGCACCTGACGCTCGTCCGTCTTGCCGCGCTTTCGGGAGACAAGGCCTATGTGCTCGAGACGCTTCACGGGTGGCGTGATCGTGCTCGACTCCAACGACAGGCGCTCGGCAATGGCCCCGATCGTCAGCCCGTCCTCCTCGATGAGCGTGCTCAGAACGAGGTATTGCGGATAGGTAATGCCCATCTGGTCCAGCATCGGCTTGTAGAGCCGGTTGACGGCGATGTGGGCGGAATAGAGCGAAAAGCAAAGCTGATCGCTCAGCGGGTAGTTCGCAGTCTCTTTCATGTCATCCTTCTTTTTCCCCGATTTTCCAGGGGCTGACAGCGTTGTAGCACAAAAATATATATCGCGATAAAGAAAATGCTGGACAAGTCCGTAGTGCTGCCCTAGATATTAGTTATCGCGATAAGCAATTGCGATAGTTCAACGGCTGAAGCGAGCAGCCCGGCCGAAATGCATTGAGTTCAAGTTGACGGCGGTCTCCTGGAGATCGTCCTCAGGACGCAAACAAATTTGAGAGGATACGAACATGAGCAGCAATTTTATCACCACCAGTGACGGCACGCAGATCTTCTACAAAGATTGGGGTCCGAAGGACGCCCAGCCGGTCGTCTTCCACCATGGCTGGCCCCTAAGCTCCGACGACTGGGATGCGCAGATGCTCTTCTTCCTCGGCAAGGGCTACCGCGTTATCGCCCATGACCGCCGCGGCCACGGCCGTTCCAGCCAGACGGATACCGGCAACGAGATGGATACCTATGCAGCGGATGTTGCAGCGCTGGTTTCCCATCTCGACCTCAAGAACGCGCTCCATGTCGGGCATTCGACCGGGGGCGGAGAAGTGGCACGCTATGTGGCTCGCTACGGCGGAAACGGCCGGGTGGCAAAGGCCGTGCTGGTGGGTGCCGTTCCTCCGATCATGGTGAGAACGGAAGCCTACCCTGGCGGCCTGCCCCTTGAGGTTTTCGACGGGTTCCGCGAGGCCTTGCTCGCTAACCGGGCGCAGTTCTTCCTCGACATCCCGACCGGGCCGTTCTTCGGCTTCAACCGGGAAGGGGCAGAGGTTTCGGAAGGCGCAATCCGCAACTGGTGGCGCCAAGGCATGATGGGCGGGGCGAAGGCCCATTATGACTGCATCAAGGCCTTCTCGGAGACGGATTTCACCGAAGACCTGAAGG
>CAYNED010000065.1:0-11794 GCA_964396135.1 uncultured Neorhizobium sp.
GATGCCGGAGCGGCGTCATGCGCTTCGCTCTCTCCTCCGCGCAGGCCGACCATACCCATTAGTGACGCCATCCAGCCGGTCTTTTCACCGCCGTCATGTTCGGCGACAGGTATGTCCGCGCCATAAGCGTCGACGGCAGGCTCGCCGCCGTGGTCGCCACCACCGTGGCTTGTTTCGCTCTCTCCGTGAGCGGCCGGCGCTTCGTGGCCCTTGGCCTTGCCATGCCCGGCGGCCGTACCATGGCCACCGGAAGATCCGTGATTCTCGGAATCCCCCGCCACGTCATCAAGGCAATCCGCATCATCCGTCAGCTTCGCCGACAAGTGTTCCGCTTCCTCCAGCGGGAGATCAAACCGCAGGCCCCAGAACTCCCCGCTTTCGTCCGCTTTGCCCTCGACGTAATAAGCCATGATCGGTTGAACAGCGGTTCCCGCCGGTGCCTTGGCAAGGTCAGGGATGTAGACGACCTGGGCGCCGATCGCACGCCCACGCATTTTCGATCGCTCGCTGGGTCCGGCCGGATCGAGTACCGTCACCTGAACGAGATCCGGGTGCTCCGTCTGCTGGACCTTGCGCGCAACGCGAAGAGCAGTCTTCAGCCTTGATATCCCGTCTGCCGACCCGTCTGCGGTCACGTATTTGCGGATCCAGTAACGGTCGGCCTTCTTGATCTTGACAGTGTCGACCGTCGTGCATTCCAAGCCGTTGATTGCGGAATAGGGGGGACCGATGAGCTTGTCCGCTCCGATATAGACTGCGGCGACGCCGCTCCCGCCGCCTAGAATGGTGACGCCGCCGATGATCAGGAGAAATGTCCGCGACAGCCGGATCTTGAAACCCTTCACGCGACGAACTCCGACATGACTACTCCACTTCACGCAGCACTGGATGGAATGCCGTCCAACCTCGCGCATTCTCCTTTAGAAACTTCTAAGGCCGTGAAAATTACGCTTATTGCGAATGATTTGCAAAAGCATTGACAGCGTGAGTTTCGCCGCTAGGTTAGATTGCGAATGAATTGCAACAGGACTACCCGCATGACGCCGTTGGTTAAATTTCTCGTTTCTTTGGCCATAGCAACAAGTCTCTCACTGCCCTCTCTCGCTTCCGCGCAAGAGAAGCCCAAGGTGGTCACGACCTTCACCATCATCGCCGACATGGCGCGCAATGTTGCAGGTGACGCGGCGGAAGTGGAGAGCATCACCAAGCCGGGCGCCGAGATTCACAATTACCAGCCCACACCCCGCGATATCCTGCGCGCCCGCGACGCCGACCTGGTGCTGCGTAATGGCCTCAACCTGGAGCTCTGGTTCGAGAAGTTCCTCGCCAATCTCGGCAAGGTTCCAAGCGTCACGGTCTCCGACGGCGTGGAGCCGATGGCCATTGCCGGGGGTTCCTACGACGGCAAGCCAAACCCGCACGCCTGGATGTCTCCGGACAACGCCATCATCTACGTTGACAATATTCGCAAGGGCCTGATCGAGGTCGATCCCGCCAATGCGGCGACCTATGAGGCGAATGCAAAAGCCTACACAGACAAGATCCGGGCGGCGATCGATCCCATCCGGCAAGAACTTGCAGGCCTGCCTGAGGAAAGGCGATGGCTGGTGACCAGCGAGGGCGCCTTCTCCTATCTGGCCCGAGATTTCGGTCTGAAGGAACTCTTCCTCTGGCCGGTCAATGCAGACAGCCAGGGAACGCCTCAGCAAGTCCGCGCCGTCATTGATGCCATCAGGGAAAACAGTATCGAGGTCATCTTTAGTGAAAGCACGGTTTCTCCCGATCCGGCCGAACAGGTGGCGCGTGAGACCGGCGCGCGCTATGGCGGTGTCCTCTATGTCGACTCCCTGAGCGAAGACGCAGGACCAGTGCCGACCTATCTAGACCTGCTGGGCGTTACCGCCAAAACCATCGCCGAAGGCCTCGCTGGATGATCATGGGGAAGGTGAAGCTGGCCACCGATGGCCTCGTCGTCGACAACATCACAGTGGCTTATCGCAGCGGCCTAACGGCGCTGCGCCATGCAAGCTTCGCCGTGCCCAAAGGCACCATCACTGGACTTGTCGGCGTCAACGGCGCCGGCAAGTCGACGCTCTTCAAGGCGATCATGGGCTTCGTGCCGCTGACCGAAGGCTGCGTCGAGATCCTCGGCATGCCGGCGCGGGAGGCACTGCGCCAGAACCTGGTCGCCTATGTTCCCCAGGCGGAAGAGGTCGACTGGAATTTCCCGGTGCTGGTTGAGGACGTGGTGATGATGGGCCGCTACGGCCACATGAACTTCCTGCGCATCCCCTCCCGCCGCGACCACGAAATGGTGGCGCAGGCGCTGGAACGGGTGAGCATGACCGAGTTCCGCAAGCGGCAGATCGGTGAGCTCTCCGGCGGCCAGCGCAAGCGAGTCTTTCTCGCCCGGGCACTTGCGCAGGAAGGCCAGATCATCCTGCTCGACGAGCCCTTCACCGGTGTGGACGTAACGACAGAGGAGCAGATCATCGAGCTTCTTCGCAGCCTTCGCGACGAAGGCCGGATAATGCTGGTTTCCACCCACAATCTCGGCAGCGTGCCGGACTTCTGCGACCGCACCGTCTTCGTCAAAGGCACCGTGTTGGCCTATGGCAAGACGGAAGACACGTTCAACGAGGAGAACCTCGAGAAGGCCTTCGGCGGTGTGCTACGCCACTTCATTCTGGGCGGGCCTGACCTGCATGACGACGAGGACGCCCGGCACGTGCGTGTCATCACCGATGACGAGCGGCCATACGTCACCTATGGCAACGGCGCGCGAGAGGTGAAGGAGCCGGTTCCGGATGTTCCAGACGCTTCTTGAGCCCTTCACCTACGACTACATGCTCAACGCGATCTGGGTGAGCGCCCTCGTGGGGGGCGTCTGCGGCTTCCTCTCCGCCTATCTGATGCTGAAGGGCTGGTCGCTGATCGGAGATGCCCTCTCCCATTCCATCGTGCCGGGCGTCGCCGGTGCCTACATGCTCGGCCTGCCTTTTGCGCTTGGCGCCTTCATCTCCGGAGGACTTGCCGCCGGCGCCATGCTCTTCCTCAACCAGCGCACCCGGCTGAAGGAAGACGCCATCATCGGGCTGATCTTCACCTCCTTCTTCGGGCTTGGGCTGTTCATGGTCTCGCTCTCACCGACCTCGGTCGACATTCAAACTATCGTGCTCGGCAACATCCTGGCGATCACGCCGAGCGACACGCTCCAACTCGTCATCATCGGCGGCGTCAGCCTGGTGATCCTGACGGCGAAGTGGAAGGACCTGATGGTCGCCTTCTTCGACGAGAACCACGCCCGCTCGATCGGCTTGAAGCCCGACCTCCTGAAGGTGCTGTTCTTTACCCTGCTTGCCGCCTCCACGGTCGCCGCCCTGCAGACGGTGGGTGCCTTCCTTGTCGTCGCCATGGTGGTGACGCCGGGCGCCACCGGCTACCTGCTGACCGATCGCTTTGGACGCGTCATCGTCCTTGGCCTGCTGATCGGCGCCGGAACCAGCTTCGTCGGAGCGTATCTGAGCTATTTCCTCGACGGCGCCACCGGCGGCATCATCGTCGTGCTGCAGACGCTGATCTTCCTCACAGCCTTCCTGTTTGCCCCCAAGCACGGCATGCTGGCCGCTCGTCGACGCCTGCGCAGGACGCTGGAGGAAACGGCATGAACGAGACGCTTCAGCTCCTGATACTGCCCTTCCAGATCGACTTCATGCAGCGCGCCTTCCTGGTGACCCTGATGATTGCGGCACCCATGGCCATGCTTTCATGCTTTCTCGTCCTGAAGGGCTGGTCGCTGATGGGGGATGCGGTCTCGCACGCCGTCTTCCCCGGCATCGTGCTGGCTTACATCCTGTCGATCCCACTTGCGATCGGCGCTTTCGCCGCCGGCATGTTCTGCGCGGTGGCGGCCGGCTTCCTCAAGGAAAACAGCCGCATCAAGGAAGACACGGTGCTCGGCATCGTCTTCTCCGGCATGTTCGGGCTGGGCCTCGTTCTTTACGTGAAGGTGCAGAGCGACGTGCATCTCGACCACATCCTGTTTGGCGACATGCTCGGCATCCTGCCCCGCGACCTTCTGGAGACCGGGCTGATCGCCCTGGCAGCCCTCGTCTTTCTCGTCGTTCTGCGCAAGGACCTCCTCGTGCAGGCCTTCGACGAACAGCACGCCAAGGCGATCGGCCTGCCGACGCGGCTTCTTCACTATGGATTGCTGGCTGTCCTGTCACTGACCGTCGTCGGGGCGCTGAAGGCAGTGGGCATCATACTGGCGATTGCCATGGTTGTTGCCCCCGGTGCCATCGCATTCCTGCTCACAAAACGGTTCGAGCACATGCTGCTCGTCGCGGTCTCCGTCGCCCTTGGCTCGACGCTGACGGGGATCTACACGAGCTTCCTCATCGACAGCGCACCTGCGCCGACGATCGTTCTGGTAATGACGGCGATCTTCATCCTCGCGTTTGTCAGGACGATGCTCTCGAACAAGGGCAAGCCTGCCACCGCCTGATGCGGAAATTGACATTTCGGCATCGTCTGTACATATATATGTACATTCCGGAGAAGGAGAGCCCGTTTGGCCCATGTCCGCTTGACCGAATTCAGGCAGAACATCGCAAGTTACTTCGACAAGGTCATTGCCTCGCGCGCACCTCTGCTCGTTACCCGTCAGGGGTCCGAAGCTTTGGTTTTGATCGCCGAGAGCGAGTATGAGAGCATGCAGGAAACTCTGCATCTTCTCTCCACGCCCGCAAACTCCGATCGGTTGCGCGAGAGCATGGCACAGCTTCGCAGAGGTGAACTGATCGAAAAAGACCCGACCGTCTGACATGAACCTGCTCTGGACGGGCTATTCCTGGGAAGAGTACGAGTACTGGCAGAACGTTGATCCGTCCATGGTGGAGAAGATCAACACGTTGATCAGGGATACGAAGAGATCCCCGTTCAAGGGCCTCGGAAAACCTGAGCCGCTGAAGGGAGACCTCTCTGGGTTTTGGTCGCGGCGCATTCTTGGAGAGCACAGACTGGTGTACCGTGTCTCGGGCAAGGGAAGCAGCCAGCAGCTCGAGATCATCCAGTGCCGCTTCCACTATGAGAAATGATGGAAGTCGAACGTAGGCGCTGATACCGCAAAAAAGGCCCACCGGAGCGGCGGGCCTTGCTTAAGGACATGAAATGTTCTGCAGGGTCAGGCCGCTGCGAGTTCCTTTTTGACCATCTCGCGCAGGCCGACCAGATCCTTGGCGAAGGAACGGATGCCTTCCGACAGCTTCTCGGTCGCCATCGCATCCTCGTTGAGCATCCAGCGGAACTTCTTCTCGTCGATCGGGAAGAAGGGGTCCTCGGTGATGTTGTCGGGCGAGAGCTTGCGCTCCAGCGTGCCCTGATCCTTGTCCAGCTCGTCGAGCAGCGCCGGGCTGATCGTCAGGCGATCGCAGCCCGCGAGCGCTTCGATCTCGCCGACATTGCGGAAGGAGGCGCCCATGACGATGGTCTCGATGCCATTTGCCTTGTAGTAGTTGTAGATATCGCGCACCGAAATAACGCCTGGATCGGTTTCCGAAGTGTACTCCTGGCCCGTCGACTTCTTGTACCAGTCGAGGATGCGGCCGACGAAGGGCGAGATCAGAAACACTTTCGCGTCGGCGCAAGCAATGGCCTGGGCCTTGGAGAAGAGCAGCGTCAGGTTGCAGTCGATGCCTTCCGTTTGGAGCACTTCTGCTGCCTTGATGCCTTCCCAGGTCGAGGCCAGCTTGATCAGGATGCGTTCACGCTCGATGCCGCGTTCCTTGTAGGCGGCGATGATGCCGTGCGCCTTGGCAATCGATGCTTCGGTGTCGAAGGAAAGATCGGCATCAACTTCCGTCGACACCCGGCCTGGAACGATATTGGCGAGCGCGGCACCCACCGAAATCGCCAGCCGGTCGGCGACCGCCGCGACCACCGCATCCGAACCGCCGTTCTGCGACTTGCCCCAAGTGATGGCTTCCTTGACGGCATCGGCGAACATCGGCGTGCCGAGCGCCTTCAACACGATGGTTGGATTGGTGGTGCAATCCACCGGCTTCAACCGGGCGACCGCCTCGATGTCGCCGGTATCGGCAACGACCGTGGTCATGGAACGGAGCTGTTCGAGTTTGGAGGTCATCCCGGCATATCCCTTGGGCAGTGGTTGGTTTTGACGCCTTCCATCTGAAGCGTCCGTCGTCTGACTATCACCAGCCGAACATGGCGAAGTCAAGACATTTGCGCTATTGGATCGACATAAGTATCATAATGTCGACCAGTCCAAGCAGACCCGGAGCCCCCTTGGCCAGACTTAGACGCGAGACCCATCCGAGCATGTCAGAAGCCTCGTCCCTGCGGTTAAGGGCGGCCTGGCTTTACTACAACCAGGGGCTGACACAGAAGGATGTAGCGGAGCGGCTTGGCATCAGCCGGTCGACTGTGATCCGCATGCTGGACGAGGCGATGAAGCGCTCCGAAGTGCAGATCTGGATCAACGCGGGCGTGGACGACTGCCTGTCGCTCGCAACCCAGCTGGAGGAGGCCTACGGGCTGGACGAAGCAATCGTCGTGCCCGAAACGCGCGACGCCGGTGCGGAGGCGCTGGCAGGTGCCGTGGGGCTGGCACTCGGCCAGTTCCTCTCGGAGGTGATCCAGGACGACATGACCATTGGGGTCGGCTGGGGCCGGACCATGACAGCTTCGCTGGCAAGCTTTCGCCCGCCGCGCCGGCAGGGCTGCAAGGTGGTCTCGCTGCTGGGCGGGATCGTTGAGGTCCACCAGACCAACCCGATCGACTACACCTGGCGGCTGGCGAGCCAATTCGGCGCCGAATGCTACATGTTCCTGGCGCCGCTGCTGGTGGATTCGGTCAAGACCAAGAGGGCGCTGATCGAGGAATGCGGCCTGAAGGCGATCTATGAGCTGGCCGAGAAGATGGACCTGGCGGTCGTCAGCTGCGGCGACATCGGCCCGCAGTCGACCTCGCTGTCGGAAGGCTTCATCTCCAAGACCGAACTCGACGAACTCATCGCCGCCGGCTGCGTCTGTGACACCATGTTCAACTTCCTGGATGCGGAAGGCCGCTCCGTCCGGCATCCGATTAACGAACGGGTGATGTCAGTCGACCTCGACACGCTGAAGACAGCAAAGCACATCGTCCTCTCCTCCGGCGGCGCCCACCGGGCCGTCGCCATCCGCGCCACTATCCGCCGCATCGGCTGCAACACCCTGATCACCGACGAGAGCGCGGCACGGGAGCTGGTGGCGATGGCGCAGGTGTAACTGCCGTAAGGTCAGTCTTCGCCGATGAAGCTGGGCAGATGCCTTCGCGGTTCCAAGCGAGGGCGCTTCCAGAGAGTTCATCGACTGCTTCTGCGCTCCGTCTTGAACTGAATGTATATTATGGCAATATACAACAATGATCGACTGGGAACGGATCGTCGGATTTGAGTGGGATGACGGTAACGCCCGCAAGAACGCCGAGAAGCACGAAGTCAGCCAGAGCGAGGCCGAGCAGGTGTTCTTCAACGAACCCCTGCTGATGATACCCGATCCCAGCCACAGTTTGAGCGAGCGGCGCATCCACGCGCTCGGCCGCACCGATGACGGAAGGCTGCTCCATATCACCTTCACGCTTCGGAGAGACGAAACGAGAATCCGGGTGATTTCGGCCCGGGACATGAGCCGGAAGGAGCGGAGTTTTTATGAGCAGGAAGCCTAACCCCGTGCCGCATTTCAACACGGAAGCCGAAGAGCGCGCCTATTGGGAGCAGCATGACTCCGCCGATCATATGGACTGGAGCAAGGCGGCGAAGGTTCGATTGCCGAACCTGAAGCCGTCCTCCACCTCGATCTCGTTGCGTCTGCCCAATTCCCTGCTGGAACAGATCAAAGTTGCCGCCGGCAAGCGTGACGTCCCCTACCAGTCGTTGATCAAGATCTGGCTTGCCGAGAAGATCGATACGTCCGGCACCAAGCGATAGCATCGCGGACCGGTGGAGGCGGCAGCTCGCGGATTCCTTTCGGCGATGTAGTCGCCGACCGCCTGGAGCTCGCTGAGGTAGCGCTGCGTCCAGAGTATCCGCATAGCCCCTACGCGGTACCGAACTTGTTCAGGATGGCAGCAATCTCCGCCTCCGAAGCGAAGTTGCCGCTGTCGGCATCCTGGATGCCGGCCTGCACGCCAGCAGCCCACTTCTCCTGCCACGCCAGCGAGCGTCCATGCGAGAGCGCATCCTCCACGATCTGACTGCGGGTCAAGCGGGTGCGTTCGGCCAAAAGGTCGATCCGTCGGTCGAGGTCGTCGGAAATCTCGATGCTGCCTTTCATGCCGTCATCCTCGCATAACCACAGCCGGCTCGCCAACCCAAATCACGCATTCCCGGCTTCCCACCCCAAGATCGCGCGCTTGCGCGTCAGCCCCCAGTGGTAGCCGGTCAACGCGCCGCTCTTGCCGAGCGCCCGATGACAGGGGACCACGAAGGAGATGGGGTTACGCCCGATGGCGGCGCCGACGGCGCGGCTGGCGGTCGGCTGGCCGATGTCGCGGGCGACATGCGAATAGGTGACGGCCTTGCCAAAGGGGATCTTCAACAGGCTCTGCCAGACGCGCACTTGAAAATCTGATCCGATCAGCACGACCTTCAGCGGCTGTTCGGCAGACCAGAGCGACTTGTCGAAGATTCGCCGGATGTAAGGCGCCGTCATCTCGAGGTCCTCGACATAGGCCGCATTCGGCCAGCGGCAGGTCATGTCGTCCAGGCAGGCTGTCTCGCCGCCGAAATCGGCGAACGCAAGGCCTGCCAATCCCCGCTCCGTCGCCATCACCAGCGCCACGCCAAAGGGCGACGGATGAAAGCCGTAGCGGATGGTAAGCCCGCCGCCCCGCGCCTTCCATTCGCCAGGCGACATCGCCTCATGGGTGACGAAGAGATCGTGCAGACGACCGGGTCCCGACAGGCCGACCTCATAGGAGGTTTCCAGCAGTGGCAGACCCTCGTGGCCAAGGAGCCGCTTGGCATGGTCGAGCGTCACCGCCTGCAGGAAAGCTTTGGGAGACAGCCCGGCCCAGCGGGTGAACACCTTCTGCAACTGCGTCGGCGACTGGCCAATCTCCGCGGCGATGCTGTCGAGCGACGGCTGCGCGCGGTAGTCGATCGTGATGAGCTCGATCACCCGACGCACGGTCTCGTAGTCGTCGCCTACGGGCGTCGCGTCGAATGCGGGTTCTGCGATCTGGGCAAATGCGTTCATCGCCGGTCTCCTTTGCCCGTACAATGCCCCCTCACCCGCGTCCGGGCCACCCGTTTCTTGCACCCCTCACAGTCTTTGCGTGACGGTCGCGAGCGCGCCACGGAAGGCCTTGGCGAAGCTCTCCCGGTCATCGGGATTGAGGAAGGAGCCGACATCCGTCGAGCGCCCCTCGCCCGTCACATACATGGAGGTGATGCCGAATTCCTGGTGGCGGTTGATCGCAAAACGGGCCCAGAAAGGATTGAAACGGTGCTCCACCACCCGTCCAGCCGGCGAGACCTTGCGGATGGAAAGCTTCGTGCGCCAAACCGTCACCTCTTCCTTTGCCCGACCCGACCGATAGCTGAGGCCGAAGGCGATGTAGAGCGCCAGGAAGTCGAAGCCGAGGAACAGGCCGATCGGCCAGGCCCCAGTTACCGTGAAGAAGATGCCGTAGATGAAGCAGATGCCGCCGGAAAGGGCCAGCATAACATGAAAGCCGTTTCGCCCGAGCGAACGGTAGGGCGTAAGTTCGGCCGCAAAGACCGGTTGATCTTCGGAGATCTCCACGTTGCTTTCCTTCGCGTGGGCTGGCTATAGAAGCCATATGGCCATCTCGAAAAGCAAATCCAGCACAGCTTCTTTGCAAAAGTCAAATGCGGCGGGAAGCCGCGCCCGCAGGCATATTCGGAGCCGTTACTCAAAGGCTGAAATGGAAGAAATCTTCCGTCGCTTTTCTGTCCAGCGGCCCGAGCCGAAGGGCGAACTGGAGCATTCGAACCCGTTCACACTGGTGGTCGCCGTCGCACTGTCCGCGCAGGCAACCGATGCCGGGGTCAACAAGGCAACGCGCGGGCTTTTCGAGGTCGCGGACACCCCGGAGAAGATGCTGGCACTCGGCGAAGAGGGTGTGACCCGGTACATCAAGACGATCGGTCTCTACCGCAACAAGGCGAAGAATGTCATTGCGCTGTCGCGAAAACTGATAGACGACTTTGCCGGCGAGGTGCCAAAAACGCGCGAGGAGCTGGTGACGCTGCCGGGCGTCGGGCGCAAGACGGCGAACGTGGTGATGTCCATGGCCTTCGGGATCCCAACACTCGCCGTTGACACCCATGTCTTTCGCATCGGCAATCGGTTGCTGATGGCGCCGGGCAAGACGCCGGACGAAGTGGAGGAGCGCTTCCTCAAGGTGATCCCGAAGCCTTATCTCTTCCACGCCCATCACTGGCTGATCCTGCATGGACGCTACACCTGCAAGGCGCGCAAGCCCGAATGCGAGCATTGTGTCATTGCCGATCTCTGCAAATCGCCGGAAAAGACCTGCGACATCCCGGCGCCGCTGGTAGAACTGCCGCCCCAGCGGATCGGCGAGACTACCTAGTAACTGTGGGGCCTTCTAGCTCTTGTATGAGCGGATGACTTCGAGGAACTCGTCGCCGTAGCGTTCAAGCTTCGACTGCCCGACGCCGGAGATGCCGAGCAGTGCGTCGCGACTCGTCGGGCGGCTGGTGGCGAAGGCCACAAGCGTCGTATCCGGGAACACCACATAAGGCGGCACCTCAAGGGACTTCGCGATCTCCAGCCGCGTCTGCCGGAGTGCTTCGAAGAGTTCTGCGTCAGCCCCCTCCAGCGCAGAGCGACTTCTAGCGCCGGTTGACGATCCGCCTCTCGATGACTTGCCTGCTTTCGGCCGATCCTTGCGGAACCGCACCTCGCGCTCACGCCGGAACACGGCCCGCGCATCCGGCCCGAGCTTCAGCGCGCCGAAAGCCTCATGATCAACACTGACAAGACCTGCCGCCAGCAGCTGGCGGTAGACGGATTGCCAGGTCTTCAACGGCAGATCCTTCCCTGCCCCGAAGACCGGCATATCGACGTGGCCGAAGCGGATTGTCTTCTCGTTTTCGTTGCCGGTGAGCACGTCGATCAAGTGGCCGGTGCCGAACTTCTCGCCGGTGCGGTAGATCGCGGCAAGCGCCTTGATTGCGGAATCGGTGCCGTCCCAAGTCTCGACCGGCTTCAGGCAGGTGTCGCAATTGCCGCAGCTTCCGGGATGTGCCTCTCCGAAATGCGCGAGGATCGCCTGGCGCCGGCACCCGGCCGTTTCGCAAATACCGAGCAGCGCATTCAGCTTCGCGCGCTCGACACGCTTGATCTCCTCGCTAGACTGACCGCCATCGATCATCCGGCCGCGTTGGATGACGTCCGCCATCCCATAAGCCATCCAGACTTCCGACGGCAGACCATCGCGGCCTGCCCTTCCCGTTTCCTGGTAATAGGCCTCGACGGATCCCGGCAGATCGAGATGGGCGACATAGCGCACATTCGGCTTGTCGATGCCCATGCCAAAGGCGACGGTGGCGACGAGACAGAGATCCTCCTCCTTCAGGAAGGCGTCCTGGTTAGCGTCACGGACCGTGCGATCCATGCCGGCGTGATAGGCGAGCGCGCGGATACCTTGGACATCCAGCCATTCGGCCGTTTCCTCCACCTTGGCGCGCGACAGGCAATAAACGATACCGCTCGATCCCTTGTGGCGGGAGAGAAACCGCAG
>CAYNED010000066.1:0-11756 GCA_964396135.1 uncultured Neorhizobium sp.
GCCTTGACGCCGATCGGTCCCATGCCTGGACCGCCACCGCCATGCGGAATGCAGAAGGTCTTGTGCAGGTTGAGGTGAGAGACGTCGGAGCCGATGTCTCCGGGCCGTGACAAGCCGACCATGGCATTCATGTTGGCGCCGTCGAGATAGACCTGGCCGCCATGCTTGTGGGTGATCTCGCAGATCTCCTTGACCGTTTCCTCGAACACGCCGTGGGTCGACGGGTAGGTGATCATGCAGGCCGAGAGATTGGCTGCGTGCTGTTCGGCCTTGGCACGGAAGTCCTCGAGATCGACGTCACCGTTCTCCTTGGCCTTCACCGGCACCACCTTCATGCCAACCATCTGCGCCGAGGCCGGATTGGTGCCGTGCGCGGAGGTGGGGATGAGGCAGACGTCGCGATGCGTGTCACCACGGGCGATGTGGTAGTTACGGATGGTAAGGAGTCCCGCATATTCCCCTTGCGCGCCGGAATTCGGCTGCATGGAGAAGGCATCATAGCCGGTGATCTGGCAGAGCTTCGCCGACAGGTCGTCGATCATCTCCTTATATCCGAGTGCCTGGTCTGCGGGCACGAAGGGGTGGATGTCGGAGAATTCCGGCCAGGTGATCGGCAGCATCTCCGCTGTCGCATTGAGCTTCATCGTGCAGGAGCCGAGCGGGATCATCGCCCGGTCGAGCGCCAGATCGCGGTCCGACAGGCGACGGATGTAGCGGGTCATCTCGCTTTCGGCGCGGTTCATGTGGAAGATCGGGTGCGTCATATAGGTCGACTTGCGCAGCAGATCGCCTGGCAGCCGGTATTCCGCTTCCAGGTCAGAGACCCTGAAGTTGCCGCCGAAGGCGCGCCAGACGGATTCCAGCGTTGCCGGCCGTGTGCGCTCGTCAAGCGACATGCCGATCTTCGTCGTTCCTACCTTGCGCAGGTTGACCCCCTCGGCAACGGCTGCGCGCAAGATCAGCGCCTGCATGTGGCCGACTTCGACGGTGAGCGTGTCGAAGAAGGTCTCCGGCTCAATCGTATAGCCGAGCTTCTCCAAGCCCTTGGCCATCAGCACAGCTTTCTTGTGGACCTGCTGGGCGATTGCCTTCAGCCCGTCGGGACCGTGGAAGACGCCGTACATGGACGCCATCACGGCGAGCAGGACCTGCGCCGTGCAGATGTTCGAGGTCGCTTTTTCGCGGCGAATGTGCTGCTCGCGGGTCTGCAGCGAGAGACGATAGGCACGGTTGCCGCGCGCGTCGACGGAGACACCGACAAGGCGGCCGGGCATGGCACGCTTGTGAGCATCTTTGACGGCCATATAGGCCGCATGCGGGCCGCCATAGCCGACCGGAACACCGAGGCGTTGCGAGGATCCGATGGCGATATCAGCGCCCATCTCGCCCGGCGATTTCAAAAGCGTCAGCGCCAGAAGGTCGGCGGCGACGGCAGCGACGGCGCCCGTCTGGTGCAGGCGAGCGATGAGGCCGGTGAAATCGCGGACGTGGCCGTGGGTGCCGGGATACTGGAAGATCGCGCCGAAGACGTCGACCGGGTCGAGATCCGTCATCGGGTCGCCGACGATCACGGTCCAGCCGAGCGGCGCGGCGCGGGTCTCGATCAGCGCGATCGTCTGGGGGTGGCATTCCTTGTCGACGAAGAAGGCGGCCGCCTTCGACTTCGCCTGGCGCTGGCAGAGCGCCATCGCTTCGGCGGCGGCCGTTGCCTCATCGAGGAGCGAGGCGTTGGCGACGTCAAGGCCTGTGAGGTCCGAGATCATTGTCTGGAAGTTCAGGAGCGCCTCCAGGCGTCCCTGAGAAATTTCCGGCTGATAGGGGGTATAGGCCGTGTACCAGGCGGGGTTTTCCAGGATGTTGCGCTGGATGACCGGCGGCGTGATCGTGCCGTAATAGCCCTGGCCGATCAGCGAAGTCAGCACCTTGTTCTTGTTTGCGGTCTCGCGCAGCTTGTCGAGCGCTTCGCGTTCCGTCAGTGCCGCGCCCCATGCGAGCGGCTCCGTCTGGCGAATGGAAGCCGGCACTGTCGCATCTATCAGGGCGTCAAGGGTCGGGTAGCCGACGACCTTCAGCATCTCGGTCATCTCTGATGGCGACGGACCGATATGGCGCCGATTGGCGAAGTCGTAGGGCTGGTAGTCGGTGAAGTGGAAATCGGTGCTGTCGCTCATGCGATCAGGTCCTTGTAGGCGGATTCGTCAAGCAGGGCATCGGCATCGGACAGGTTCTTAAGCTTCAGCTTGAAGAACCAGGCAGCGCCCTGGGGATCGGAATTGACGAGCGAGGGATCGTCGACGATCGCCTGGTTGACCTCGGTCACCTCGCCATCGAGCGGCGCGTAGACATCTGATGCGGCCTTGACCGATTCGACGGTGGCGGCATTGCCGTCCTTGGTCAACTCCGCGCCGACTTCCGGTAGTTCGACAAAGACAAGATCGCCCAGTTGTTCCGCGGCATGGGTGGTGATGCCGACGGTTGCGACATCGCCCTCGAGCTTCAGCCATTCGTGTTCGGCGGTAAATTTCAGCATGGTTCTCTCCGGAGGATTTTTTAGCGTTTGTAGGTGGGCTTGATGAAGGGCAGGGCAGTGACGGTCAGCGGCAGGTACTTGCCGCGCACTTCGGCAAAGACGCGCGTGCCGGGTTCGGCGAGCGGAGCGGGGACATAGCCCATGGCAATGGGCCCCTCGACGGTCGGGCCAAAAGTGCCGGAGGTGACTTCACCGATCGGCGACTCGGGGGAATCCTCGGCATAGAGCACCGCATGGGCCCGCACCGGCGCCTTGCCTTCCGGCTTCAGGCCGACGCGGCGACGGACTGGACCTGTGGCGAAGTCCTCTGCGATGCGGTCTGTACCCGGATAGCCGCCCGCGCGATCGCCGCCTGGGCGGCGCACCTTCTGCATGGCCCATTCAAGCGAGGCTTCGATTGGCGAGGTGGTGGTGTCGATGTCGTTGCCATAGAGGCAGAGACCCGCCTCAAGCCGAAGCGAATCACGGGCACCGAGGCCGATGGGCTCACAGTCGGGATGCGCCAGCAGTGCCCTTGCGAGCTCTTCGGCCTTGTCCACTGGAACGGAGATCTCGAAGCCGTCCTCGCCGGAATAGCCGGAGCGGGAGATGATGCATTCGGCTCCGAGGACGGAGGCGTCGCGCACATCCATGAACTTCAATTCGGTAGCCCCTGCCCACAGCGAGGCGAGCACCTTTTCGGCTGCCGGCCCCTGCAAGGCGACAAGCGCACGGTCATCGAGGAGCGTCACGTCGCAGTCGGCGAGATGTGCCTGCATATGCGTGACGTCCTGATCCTTGCAGGCGGCGTTGACGACGACCAGCAGATGATCCCCCCGATTGGTGATCATCAGGTCGTCGAGAATGCCCCCATTCTCGGTTGTGAAGAAGCCGTAGCGCTGGCGCCCGGGCTTCAGCCCGATGAGGTCGACGGGTACGAGTGTCTCCAGTGCCTGTGCTGCATCCGCATAGGAGCTGCCGCGAACAAGAACCTGGCCCATGTGAGAAACATCGAAGAGACCGGCACCGGCACGGGTATGGAGATGTTCCTTCATCACGCCTGCGGGATACTGTACTGGCATCTCATAGCCGGCAAAGGGAACCATCTTCGCACCGAGCGATAGATGCAGGGCATGCAACGGAGTTTGCTTAAGAGCAGGGGATTGATCCAAGAATACCTCCAGGTGCGCCATCGACGCATAAGCTCATCTAACGGCGCAACTGCGCCTGGTTCATGAGCCCCCTCTGTCCTTGTCGCCTGAGATTGTTATCCCTTCGGCGGGAACCGTCGATCGACGGACCTCTCTCCAGAGTCCTGTTAAGCCGTGCGCTGGTCCTTTTGCCTGAGAGTTTCCGGGGCGGTTGCTCCTTCGGCACCGCAGCAAAGCGGCTTCTCCCAACGTACGTGCGCCCATTATCCGGGAGGCAGGCTTGTTGGCAAGCATGTAATGTCGCAGTGGGCAGGAAACTTGTCGCTCTGTGCAAGCAATTGACGCTGCGCAAAGAAGCAGGCTCCAATAATTGCTCTTTACGGGGCGCTGGTATAATCCGGCAGACGGACGGATCGTGGACCGATGATGATGAGCCGATGGACGTGGATCAAAACGTTGCGCACCCTCTGTGCGCTGCTATTCCTGTCGCTCGGGTTGGGCCACCAGCCGGTTCAAGCCACCGCCCCGCTGGAAGCCTATGGCGAGCAGTATCGGCTTCCTGATGGCTCCTTCGCCGACATCTGCGCAGAGGGGCATGAGGAGCACGATCCTGTCGCAGCTCCGGTTTGCGAGGTGTGCCGGTTAGCCTCTTCGACAGACCTGCCGCCGCCGGTCGTCGGTATCTCGCTTCCTGCCGGACGTGCATCTGTTGACAACCCCCTGCGCGTCGCCGCTCAAAGCTTAGGCTTCACCGCGCTGGCCCGCCCCATGTCGCGTGGACCGCCCCAGAAAGTCTGATTCGATCCTAGCTTTCGTTCAGCATTCAATCCCGGTGCAGGCAAGACGCCCCAACCGGACGGGGATTTTTCTTATGACCAAGACCAGAACCATCATGCTTTCGTTCGTGCTGGCCACAGCAGGAACCTCCGGCGCCCATGCTCACGCCACCTTTATACAACCCACGGTGACTGCCGACAGCTATGCCGTGATGTCGCTTCAGGTGCCGCATGGTTGCGACGGCAAGGCGACCACGGAAGTCCGGATGGAACTTCCTGAAGGTTTCGTGTTCGCGAAGCCGCAGCCAAAGCCGGGCTGGGAACTGGAAATCATCAACGGTGACTACAAGAACAGCTACAACAATCACGGAACCGCCGTCACGAATGGCCCGGTGGAGATACGATGGAAGGGCGGAGATCTCCCTGACGCATATTACGACACCTTTGTCGTCCGGGGTAAGATCTCCGGTATCGAGGCCGGTACAGTGGTGGCCTTCCCGGCGACGCAATTGTGTGGCGACGACGCAAGCGTCGTGTGGAACGAAGTAGCCAAACCCGGTACGGATCCGCATTCGTTGAAGAGCCCCGCGCCGACTGTCACCGTCGTTTCGGGGGAAGTCGAAGGCCACGTCACGACGCCTACCCAAGGGGACGGGACCGCTCCCATCACCTTGGGCTCTCTTGAACTCGACGGAGCCTATGTTCGTGCAATGCTGCCGGGCCAGCCCGTCGGCGGAGGCTTTGTGGTCATCAAGAACAGCGGAAGCGATGATGATCGGCTTGTTTCCGCTTCCTCTCCGGTTGCAGGCACTGTGGAATTGCATGAGATGGCGATGCAAGGCGAGGTGATGAGGATGCGCAAGCTGAACGATGGTATTCCGGTTCGAGCCGGCGAGACCGTCGAGCTCAAGGCAGGTGGGCTGCATATGATGTTCATGCAGGTGAAGACGCCTTTCAAGGAGGGCGACACGGTGCCAGTCTCTCTTCGCTTCGAGAAGGCTGGTAGCATCGACTTGACGTTGCCGGTCAAGGCCGCCGCGCCTGCGGGACATTCGCAGCACTAGGCTGGAAATCAAAGATGCGCTGTCCGCGGTTTCCGCGGGCGGCCATCCGGTCGTTGAGCGAAGACTTGCCACTGGAACCAGAACTGGAAGCTCCCCCTCGAAGCGCGCCGCGCATGGAACTGCCAAGTCTCGAAGCTGAGACGCAATCGTAATGTCTCGTTTAGGTCCATGCGCTAGCCTCATGCTACGGTTCTGCAGACAGAAGCGAGGCTCCTATTCGTACGCCTTTCGACAAAGACAGCGCAACTCACCGGCGTTTGACGACGCTGAGCGAGATCGAGTCCATCGCAGCGGAATGGCGTGCGCTGGAGGTCCGTTGTGCCGATCGCCTGACTTATTTCCAAAGCTTCGACTGGTGTTATCGCTGGGTAGCAGCATTCGCGGACGACTCTGCGGCACTTCGTTTTAGGATCGAGACGCTGTGGCAAGACGATCTACTGGTCGCAGTCTGGCCGTTGATGGTGCAAACTGTAGGCGGCATCCGCGTGCTGCAGAATCTTGGCGCTCCGCACTCGCAATATTGCAACCTGCTGTGTGACGATGCCCTGCTGGCTGATGCGATCACTCACGCTTTGCTAAGCAGGATCGAGGCTGAGCCGGACTGTGACGTTGCCGTGTTTCATCCGGTGCCGCAGCGCTCCAAGCTTGCGCAGTTGCTCCGTGCGCGCCCAACGATCCGCGGCTACAACGGCAACAGCGCGCTTCTCGATCTTACAGCCTTTGCAGACGCCGAAAGCTACCGCACAGAAGGCGGAAAGCTGAAAAAGCGCAACCGTAACCGTCGCCGCAACCATTTGGCGCGCATCGGAGACCTCCGTTTTGAGATGATCTGGCCGAGTGACCCGCGGTTTGCAACGCTGGTGCGCCAATGCGCTGCTATGAAGCGGCAATGGCTGAGCGAGACGGGCCGGTTGAGCCGCGGCTTCTCCTTCCAAGGCTTTGAGGATTTCCTTGCAACACTATCGGGCGACCCTGAAAATCAGAGCGGCGCCTGCCTGTCAGTCCTGAGCGCCGGTGATGCGGTTGTCGCGACGGAGCTAGGCTTTCTACAGAACGGTCACTACTACTCTTACATTGGCAGCTTCGACTGGAACCTCCGGCATCTCTCTCCCGGTAAGGTGCAGATGGAGATGACGGTCTGCTGGCTGATCGATCAGGGCGTGACGACCTACGATCTCTTGGGAGGCGAGGGCGACTACAAGGGGTCCTGGACGGATCGTACGATCGAACTCGACGGCTACAGTCTCTGCTTCTCCTGGAAGGGGCGCTTCTACGCCAAAGCATGGCTTCCACATATACGCCCGCTGGCAAAGAAGCTGTACACCTGGGCTCCGGATGGTCTGCGACGCTTCATCGCAGCTGTTCAAAGCTTCGGGGTGGTGGTGATCGGCGTATAGGAAGATCAGTCGGCGATGTCGCGATAGGCGGCTTGAACCTGGGCGAGGGTGGCTTGCTGGTGTGGCTGCTGTTCCGGTGAAAGCAGATCGAGGTTTACCGTTGGTGCCGGGATCAGTTGGTCGATAGTCGGGTCTCCCGTGTCGCTGCGCATCGCAGCGCGGTCGGCAGTGATGCGATTGTCTTTCGCTATGTCCTTGACCGACAGACGGCGCGCCGGCTTCATCGCATCCGCTGCGTAAGCCGCCGTGTTGGCCGAAATCGAAAGAACCAGGGTCATTCAACTTTATCCACTACTCCAGCTTAGAAGATATTTGGGAGCGACTTGTTCCCTGTTAAGAAAAACCTCGGCTTTTTAGCCATTCATCCGTTTTGTTCTGACCTGGACGCTTGAACATGTTGCACTTGCTGCTCGTTGCCCTTGGCGGCGCCTCCGGCTCTGTTCTTCGGTATCTCGTCGGGCATTGGAGCCTTCGCCAGTTCGGTCCCGCCTTTCCTTGGGGCACAATGATCGTCAACATCGTCGGATCCTTGCTGATCGGGCTCCTGGCGGAGTTCATTGCACGCAGGCTGGACGCCTCGGCGGAGGTGCGGCTGCTGCTGGTGACGGGCTTTCTCGGAGGGTTTACGACTTTCTCCGCCTTCTCCTTGGACGCGCTCACGCTGTTCGAGCGCGGCGCAACCACCATCGCTGTCGTATATGTCGTCACCAGCGTTGCCGTGTCGCTTGCCGCTGTCATGGGCGGGCTGGCGCTTGGGCGGTCGATGTTCTAAAGACCCTCACAAACGAGAACACAAGAAAGAACATCATGGCAGGCATCGAGCACATCCGCGTCGAAGCGGACGAAGCGGGCATGCGCCTGGATCGCTGGTTCAAAGTCCATTACCCAGGGCTCGCCTTCGGCGCATTGCAGAAGCTGCTGCGGTCCGGCCAGGTGCGGGTCGACGGCGGCCGGGTGAAGTCGGATGCGCGGGTTCAGCCGGGCCAGACGGTGCGGATACCGCCGCTCGAGGTCGATGCCAAGAAAGCTGGTCCAATCGCAGGCAAGGACCTCAAGCACTCCAGCGACTACGAACTTCTGCAGCGCATGGTCCTGCACGAGGACGACAAGGTGATCGTGCTGAACAAGCCGGCGGGCCTTGCGGTCCAGGGCGGATCCGGCGTCACGCGCCATATCGACCAGATGCTCGACGCATGGACGAGCCCGAAAGGGGAGAAGCCACGGCTCGTGCATCGGCTCGATCGCGACACTTCTGGCGTCCTGGTCATTGCCCGAACGCGCGGTGCGGCGCAGAAGCTTACGGCTGCTTTCCGTGAACGCGACACAAAGAAGACTTACTGGTCGCTGGTGAAGGGTGTTCCGCGCAAGCACGAAGACAAGATTTCGACTTGGCTCGTCAAGGAACAGACGCCGGACGGGGATCGCATGCGCATCGCCAAGCATGGTGAACAGGGCGCAGACCACGCCGTCTCGTTTTACCGTGTACTGGAAACGGCGGCACAGACGATGGCATGGCTCGAGATGGAACCCTATACCGGCCGCACCCATCAGCTGCGCGTCCATGCGCTACACCTAGGCCACCCGATTATCGGAGATCCGAAATACTTCGATGACGACGTCAACTGGCCCTTTCCGGGCGGCATCCAGAAAAAACTTCACTTGCATGCGCGACACATCGACGTCCCGCATCCGTCGGGCGGGCGGCTGAAGGTGACGGCGCCGTTGCCGCCCCACATGGTGCAGACATGGAATCTTCTCGGCCTCGACCTGGAAAACGGTCGGAGAGACGATGAATGAAGCTCGTTCTCTTCGATTGTGACGGCACGCTGGTCGACAGCGTCGGGCTGATTCACGAAACCATGCGCCGGACCTTCCTGCATTTCGACAAGCCAGAGCCGAAGGTGGAGGAGACCAAGGCGATCATCGGTCTGACGCTCGACATCGCCATTGCCCGCATGCAAGGCAAGGCGCATGCGGGTGAGGAGGAGGTGGCGATGATGGCCTACTACAAGTCGCTTTTTTCAGTGGTGCGGCAGGATCTGAATTTCAAAGAGCCGCTGTTTCCCGGAATCCGTGAGTTGATTGATCTGATCGGACCACGTGAAGATCTCCTGATCGGGGCAGTGACGGGAAAATCACGCCGCGGCCTGAACATGATCATGGAGACGCATGACTTCGGAAGGTATTTCGTGGTCTCTCGGACCGCGGATGACTGCCCCTCCAAGCCGCATCCAGCCATGGTGACGGAGTGCTGCGACGAGACTGGCATGGTCCCGGGCGTTACCCTTGTCATCGGCGACGCCATCTACGATATGCAGATGGCGAAGGCAGCAGGCGCCACGGCAATCGGTGTCTCATGGGGCTATGCCACGGTGAACGACCTTTGGAACGCAGGCGCCGATGCCATTGTTAATCATCCGGAAGAACTGCTTGCCCATATCGGCTGAGGTTTTGAATGCGTGAATTGTTTGACCTTCCGGGGGGCTTGAGCCATCCGGACCCCACCCGCCGCGCGCAGATTCAGATGAAGCGTCCTTTGCCGAAGCGCTTCTATACGGATGTCGCCGTGGTGGAGGGCAACGAGGGCTTCAATATCCAGCTCGATGGACGACCGGTCCGCACGCCGGCAAAGAACCCGCTGACGACGCCGACGGCGCCGCTCGCCGACCTGATGCGCGCGGAATGGGAGGCACAGGGCGAGCACATCGATCCTGTGACCATGCCCATCACAAAGCTGATCAATACGGCAATCGATGGCGTTGCCAGCGATCCGCAGGCGGTATTGGATGACGTGCTGCGCTTTTCCTCCAGCGACCTCTTGTGCTACCGAGCAGACGCGCCTGAAGAATTGGTGGAGCGTCAGTCGCAACGGTGGGATCCCATCATCGAATGGGCCGCTTCTGATCTTGGCGCTCGGTTCATCTTGATCGAAGGCATCATGCCGCAGGATCAGCCAATCGAGGCGACAAGCGCGTTTGCGGTGGCTTTGAGGAAGTACCGCACGCCGATCGAACTTGCCTGCATCCATACCATGACGACACTGACAGGCTCTGCAATCCTAGCCCTGGCGTTCGCCGAAGAAAGAATTTCCGCTGAGGAAGCATGGTCGCTTGCCCATCTCGATGAAGACTGGACGGACGAGCATTGGGGGGCGGATCCCGAGGCCCAAGCTCGCCGAGCGCGGCGCCAGGAGGAGTTCGAGGCCGCCGCTGCCGCCTTTGCGAGCCTGCGGGCGGGGATTTAAGCCTTCTCTAACCGTCGCTGCGCATGATCTGGGAAACCCTTTCCGGATTGCCCGATGCTGCGCCGTCTGCTTATTCTCCTTGTCCTCGTCGGTCTTCTGCCACTTCTTATGGCGTTCAGGCTCCAGCCGAGTGTTGCCGGACGCGAGGCGCTGCTTTACGACGTGCGTGGGGCCTTTGTAGCGGCCGGGGATAACATCCCGGCGGCGCTGGTGGCTGAAGCCGACCGGCTCGTGAACGAGGCAATCGCCTCCACCGTGCGACAGCGTGTCCTCCCGCGAACCGTCCTGACCATCCGCATCGAACGCCTGTCAACGACGCCAGTGCTGGTCGGTGGAAGGCGGGAAGCAAGGGTGTCCGTGGAGGCGGTGGCCGTTAACAGTGGCGAGGTGATTGCAGAGGGCAGCTTTGGCGTCTCCGTTTTCTCGCTGCGCCAAGATCATGTGAACCTGCTGCTGGCGGAGCGGATCGCTCAGCGTGTGGCGGCGGAATTTCGTCTTACTGGCGAGCGACGTTCGCCTCTCGCAACGGCGCTTTTCTCCGGCCGCTAGCCGGCGGCGATCTTCAACCCGACGATGCCGGCGATGATCATCGCTATGCAGCCGAGCCTCAAGGCGGAAGCGGGCTCCGCAAACAGCACGATCCCCAGGATCACTGTGCCGACGGTCCCGATGCCGGTCCACACAGCGTAAGCGGTGCCGACGGGCAGGGTACGAACGGCGAGACCCAGAAGAACCACGGAAACCACCATTGCCGCGGCAGTAAGGGCGGTCGGCATCGGCCGAGTGAAGCCGTCGGTATATTTCAGCCCGATGGCCCAGCCGATTTCAAACAGTCCAGCGAGGGTGAGAAGGATCCAGGCCAATGGCTTACTCCGTATCAAGGGAGCGAGGCCGTCCCCGCGATCGTGACCGGAAAATCTCCGGCGGCAGCCGTCTGCCTGCCAGAGATATGGCGCTTGCGAGCCGGTATGGCAAGGATCTAGAAGCCACCCAGCCGCGGACTGGGTTCAGGCCAGTCGCTCCGCGTGCCACTTCAGGTGATCATCCATGAAGGTAGAAATGAAGTAGTAGGAGTGGTCGTAGCGCTCGTGCATTCGTAACGTCAGCCCGATCTCCGTCCCCTTGATAGCCTCTTCGAACAGCCAGGGTCGCAGGCCGTCCTCCAGAAAGCTGTCCGCCTTGCCTTGGTCGATCAGAAACTCGGGAAAGCGCGCGCCGTCCTCCACCAATGCGCATGCGTCATACCGCCGCCAGCTCGCGCGGTCGGCGCCGAGGTATTTTTCCAGTGCCGGCGCCGACCAATCCGCGGTGGAGGGCTGGACGATGGGAGCAAAGGCTGAACAGCTCTTGAAGCGATCCGGGTTCTTGAGGGCGATGGTCATTGCGCCATGACCGCCCATCGAATGGCCGAAAATGCCCTGGCGATCCATGTCGACTCGAAAATGTTCGCCGACGAGTTTCGGTAGCTCCTCGGTGATGTAGGTGTACATCTGGTAGTGCTCGGCCCAGGGCTTTTCCGTCGCATCGACGTAGAAGCCGGCGCCCTTGCCCATCTGCCAGTTGGTAAGCTCGTCGGGTACGTCGTTGCCGCGCGGACTGGTGTCGGGGCAGACGA
>CAYNED010000067.1:0-11736 GCA_964396135.1 uncultured Neorhizobium sp.
CCGGACCTGCCGGCCGCTGATATTTTGTCCGCGCCAGTTCCGGTGGCGGCTCCCCTATAAAGAAAGTGCAACGCAATGCATTCCTATCCCGACGTCCAGCTTTTCATTAATGGTTCATGGCGCGACGCCATCGGCGGCGAGACGCTTCCCGTCTCTGACCCTGCGACGGAAGAAGTGATCGGCAAGATCGCCCATGCCCGCAAGGCGGATCTGGACCTCGCGCTGGAAGCGGCCGACAAAGGCTTTAAGGTCTGGCGGGAAACCTCGCCGCTCGAACGGTCCAAGATCATGCGCAAGGCAGCGGATCTGCTTCGCGAGCGTTCCGATGCGGTTGCTTACATGATGACCCGTGAACAGGGTAAGCCGCTGGCACAATCGAAGGCCGAGATCCTCGGCGCTGCCGACACCATCGATTGGTTTGCCGAAGAAGGACGCCGCACCTACGGCCAGATCATCCCCTCGCGCTTCAGCGGCGTCTCACAGATGACGGTAAAGCTGCCGATCGGGCCGGTCGCCGCCTTCACGCCCTGGAACTTCCCGATCAACCAGATCGTCCGCAAGCTGTCGGCCGCGCTCTGCACAGGCTGCTCCATTATCGTCAAGGCACCTGAAGAGACACCGGCCTCCCCGGCTGAACTCATCCGCGTCTTCGCTGACGCCGGCGTACCCGCGGGTGTGGTCAACCTCGTCTATGGCATTCCGGCCGAAATTTCCGAATACCTGATCCCGCATCCGGTGATCCGCAAGATCTCCTTCACCGGCTCCACCCCGGTCGGCAAGCATCTGGCGGCACTCGCCGGCAAGCACATGAAGCGCGCCACGATGGAACTCGGCGGCCATGCCCCGGCGATCATCTTCAACGACGCCGACCTGGAGAAGGCGATCGAAGTGACCGCTGCCGCCAAGTATCGTAACGCCGGCCAAGTGTGCGTGGCGCCGACGCGCTTCCTCGTGCAGGAGGGCATCGCTGATCGTTTTGTCGAAGGTTTCGTCAAGGCGTCGCAAGCCATCAAGGTGGGCAACGGCCTGGCAGAGGGCGTCACCATGGGGCCGCTCGCCAATGAACGCCGGATCCCTGCGATGGAAGACATGATCCACGACGCCGTATCGAAGGGCGCTGAGCTGCAAAGTGGCGGCAAGCGCATCGGGAACAAGGGTTATTTCTTTGAGCCCACCGTCATGACTGACGTCCCCACGACGGCCAAGATGATGAACGAAGAACCTTTCGGGCCGCTTGCCATCATCAACCGCTTCTCCGATCTCGACGAAGCCATCGGCGAAGCCAACCGCCTGCCTTTCGGGCTCGCCTCCTACGCTTTCACCGGATCGGTGAAGACGGCCCATGCGCTGAGCCGGCAGATGGAAGCAGGCATGCTGACGATCAACCACAACGGCCTGTCGATCCCGGAAGTGCCCTTTGGCGGCATCAAGGACTCAGGCTATGGCACGGAAGGCGGTTCGGAAGCGGTCGAAGCCTACCTGGAGACCCGCTTCGTTACCCAGATGAACTGAGGCGGGAAGACCAAGAACGCAAAAAGCCGGCGGAGCCACTCCGCCGGCTTTCTTTTGATCGCACGCTGTCTCAGCCGACCGCGAAGACCTGGGCGCGCCGAAGAGTGACATATCCCTGCTGCCCGGCCCGCACCGCAAGCTCCGGCTCGACGTCGAACTCCAGATGATCGCCCGCCGTGGTGATGGCGATCACCCGCCGTCCGCCCGGCCGATCCATGACACGCGTCACCGAGGCGGCGATCCCGGGGCCTGTCGCAGACCAGTCCAGATCACCTGGCCGTGCATAGACTTCCGCCGCCCCATTCGCGACGCCATCCGCTGCGATCGCCGCGCCGTCCGCATAAGCCACGCCGCCGCGCACTTCTGCCGAAAGGCGGTTGGCGTCTCCCAGGAAGCGCGTAACAAAGGCGGAGCCGGGTTCACGGCATACCTGCTCTGGCGTACCCTGCTGCACCACCTGACCTTCGTTGAGAATGACCACGCGGTCCGCCAGATCGAGTGCTTCCTCCTGATCATGGGTCACGAAAAGCGTTGTGATGCCAAGCTCGTCGTGAATTTCGCGCAACCAGCGTCGGAGATCCCGCCGTACGGCAGCGTCGAGCGCTCCGAAGGGCTCGTCAAGCAACAACACTTTTGGATCGACAGCCAGTGCGCGGGCCAAAGCAACGCGCTGCCGCTGGCCACCCGATATTTGCGCAGGAAACCTGTCGCCGAGGCCGTCAAGCCGAACAAGGCGTAGCAGGTCCTCCACGCGGTTCGCGATGGCAGACTTTTCCCGCTTCACCTTGGACACCTTCATGCCGAAGGCAATGTTCTCCGCCACCGTCATATGCGGAAAAAGCGCGTAGTGCTGGAAGACGAAGCCGACACCACGATCGCGAACCGGGATGTCCGTTGCGTCCTGATCCCCAAAATAGATGTGGCCGCCATCGGCGAACTCCAGGCCTGCCACCATTCGCAGGATCGTCGTCTTGCCGGAGCCGGAAGGCCCCAGTAGCGCCACCAGTTCGCCGCTCTCGATTTCCAGAGAAACGTCGCGAACGGCACGGAATGTATTGAAGGTTTTGACCACGTGGTCGAGACGGATTCTCATGGCTTGGGCTCCACAGCAGGAACGGCCGGCGTCGACAATGCGGGACGGCGGAGGCGCCCTGCCCCCTGCCTCTCGAGCGCAACCTTGGCAATGATGGTGAAAACGGCGATGACTGCCAGTATGGAGGCGGAGGCGAAGGCGCCGGCCGCCTGGTAGTCGTGATAGAGAAGCTCGATGTGCAGCGGCAGCGTGTTCGTCTGTCCGCGGATATTGCCGGAAACGACGGAGACAGCGCCGAATTCACCCATCACACGCGCATTGCAGAGCACCACGCCGTAGAGCAGCGCCCACTTGATATTAGGCAGGGTTACGGAAAAGAAGGTCCGCCAGCCGGAAGCGCCGAGCGAGGTTGCGGCTTCCTCCAGGTCACGCCCCTGCGCCTGCATCAGCGGAATGAGTTCCCGCGCCACAAAGGGCGCGGTCACGAACATGGAGGCGAGGACGATCCCCGGCAGCGCGAAGAGAACCTTGATCTCATAGGCGTCGAAGAGCGGTCCGAAATAGCCCTGGAGGCCGTAGACAAAGAGATAGGCGACGCCTGCAACGATCGGGGAGATCGAGAACGGGATCTCGATGACCACGAGCAGGAAACGCCGGCCGAAAAAGTCAAATTTGGTGATGGCCCAGGCGGCCGCAATACCGAAGATCGTGTTGATCGGAACGGCAATGAGCGCCGTGACGACGGTCAGGAAGATCGCGTGTCGTGTGTCCGGGTGTACGAGGGTAGAGGCGTAGACGCGCCATCCCTCGGAGAAGGCTTCGAAGCCGATGACGACAAGCGGCGCAAGGATCAACAGCGCGCCGATGACCAGCACGATGCCGATCAGGAGACGCCGGAACCAGGGCTGGTCGCCTACACGAGGCGGCTTGTTGCGACCGAGATGAGCGGCAGACATCGTCAACTCCTCGCGGTGTAGCGCAGGGCGCGTGCCTGCAGAAGGTTGGTGACGGCCAGCATCACGAAGGCCGTGATCAGCAAGACCGAGGCAATGGCCGCAGCCGCCTGATAGTCGTATTCCTCAAGACGAATAAAGACGAGGAGCGCGGTGATCTCCGTCGACATCGGCTGGTTGCCGGCGATGAAGATGATCGCCCCGAACTCGCCAAGGGAGCGGGCAAAGGACAAGGAAAGACCAGCAAGAAGGGCCGGCTTCAGCAACGGAAAAATCACCTTGCGGAAGATTGCCCAGTCGGAGCCGCCAAGCGACTGGGCGGCCTCTTCCAATGCGGGATCAAGATCTTCCAGCACCGGCTGCACGGTACGCACGATGAAGGGCAGGCTGGTGAAGCACATGGCGACCATGATGCCAAGCGGCGTGTAGGCGACCTTGATGCCGAAATCCGAGAGAAACGACCCGAACCAGCCATTGTTGGCAAAGAGGGCGGTCAGGGAGATGCCTGCAACCGCCGTCGGTAGCGCAAATGGCAGGTCCACGATGGCGTCAACGAGGCGCCAGCCGGGGAAGCGATAGCGCGTAAGCACCCAGGCGAGAGCAAGACCGAAGACAAGGTTGAAGGCTGTGGCTCCTAATGCGGAAAGCACCGTGACGCGGTAGCTTGCAACAGCGCGCGAGGAGGAGATGATCGACCAGTAATCGGCTGGCCCCAGACTTGCCGCCTTGAAGATGAGCGCCGCCAGCGGCAGCACGACGATCAGCCCGACATAGAAGAGCGTGATCCCGAGCGACAGCGACAGTCCGGGCAAAACATTGCGTCTCAAGGGGTTTCCCTTTTTCTTGCACACAAATCCCGGCAGACCGTAAGGTCGCCGGGATTTGTGCAGTCCTGGGAGAACTAGCGGCTGCCGTAAAGCTTGTCGAGCGTGGCTCCGGAAGCAAAGTGCTCTTCCTGAATCTTGCTCCATCCACCGAAGACATCATCGACGTTCACGAGGCGGATCTCGGGAAACTGGTCCTTGAACTCGGCACCCACGGTCTCGTTGTGCACGCGGTGGCCGAATTCAGCGGCAATGCGCTGACCTTCTTCCGTGTACAGGAAGTCCAGATAGGTCTTGGCGAGCTCACGGGAGCCGCGCTTGTCGGCAACCTTATCGACGATCGCGACCGGGAATTCCGCCAGAAGGCTGACCGAGGGTACGACGAGATCAAACTTGTCATCGCCATACTGCTTCGCAATGCCGCGGGTTTCCGCTTCGAATGTGATCAGCACGTCGCCGAGTTCGCGCTCGACGAAGGTTGTCGTGGCGGCACGGCCTCCCGTGTCGAAGACAGGGACGTTATCGAAGATCTTGCCGACAAACTCTTCGACCTTCTCCTCATCACCCTTAAAAGCTTCCTTCGCATAAGCAGTAGCGGCGAGGTAGGTATAGCGGGCATTCCCTGAGGTCTTCGGGTTCGGGAAGATCACCTGCACATCGTCACGCGCCAGGTCGCTCCAGTCCTTGATGTTCTTCGGATTGCCTTCACGCACCAGGAAGGAGGGGAAGGAATAGAATGGCGAGGCATTGTTTGGAAAGTCCTGCTGCCAGTCGTCTGAAACGAAGCCCTGCTTCACCAGGAAATCGATGTCCGTGACCTGGTTGAAGGTGGCCACATCCGCCTCCAGGCCCTCGACGATAGCACGCGCCTGCTTGGACGTGCCGGCATGCGACTGGTCGACGGTGACACCCGGGTTCTGCTTGACGAAAGCCTCGTTCTCCGCCGCAAAAATTTCACGCGCGATGTCGTAGGACGCATTCAGCAGCGTCTTGGGCGACTGCGAAAAGGCAGGGGTTGCAAACAAAGCGGTAATGGCGGCAGCGCCGATGAGGAGGCGGTTCATGGATGTCTCCGGTATGTCGTTCGATCTACGAAAACTACCGGGAGTGACTGGCGGCGGCGAGAAAGCCGGAACCTCCGGCGGAGCTCAGCTTAGAAATTCTGTTCTCTTTCAGCGAGCTTTTGCGACGGATTGCCCGGAGCAGCCTGCGCAAGCCGCCAAAGCGGATGGAAGCCCTAAAGGCGACGGTCCGGGAAGAGCGTACCATGCCGGCCGGCGAGATACGGCTCGATCTCTTGCTGCGACACTGCTGCTAGGCTTGCCGGCGACCATCGCGGATTGCGATCCTTATCAATGATAGCCGCACGCACTCCCTCGTAAAAATCGTGGTGACGCAAGATTTCTTTCCCAGCACCGAACTCTCGCTCCAGGCACTCTACAAGGCCGGAGCTTGTCCGCCCCGCGCGCAGCAGACGCAAGGTGAGCTTGAGGCTCGTCGGCGAGCGGCTTGAAAGGACCTCGCGGCTATGGACCGCAAAAGGGTCGTCCTCCGCGTCCAATGCGGCGAGGATCTGCTCGACGCTATCGTGTCCGAAGCATCTGTCGATCAAATCTCGGTTTCTCTGCAATTGGCCTTCTGCCGGCGCAGCCGTAAATCGCTTCAGGACAGCGTCCACGGCCTCATGGTCCGCGCCGGCAGCAAGTCCCGCCAGCGCCTGAACGAGAGCCGGCAGTTGGTTGGAAGAGACGAAGCAGTCCGCAAGACCGGCGAAAATGGCATCGGCAGCGTTAACCTCAAGGCCCGTCAGACCCATCCACGTCCCCGTCTCGCCCGGCGCTTGCGGCAGAAGCCAGCTCGCACCCACATCCGGAAAATAGCCGATCCCTGTTTCGGGCATGGCCAAACGTGTCCGCTCCGTCACCACCCGATGGCTGCCGTGCGAAGACAGGCCGACGCCCCCACCCATGGTGATCCCGTCCATCAGGGCGATGTAAGGCTTGGGGTAGTGCGCGATCGCATAGTTCAGGGGGAACTCTTCCTGCCAGAAGCGCGTCACCTGCGGATCGCCAGCTCGTCCCATTTCATAAAGAGCCCGGATGTCGCCGCCGGCGCAGAGGCCTCGATCGCCCTCGCCCGAAAGCACCACCACCGACACGGCGGGATCAGCCGCGAACGCCTCCAGCGCCGTGCGCATCGTCTGGACCATAGAAAGGTTCAGGCTGTTGAGTGCCCGTGGCCGGTTGAGCCAGATGACGGCCGCCGATCCTATCCGCTCGAGGATGACTTCATCGTTGGCACTGGACCCGTTCATGCCTGCCTCCATTTCACCTGTTGTCGGCCAGGATCATCTCTGCGGCCTTTTCGGCAATCATGACTGTGGGGGAATTCGTGTTGCCAGACACGATGTTCGGCATGATCGAGGCATCCGCCACCCGAAGACGCCCAAGTGCCCGCAGCCTCAGTCTAGGGTCAACGACACTCTCAGGATCAGAACCCATGCGAGCAGTACCGACCGGATGGAAGATGGTGGTACCGATATCGCCCGCTGCCTTCTCCAGGTCGTCCTCGGTCTGGTAACCGGGGCCCGGCTTGTATTCTTCCGGATGATAACGGGAAAACGACGGTTCTGCCACGATCTTCCGTGTCAGCCGGATGGCTCGCACCGCGACGTCCCGGTCTGCCGGCGTGGACAGATAGTTCGGCTTTATCGCCGGTGCCGCAGCAAAATCGCCGTTCTTGACATGCACTGACCCTCGACTTTCGGGGCGCAGGTTGCAGACGCTCGCGGTCATGGCCGGGAACCCATGCAAAGGGTCCCCGAACTTGTCTAGCGATACCGGCTGAACATGGTACTGCAGGTCCGGGGTCTCCTTGTCGGGACCGGACCGCGTGAAGATGCCGAGTTGGCTTGGCGCCATCGACATCGGCCCGGAGCGCCGGAAGACATATTCGAGGCCAATTGCCGCCTTGCCGATCATCCGTGACGCCTTCTCATTGAGTGTCGGCACGCCGGTGACCTTGTAGACCATGCGCAGTTGCAGGTGATCCTGCAGGTTTTCTCCAACGCCTTTGACTTCCTTGACGACGTCAATTCCCGCCTGCTGAAGGACATCGCCGCGGCCCACGCCGGAAAGCTCGAGGATATGGGGCGAGCCAATCGCTCCGGCGCTGAGAATGGTTTCGCGCGAGGCAAGAGCGCTCTTGGCAACACCGTTATGCTGGAACTCGACGCCTTTGACCTCTCCCTCTTCCACAATGAGCCGCCGCGCATGCGCCTTCGTCAGAACCGTAAGGTTGCGACGGTTCTTGGCGGGTCGCAGGAAAGCCTTTGAGGTATTCCAACGGATGCCCGAACGCTGGTTGACATCGAAGTAGCCGGAGCCCTCGTTGGTGCCGCGGTTGAAATCCTCAGTGATCGGGATACCTGCCTCCTCGGCCGCCTTCTGAAAGGCATCCAGCACCGCCCAGCGAACCCGCGACTTCTCCACACGCCACTCACCACCGCTGCCGTGCAAGTCATCGCCGCCTTGGTAATGGTCCTCCGACTTCTTGAAGTATGGCAACACGTCGTCCCACCCCCAGCCGTCGCAGCCCATCTGTCGCCACAGATCGTAATCTCGTGCCTGACCGCGCATATAGATCATGCCGTTGATCGAGGAACAGCCGCCGAGGAGCTTGCCGCGAGGGTAAGAGAGTGAGCGACCGTTCAGCCCCTCTTCCTTTTCCGTCGTGAAGCACCAATCCGTGCGGGGGTTGTTGATGCAGTAGAGATAACCAACGGGAATATGGACCCAGTGGTAGTTGTCGGTCCCACCCGCCTCGAGAAGGAGGACACGGTTGCGGCTGTCAGCCGACAAGCGGTTTGCGATGACGCATCCGGCGCTGCCTGCCCCAACAACGATATAGTCGTACCGGTCCATTCCGTACTCCAAAGCTCCATCGCCCCCTGCACTCGCTCGCGCGAAGTGGGCTCCCTGACGGGTTATCTCCAGGGCACTCTTCTGCCCTTTCGCTAGTGACGATGCTCGAAGCCGAGCTTGCGACCGAGCCGCGAGGCGTAGAATTCGCCGATGATCCCGCGCCGGAACAAGAGGACGCACACCATGAAGACGACGCCGGTGATAATGGTGACGGGGAAATCCGACGTCGCCAGATAGTTCTGCAGTGTCACCACGAGGCCTGCACCGAAGATCGGGCCAATCAATGTACCAATGCCGCCAAGCAGCGTCATCAGGATCACCTCCCCCGACATCTGCCAGGCGACGTCCGTGAGTGTGGCGAACTGGAAGACCAGTGACTTCAACCCGCCGGCTAGGCCCGCCAGCGCCGCCGACATTACGAAGGCTCCCAGCTTGTAACGGGCCACCGAGTAGCCGAGCGATGTGGCTCGCGCCTCGTTTTCGCGGATCGACTTGAGGATCATCCCAAAGGGCGAGTTGATGAAGCGCCAGATGATCAGCATTCCGATCACGAAGACCGCCAGCACGAAATAGTACATGTTGGTGGAGACATTGAGATCGATGAGGCCGAACAGGAAGCCTCTCGGCACCTGCTGGATACCGTCCTCGCCACGCGTGAAGCCGGCCTGCAGGCAGAAGAAGAAGAACATCTGCGACAGTGCCAGCGTGATCATCGCAAAATAGATGCCTTGGCGGCGGATGGCGACGAAGCCCATGATCAGCCCGAGTGCCGCCGCGCCGGCAACGCCGAGCAGGATGCCGAGTTCGGGAGTCCAGCCCCACTCCTTCACCGCATGGGCAGTGAAATAGGCTGCTCCGCCGAAGAAGGTTGCGTGGCCGAACGACAAGAGCCCTGTATAGCCAAGCAGGAGGTTGAAGGCGCAGGCGAAGAGGGCAAAGCACAAGAGCTTCATCAGGAAGATCGGGTAGAAGAACAGCGGCGCGACCAGCAGAAGCACGAGCCCCAGGGTCAGGAAAATCGCGTAGCTTCGCGACGCTGCTGCCGAACGGGATGACCTAAGGTCGGCCGATGAGCTTTGGGTGACATCACTCATGTTACGCATCCCGTCCAAAGAGACCGGCCGGCCGGATCAGCAGAACAATCGCCATGATGACAAAGATGACGATGTTGGAGGCCTCTGGATAAAACACTTTCGTCAGCCCTTCAGCGATACCGAGCATGTAGCCGGTGATGATCGCGCCCATGATCGAGCCCATGCCCCCGACAACCACAACCGCAAAAACGACGATGATGAGATTGGTGCCCATCAACGGCGACACCTGGTAAATCGGTGCGGCCAGCACGCCTGCGAAGGCCGCTAGGGCTGCGCCCAGGCCATAGGTAAGCGTCAGCAGCAGCGGCACGTTCACGCCGAAGGCCTGAACCAGCACCGCGTTCTCCGTCGCCGCCCGCAGATAGGAGCCGAGCTTCGTCTTCTCGATCAGAAGCCAGGTGCCGATGCAGACGAGGAGCGAGATCACCACCACCCAACCGCGGTAGATCGGCAGGAACATGAAGCCGAGATTGGTACCGCCGGCGAGAAGCGAGGGAACCGAATAGGGTTGGCCGGAAGAGCCGTAGAGGTAGCGGAAGGTGCCCTCGATGGCCAGGGCGAGGCCGAAGGTGAAGAGCAGTCCATAGAGTGCGTCGAGCTTGTAGAGACGGCTCAGCATGGTCCGCTCGATGACCGCACCGAAGACGCCGACGATGACCGGCGCGACAAAGAGCGCCAGCCAGTAGCTGATCCCGAAATACTGCAGCAGCAGCAGCGCGACGAAGGCGCCGAGCATGTACTGCGCGCCATGGGCGAAATTGATAACCCGCAAGAGGCCGAAGATGACGGCGAGACCAAGGCTCAGCAATGCATAGAAAGAGCCATTGATCAGGCCGATCAGCAACTGCCCCAGGAATGCCTGGATGGGGATGCCGAAAATCATCGTCATCGTCAAACTCCCAGCACGCGATGCAGCATGTCCATCCGTTCCGGCAGTTCGCCGACGGGGAAGTCCGCCACCATCTGCCCATGCTCCATCAGATAGAAACGGTCGGCAACACGGCTGGCAAAGCGGAAGTTCTGCTCCACCAGAAGCACCGTCATGCCACGCTCCTTGAGCTTCTTCAGCACCTCGCCGATACGCTGCACGATAACAGGCGCAAGCCCTTCGGTCGGCTCATCGAGGATCAGCAGCCGCACGCCGGTGCGAAGGATACGGGCGATCGCCAGCATCTGCTGCTCGCCGCCGGAAAGCTTGGTGCCAGGGCTGTGGCGCCTCTCTTGGAGATTGGGGAAAAGCTCGTAGATCTCTTCCAAGCTCATGCCTGTCCCTGCGACCACTGGCGGCAGCATGAGGTTCTCTTCCACCGTCAGTGTGGCGAAAATTCCCCGCTCCTCCGGCACGAAGCCGATCCCCGCATGGGCGGTGCGATGCAGAGGCACGCCCATCATGTCCTTGCCGTCAAAGATGATCTGGCCCTTGCGCTCGCGCAGAATACCCATGATCGTCCTCAGTGTGGTCGTCTTGCCAACACCGTTGCGGCCGAGGATAGTGATCATCTCGCCCTCGCCGACGACCATGTCGACGCCATGCAGAACATGGCTCTCGCCGTACCAGGCATTGAGCCCCGAGACCTGAAGTAGCGCCTTCATCTACGCGTCCTCCGTGCCCATGTAAGCGGTCCGAACGCGCGGGTCCTGGCTGACTGTCGCGTAGTCGCCTTCTGCGAGGATCTCGCCCCTCTGCAGCACCGTCACGTGGTGGCAGATATTGGCAACCACAGAAAGATTGTGCTCTACCATCAGGACAGCCCGTTGTTTGGCGACTTCCCGAATAATTCCGGACACAGTACCGATGTCTTCCTGACCCATCCCAGCCATCGGTTCGTCGAGCAACAGCACTTTCGGATCGAGGGCGAGCGTCGTTGCAATCTCGAGGACTCGTTTGCGGCCATAAGAAAGGTCGGCGGCAAGGGCATTCCGTTCCTTGGTTAGACCGACAGCCTGCAGGAGTTCCTCCGCACGCGCATTCAGCCGGTCAAGGGACGCCATCGGCAGCCAGAATTGTGTTGCGAGGTTATTGGGGCGCTGCAGCGCCACCCGGACATTGTCCAGCACCGTAAGATGCGGGAAGACCGCCGAGATCTGGAATGATCGGACGAGGCCCATGCGCGCAACCTTGTCCGGCGCCGTCCTGGTGATGTCGGTCCCAAGAAGGTTGATGCTTCCGGCGGAGGGCTGCAGGAACTTCGTCAACAGGTTGAAGACCGTGGTCTTCCCCGCGCCGTTTGGCCCAATCAGCGCATGCACCTGCGCGTCGCGGACATCGAGATCCACGTCCTTGACCGCCGCAAATGCGCCGAAGGTTTTGGTGAGGCCGCGGGCAGAAAGCACCACCCGCGGTTCCTCATGCTTTTGAATGGCAGGCTGCGCCATGGCGGCTTACTGCACCAGCTC
>CAYNED010000068.1:0-11665 GCA_964396135.1 uncultured Neorhizobium sp.
GCCCATGTCATGGGTGATGAAGAGGACCGACATGCCCTCTTCATCCTGCAGCGTCTTGATGAGGTCCAAGATCTGCCCCTGGATGGTTACGTCGAGCGCAGTCGTCGGTTCGTCAGCGATCAGCAGCTTGGGCTTGGAGGCAAGCGCCATGGCGATCATCACGCGCTGGCGCATGCCACCGGAAAACTGGTGGGGGAACTCATCATAGCGGTTCTTAGCATTCGGGATCCGCACCTTCTCCAGAAGACGCGTCACCTCCGCCCGCGCCTGCGCTCTAGAGATATCCTGATGAACGGTCAGCGCCTCGGCGATCTGCTTGCCGATCGGGAAGATCGGGTTGAGCGAGGTCATCGGCTCCTGGAAGATCATCGAGATTTCGTTGCCGCGAACCTGCCGCATCTGCTCGTCCGGAAGGGTCAAGAGCTCGCGCCCCCTCAGCTTCACGCTTCCTTCGATGCGGCTGGAGTTCTTGGGAAGGAGGCGCATGATCGAAAGCGAGGTCACGCTCTTTCCCGAGCCACTCTCGCCGACGATGGCCACGGTTTCCCGTGGCGCAATATCGAAGGAAATCCGCTTGACCACCGAACGCCACTGGTCCTCAACCTTGAACGAAGTCGTAAGATCACGCACCGAGATCACCGGCTCACTGGAACCGACCATCCTTTCGTCTGCCGTCTGCGCAAGCGACATGAAAGCTTCCTCTTCAGGATCGGGACGTCAAGCGGCCAGCGCCGACTCGGCAAGCGTGACCCAGTAGCTGATGCCATAGGGGAGTGCCTCATCGTTGAAATCATAAGCCGGATTGTGAAGGTTGGCAGTGTCGCCGTTACCGATGAAGATGAACGCACCGGGGCGACGCTCCAGCATATAGGAGAAATCTTCCGCGCCCATGTGCGGCGCCATGCCAGTATCAACGGCGTTGGGCCCGCCAACCCTGCCGGCGATAGCCGCTGCGAATTCCGTTTCTGCATCATGATTGAAGGTGACGGGGTAGCCCCGCCGGTACAGAACCTCGGCAGACGCGCCATGCGCCATGGCCGTCGCCTGCACCACTTCCTTCAACCGTTTTTCGGCAAAGTCCCTCATCTCCGGCAGGAGAGTGCGCACGGTACCGCCCAGCTTCACCGTGTCGGGGATGACGTTGTTGGCTTCCCCGCCATGGATGGAAGCAACCGTCACCACCAAGGAATGCAGCGGATCGGTTTGGCGTGAGACGATGGATTGCAGCGCCACCACCACATGGGAGGCCGTCAGCACTGGATCAATGGAATTGTGGGGCTGTGCCGCATGGCTGCCGCGGCCGTTGATGGTGATCTCGAACGTGTCGGCCGCCGCCATTACCGATCCCTTGCGGATCGCAAATTGACCAAGCGGCAGGCCAGGCGAGTTGTGCATCCCATAGACCTGACTGATCGCATACTTGTCCAGAAAGCCGTCATTGACCATGGCGAGAGCTCCGGCCCCGCCTTCTTCCGCAGGCTGAAAGATCACCGCCACAGATCCCTTGAAGTTGCGGGTTTCCGCCAGGTATTGCGCGGCGCCGAGAAGCATTGCCGTGTGCCCGTCATGGCCGCAGGAATGGGCCTTGCCCGGCGTCTTGGAAGCCCAGGCCTTGCCGCTCGTCTCCAATATTGGCAGCGCGTCCATGTCGGCTCGGAAACCAACTGTCGGACCATCGCCCTGACGACCCTTGATGATGGCTACGACGCCGGTTCGACCTATACCTGTCTCGACACTATCGCAGCCGAAGGAACGAAGCTTTTCGGCAACAAAGGCAGCCGTGTCGTGCACGTCGTAGAGGATCTCCGGATGCTCATGCAGGTGACGCCTCCAGCCTGCGACCTCTTCCTGCATTTCGGCGGCACGATTGAGCACTGGCATCCGATAACCTCATTTTCTTGTAGTCGTTACCACTCTTTTGTGGTGGGATACTGTGCAGCCCGAGCGCGACTTGGCAAGCTTCAATTTTCGCGCTTGAACGAAAAATAGGCCTATGCTTAGATGGCCCAAAATTTGATCAGGCACAACTGGGAGTGCCTGATCGGTGGTAGGCTCATCAGCTTCGCATAAAGGAGGATCTACAGGGAATCTTCTGCGAAAACAGCAACCTAACAAAATCGCGCTTCGCAGCGACGGGAACCGGCCGGACAAACGGTCGGCGAGGACCCATTACAACCTTAACAAGAATGATAAGGGGACAGCAGCATGAAGAAGTTGAAGACCCTGCTTGCAGGAGCAGTTGCTTGCTTGGCGGTTTCTGGGTCCATTGCCCATGCCGAACGCGGCGCCGACGGAGAACTCAAGATCCTGTTCTGGCAGGCCGTGTCCACCATGAATCCTTTTCTGTCGGCAGGCACAAAGGAAGTCTATGCCTCGTCCATGGTGATCGAGCCGCTGGCGCGTTACGACGAAAAGGGCGAACTGGTCCCCTGGCTGGCAACCGAGATCCCCACGATCGAAAACGGCGGCTTTGCAGAAGACATGCTGAGCATGACCTGGAAGCTGAAGCCGGGCCTGAAGTGGTCCGACGGCACTGATTTCACGGCCGATGATGTCGTCTTCACCTGGAAATATTGCACGGCGCCGGATGGCGGTTGCGCCCAGCGGGCCCAGTATGAAGGGGTAAAAAATGTCGAAGCGGTCGATCCTCAGACGGTCAAGGTGACCTTCGAAGATCCGAAGCCCTATCCCTACAGTGCATTTGTCGGCGCCCAATCACCCATTATTCAGGCTGCGCAGTTCAAGGATTGCCTTGGAACCAAAGCCCCGGGCTGCACGGATGCCAACTTCAAGCCCGTCGGCACCGGCCCCTTTGTCGTCAAGGACTTCAAGCCGAATGACGTCATCACCTTCGAAGCCAATCCGAACTATCGCGAAGCCGACAAGCCGGCCTTCGCCTCTGTCACGCTAAAGGGTGGCGGCGACGCTGCATCGGCCGCACGCGCCGTGCTTGAGACTGGCGAATACGACTATGCCTGGAATGCCCAGGTGGAGCCGGAGGTGCTGGAGACCATGCTCGCTGCTGGCAAGGGCAGGCTGGAGATCTCGTTCGGCACCCAGGTCGAGCGCATCTTCATGAACTTCACCAACCCCGATCCGGCACTCGGTGACAAACGTTCAACCACGGAAGCGGGGCCACATCCTTCACTCAGCGATCCATCTGTCCGACGCGCTCTCGCTCTTGCCATCGACCGCGACATCATCATTGAGGCTGGCTATGGCCAGTCGGGCAAGCCTACCTGCAACATCGTTCCCGCGCCGGAAGCCGTCGCCTCTACGAAAAACAACGATTGGTGCCTGAAGCAGGACATAGAGGCAGCCAACAAGCTGCTCGACGACGCTGGCTGGATGCCAGGCCCGGATGGTATCCGCCAGAAGGACGGTGTGCGCCTGTCCTATCTCTACGCGACCTCCACCAACTCGGTTCGTCAGGCGACGCAGGAATTGGTGAAAGCCATGTGGGCCGAAATCGGGGTGGATGCGGAGTTGCGCAATACCAGCGCGTCCGTTTTCTTCGGTGGCGATCCCGCAAGCCCGGACACCTTCCAGAAGTTCTACGCCGACGTCGAGATGTACACCAACAACTTCGACGGCACCGATCCGGAGAAATACCTGGCGGAATGGCTGTGCGACAAGATGCCTGGACCGGGGAATGGCTGGCAGGGACAGAACATCCCGCGCTACTGCAACCCGGAGTACGACCGACTGGTGGGCGAGCTTTCCAAGACGGCTGATCCTGAAAAGCGTGCCGAGCTTTCCAAGCAGCTCAACGACATGCTGACCGAAGAAGGAGCCCATATCCCCCTCGTCCATCGCGGCGATCAGTCGTCCTTTGCCCTCTCCCTCGACGGCATCAAGATGAACTCGTGGGACTCCCAAATCTGGAACATCGCGGACTGGCACCGCAAGAAGTGAGTGAACTGCCGGGGCCTCATCGAGCAGCTCCGGCACCGCTCTCCCTGCGCTGACATTCGCCGGCGCTTGCCGGCGATGGTCGCAGTTTCAGATTTCTATAGCACGAGAAGACCCCGCCAAGGGGCCGCCGCGCTGTAGTCCGGGGAACATCGATGTTCACATACACATTGCGACGATTGTTTTTCGCAATCCCGACCCTCTTGGTCATCAGCTTCGTTATCTTCGCGCTGCTAGACCTTGCCCCCAGCGACCCGACGGGCGATCTGCCTCTCACCATTCCGCCTGAGGTACGCGAACAAATACGTGCTTCGCTCGGACTGGATCAGCCCTTCCTGATCCGCTACCTTAAATGGCTGCAACAGTTTTTCATCAACGAGCCACTCAACATCATTGAAAGCATGACCGGCTGGCAGTTCGGCGATGGGGAGCGGATGCGCGTCCTCTCCTGGTCGACCAGAAGCCCGGTGGTGGAGTTGATCGTCCAGCGCCTGCCGCAGACATTGTGGGTCGTCGGACTTGCCTACCTCTTCGGCATCATGATCGCAGTCCCGATCGGCGTGATCTCGGCCTACAAGCAATACTCCATCTTCGACCAAATAGGCACTTTCGTCTCCATGGTCGGCTATTCGGTACCAACCTTCTTCACAGGCGTGCTGTTGATCGTCATCTTTTCGTCCTACCTGCAGTGGTTTCCATCGGTCTACGACACGAACCTGCGGGTGACTGACTTCTCCAGTTTCATGGCGCAGATAAGACAGATGGCGTTGCCGGTGGCGGTGCTGGCGCTTTACAACGCGTCCCAGATTGCCCGCTTCGTGCGCGCGTCAATGCTGGACAACCTGCACCAGGATTACGTGCGCACGGCGCGTGCAAAGGGCGTGAAGGAGAAAGCTGTTCTTCTGGTCCATGTGTTGCGCAACAGCCTGATCCCGGTGGTAACCGTCATCGCGCTCGGCGTTCCGACGATCTTCTCCGGCGCGATCATCACGGAACAGATCTTCCGGGTAAACGGCCTCGGTCAGCTACTGATCGTCGCCATCCAGGGCGCGGACATCCCTCTCGTTCAAACCCTGACATTCATCTTCGCGATCCTGATCGTCCTCTTCAACCTGATTGCCGACGTTCTCTACGGCATTCTTGATCCGAGGATCCGCTATGACTGATACAACCGCGACAATCATTGCGACGTCGGCAACCACAACCCGGTCGCCGGCAGCTGAAATGTGGCGTCAGTTCCGCGCGCATCGAGGCGGCGTTGTGGGGCTTGTGGTTTTCACCTTCATCGTGCTGGCGGTCTTCGTTGGCCCCTATATCCACACGGTGGCGCCAAACGCGATCAACATCCGCGACAAGAACCAGTGGCCGTCACTGGCCCACCCATTCGGCACCGACAATCTGGGCAAGGATATGCTTGCGCAGGTTCTTGCAGGCGGAAGGATCTCGCTCGCTGTAGGCATCACAGCCATGTTGCTGTCGCTGTTCCTGGGAACCTTGGTCGGGGTGGTCGCCGGCTATTTCCGCAGGATTGACGGGGCGCTGATGCGGCTAACGGACCTGTTCCTTGCCCTGCCGCTGCTGCCGCTGCTACTCGTCATCATTATGCTGTTTCGCGATACCTTGCGGGCGGCTTTCGGACCCGAGACGGGCATATTCATCCTGATTGTATTCGTCATCGGCATCACCAGTTGGATGCACACTGCCCGAATCGTGCGTGGCGACGTGCTGGCGGTAAAGAGCCAGGAATTCATCCTGGCAGCAAAAAGCAGCGGCATGCGAGAACACCGGATCATCATCCGGCACATCCTGCCAAACGTGTTGAGTTCCATCATGGTGTCGGCAACGCTTGGTATCGCCTCGGCGATCATCACCGAGTCCGCGTTGAGCTTCCTTGGACTTGGCTTTCCTTCCGACTTCCCCACCTGGGGAAGACTTCTCTACGATGGCACCAACTTCCTTCAGCTGACACCTTCGCGGGTTCTTTGGCCGGGCCTTGCCATTTCACTCACGGTGCTCAGCGTCAACTACATGGGCGATGCCATACGCGACGCGCTCGATCCGAGGACGTTGAAGCGGTAGAGCCGAGGATGGTACGGGGTGGCGAGAAATCTTTTTTGGGCTCTTGCATATTTTGTTGGAACGAAAGGTCTGGGGCCTCGTTATGTCAACGTCTGGAAGCACCCCCCGTCCCCCGCCCTACAAAGCTTCCAGGCGATACTCTTCAGTCCCCCTCGAAGAGATGAGTTGGCTCGGTTCTCCAAGAACCGGGCCAATTCTGCGTTTGGCCGGCTTTTGGTCGTGATGGATCAAGAGAAGCCTATTCAGCGGCTGTGTCGAGGGGGAAAGTGAGGTGATACGTGATCCGGTCACTCGAAATGACATACTGCGCCTTGCCATTGACTGAAGCCGGGACGACCCTTTCCAGCACCGTGCTGCCGAAATGGGACTTCAACTGTTCGGAATTGTCGACATGGTCCAGCGCACCCTGAAAGGGCTCCTGCCAAAGCATCTCCACCATGTCGTGACCGTCGGCATGTTTACGTGCGCAGGAGACCTCCACCGGAAGACCGCTGCGCAGCAGTGACCCGTGACTGACCGCGTTGACGATCAGTTCGTGCAGAGCAAGACCCAGATGCAAGGATGCATTGGGGCTGAGAAGCAGGTTGTCACCGCTCACTCTCACCAGTTCGCGGTTTTCTGGCAGGTATTTCTCCGTCTGCTGCTGAACAAGCTCGAAGAAATAGGCGCCACGCCAGCTGGAATCGGTGATCAGGTCTTGCGACTGCGATAGCGAATAAAGGCGGCCGCGGAACTTGTGGAGAAAGAGGTCAAGCGATCCGGAATACCGTGCCGTTTGAAGCGCCACGCTCTGGATGATGGCAAGGAGGTTCTTTGAACGGTGGCTCACTTCGCGCAAGAGAGCTCGAAGCAAACGTTCCCGATGCCGCTCCTCCGAGCGGTCCACGATCGTTGTCACGAGATGAAGTCCGCCTTGGGCGAATTCGACCGACTGGATGCGGAACTCGAAGAACTGTTCGGCACCCACCATGACTTCCAATTGGGCCTTTTGGCCCGGATCGATCATGTTCACCTTTACCGCAGCAAGGCGTGCCGCGACTTCGGTTCCGAAGATCAATTCATCAGACGGCGCGTCCGAAAAAGACTTGGACCAGAACTCCGGTAGGTTGGTGACAAACAGATAATGGTGCTGCGCATCCTGGATGATGATGCTGGCGCCCAGATCCACCAGCGCCGGCATAAAGAACTCGCGCAACTTGTCATCGCTCTGACCAGCGTGCTGCCATGTCAGCGGATGCACCAATGTTTCACTCCGTTCTGTTTGATAAGGAAACAATCGGCCATAGCCGAGCGCTTCCTGGACGTGGCTGCACCTTTATAGACAGTCGATGCCGCTCCAACAACGGCCAGGACGCGCTTTGTATCCCTCCGAAAAACGAAAGAAAGACAAGCTTCCCGTTGCTTCTGCACGGATGCTTTTCATGCTGATCAAGCGTTGGAGCTGCAGGCAGGCGCGATGACCGCTTCCGGTGCGGGGACCACCAGGACTATGGCCTCCCCCCACAGCTCCCGCCGCCTTGTTCATCAGGCGGCAGCTTTGACAGTCTCGTTGAAGAACAGCGCCTGGCTGATGAGAGCCTTCACCATATCCGGATTGAAAGGCTTGGTGACGAGGAAGGCGGGTTCCGGACGCTCGCCGGTCAGCAGACGCTCAGGGAATGCCGTGATGAAGATGACCGGTACAGTTGACGAGTTGAGGATCTCGTTGACCGCATCGATGCCAGAGCTGCCGTCTGCAAGCTGGATGTCTGCCAGAACCATTTTCGGGTTGGTCGTCTGGAAGAGGGAAACAGCTTCCTTATGCGTGCGGGCGATGCCGGTGACCCGATGACCGAGCTCCTGCACCATCTGCTCGATGTCGAGCGCGATAAGAGGCTCGTCCTCGATGATCATGATTTCCGTCGCAACCTGGCGGGAGATTTCTCTGGACGCTTCATCAAGTAGCTGGGTCGCCTTCTCGAGGCTCACATCCAGCACTTCGGCAGTCTCTTCAAGCGTGAAGCCTTCTACCGATACGAGCAGGAACGCGTGACGAGCCATCGATGGCAAGCTGGAAAGATTGGCTGCTGCGCGCTGTTCCCACGCGAAGGGCGACTCGATTGGCCGGATCTCAATGGACGTGGAACCAAAGATCGCGACGAAGAGTTTGTAAAGTGAGACACGGTCCTTGGATGTTTCGGGAAAGATTGAGACATCTGCGATCAGCGCTTCCAGGACTGCCGCTACATAGGCATCGCCGGAGGTTTGGGATCCAGTGACTGCTCTGGCGTATCGACGCAAATATGGAAGGTGGGACGCAACACGCGTGGTGAGTGACATTCAGAATTCTCCCCTGACGCCCAGAAGGGCAATTAACAGGGTAGGAACGTGGTGCCTAAAAAAAAGTTCCGCAAGGGGTGGAACATTTTTTTGCGCTGCGCATTGTAGCGTCACGATATCGTAACAGGCTGCCTGCGTGATGAGTGACGAAACCAGAAACAAGTCGGATATGAACATTTCAAATCATGAAATAAAACCTGGGTCGATGCCTCCCAATGCATCGATCTCCCGAAAGCTCCGCGAATTCTACGACGCGGTGCAAGAAGAGGGAATACCCGACCGTTTTCTGGATCTTCTTGAAAAGCTGGAAGAAGCCGAACGGAACACGAATTCGGTGAAAGTAAAATGACGACGGTGACCGAGAACGACGATCGCGTGTTCAAGCGCGACCTTCTCGCATCCCTGCCCAATCTTCGAGCCTTTGCTGTGTCCCTGACGGGACGCCATGACAAGGCCGACGATCTGGTTCAGGACACGATCATGAAGGCCTGGGCCAACCAGACAAGCTTCACTCCCGGCACGAATATGCGCGCATGGCTTTTCACGATCTTGCGCAATGAGTTTTATAGCCAGATGCGAAAGCGGGGTCGTGAGGTACAGGATACCGACGGCCTGTTCAGCGAGCGGTTCTCCGTCCACCCTGAGCAGTATGGACGCCTGGATCTCCAGGACTTCCGCAAGGCTCTCGACAAGCTGCCCGACGATCAACGCGAAGCAATCATCCTTGTGGGTGCGGCAGGCTTTGCCTATGAAGAAGCTGCCACCATCTGCGGCTGCGCCGTCGGCACGATCAAAAGCCGCGTCAGCCGCGCTCGCTCACGGCTCCAAGAAATCCTCGGCGTGTCCGGCGAGGGTGACTTCGGACCCGATGCAGGCCATGCCGCGATCACAGCGCGAGCGTTCGGCGGCTAGATGTCTGGCTCCAGCATGGGCAGCGCTGACTGAACTGCAGCTAGCAGTTCAGCGTCGTTGAAAGGTTTCGCCACCTTGGCGGAACCTCGAAACTGCGGAAGGTTCTCCATCGCGTCATTCGTCAACGTGGTGAAGATCAGACCCGCGCCCTGCTCTTGCGCCCACTGCAATCCCTGCAGTCCGGCGGCATTCACGATACCTGCATCAATCAGCACGAGATCGAAACGCGCATCTGCAAGTGCAGCAATATAATCGTGGGGCATTGCGATGCGCACGCTGCAAGACAGCGCGTCCGAAAGAAGTCGCTCGGCTTCCATCGCGACAAGATACTCCCGATCGACCACCAGGATGTGGGGCCCTGAAGGAATCATCTGCACCTTTCTACAAAAACCCCGTAGTACAGCGCGGGCGGGCCCCGTCATTTAAAAAAGACACAGTAACGGTGATCGAGGTGCGCTAGAGGAGTTCGCCCTTCGCTTCATGTGAGTCTCATGGCAAATCCAAAGCCTGTCATACCGCCCAACGTCCCGTGCGAATATTGTCCACTACGCCGCCGTCCTGCGTTTCGGGACTTCAATGCGGAGGAACTGGCGTTTGTGTCGAGCTTCAAGATCGCGGAAATGCCGGCCGAACCCGGAATGCTGATCATGGTGGAGGGGGAGCAAAACCCGTCGCTGTATTCGGTCCTGAGCGGCTGGGGGTTCCGTTACAAGATCTTGGAGGATGGCCGGCGGCAAATCCTGAATTATATCCTGCCAGGCGACATGATCGGTCTCCAGGGTAATGTCATGGCGGAAATGCAGCACTCCGTAGAAGCGCTGACCCGGATGACGCTTTGCGCTTTCGAGCGCGAGAGGTTCCCGGCGCTGTTTCGCAACCATCCGTCCCTTGCTTTCGACATCACATGGATTGCGTCACGCGAGGAATCGATGCTCGATGAGCATCTTCTGAGCATCGGAAGGCGTAGCGCGCTGGAAAGAGCGGCTTATCTTCTCGCATTTCTGGATGCACGGGCAAAGGCGGCGACGAATGATCAAAGCATGGGACAACAACTGCCCCTCACCCAGCAGCACGTGGCCGACACTCTGGGACTCTCGCTGGTTCACACCAACAAGACCCTGCGCAAACTCGCTGATCATGGACTGGTACGCTGGCTCGACAGGGGCTGCCAAGTGATAGACCCAGACAGGCTTTACAAGGTCGCAGGATGGCGGCCGCCGGAAGAAGGTGAGCGGCCGTTCATCTGATTCAATATCCCCGACCGTCCCGAGGGTCGCGTGGGGGTGGCGAGGGCTGCCGATGCAGCATTGCTGCGATGCTGTCCATATTCTTCATCGCCAGGAAGCCAAGCCCGCCGGCAACGGCCAAGATGCCGAGCGAGCGCGACTTCATGACAATGGGCAGAACGGAAAGAGCAGCGGTCGCCATTAAGGCCCGACCTCCGCCACTTGCCACTGCTTCCTGCTTGCGCTTTTCCTCAGCGCGCGCCGCAAGCCGCATGACGAGCAGGATGGCGAGAGCGAGAAATACGGCTGCGCCGGCAACGACCAGCAGAGCCCCGACGGCGCCCATGCGCTCTGCCATCAAGACAGCCCCTACAGCGACAAGCGCAAAATAGGCTGTCAGGGAAAACAGCAGAACCAACGCGTACATCAACGCGTTGCGACGCAGGCGGCCAAGGAATTGAGCTACATCCACGGCCGCCACGGACGCCAGCAACGGTGCCAGTCTGGTCAGCATCAGCATTAGCGGCGAGCCAGCATCGCTATCACGAAGCCGACGCCGGCAGCCATTGCGACAGCCTGAAGCGGCTTCGTCCGGATCTTGCGCTCAAGATCGCGCTCGAGCGACATGGCGTGCTCGCGAGCAGCTTCCACCATCTGAGCGGACGCATCCGCAGCATCATTGGTCGCCCGGCGCACCCGGTGACGATAGTCCTCTGCCTTTTCCGACCCGGCGGCCGCAACGCTGCGGGCAAGCGCTGCGAGATCCTCGCGCAGTTGCTGCAGCTGGGCTTCCACGTCTTTTGCCTGCGAAGACGCTGCGCGGGCTGGCTCATTGGGTGCATTAACGGGTGCCATATTGTTCTCCTGTGTCGATCTTGATCAATGGTATTGATCGGAGCTGAGGAACCTTTGCGCTAGGTCAAAGGAGGTTGAATAGGTATAGTGGGATGATCCAGAGACCGGCACGCCTGCTAACAACAACAGTAGACCGCGCATTCCTTCTCCCGACCCGGCAAGCAACAGAGCGCGGCGGACGACCACGCTGCAAGCAGTGAACTCCTCCGTTTGGATTTTGTTCCAACGTTGACGATCGTCAGCGAGATCGCGGATCCAGAAGATCCCGCAATCCGTCGCCAAGGAGGCTGAACCCCATGACCGCGAGCAGAATGCACAACCCCGGAAGTACAGCGAGCCACGGCGCCTGGCCCACAAAGGTT
>CAYNED010000069.1:0-11589 GCA_964396135.1 uncultured Neorhizobium sp.
GCCGCAGCTTGCAACGGCATTGGGGTTCTTGATCTGGAAGGACTGACCGAGGAGGTTGTCGACGAAGTCGATCTCCGACCCCTCCATGTAGACCAGCGATAGGCTGTCGATCAGCACCTTTGCCTCGCCGTTGGCGATAACAACGTCATCGGCGGCGGGGGCTTCCGCCAGATCGAACTTATAGGAGAAGCCTGAGCAGCCGCCGCCTTCGACGGAGACACGAAGGGCCTCCTTGCCGGTTTCGCTGGCAACGATCTCGGCGATCCGCTTGGCCGCAGCGTTCGAAAGGGTGACATTGGGGGTCGTCATATCGTCTCCTGCCGAGTTCAAGGCTCGGGAAAGGTTCATGCTCTCGGTTATAAGCCGCATTGCACTATAGGTATGAAGCCTTAAATGGCACGTCAATGGGCGGGCAGGCAGGAGGCATGGGGACGCAATGGTGATTGACAGAGACGCGCTTGGTTATGGCAGCGGCGAGAAAGCGCCCTTCGCGGCCAATCCCTGGGCGTCGCGGGGACGGCTGTTCCCGGAAGGCGACAGTCTCACCCGCTCGGAATTTCAGCGCGACCGCGACCGGATCGTACATGCCACCGCATTCCGCCGCCTGAAGCACAAGACCCAGGTTTTCATCAGCCCGGACGGCGACCATTTCCGCACCCGCCTGACGCACACGATTGAAGTCGCCCAGATCGCTCGCGCTCTCGCCCGGGCTCTGAAGCTGGATGAGGATCTGGCCGAGGGGGTGGCACTGGTCCATGATTTCGGCCATACGCCCTTTGGGCATACGGGTGAGGATGCACTGGACGAGGCCCTCAAGCCCTATGGCGGCTTCGACCACAACGCCCAATCCCTTCGCATCGTCACCAAGCTGGAGCGGCGATATGCGGATTTCGACGGGCTAAACCTGACTTGGGAATCGCTTGAAGGGCTCGTCAAGCACAACGGGCCGCTGCTGACGCCGCAAGGTGAGGGAACGCGTGGTCCCGTCCCACAACCGATCCGCGACTATTGCCAGCTCCATGATCTGGAGCTTGCAAGTTACGCGAGCCTGGAGGCGCAGGTGGCGGCGATTGCAGACGATATTGCCTACAACACGCATGATATTGATGACGGATTGCGGGCCGGCTACCTCACCTTCGAGATGCTGGAAGAGGTGCCCTTCCTTGCGCAGTTGATGAAGGAAGTGCGTGACCGCTATCCGCATCTGGAGGCGAGCCGTTTCACCCACGAGATGATGCGCCGACAGATTACCCGAATGGTGGAAGACGTGATCGGCTGCGCGCAGGACAATCTGAGGCAGGTCAAGCCGCAGAGTTGCGCCGACGTACGTGCCTGCGGCCGGATTATCGCAACTTTTTCGGAGGAAATGGCGCAAACGGATCGGCAGATCAAGAAGTTGCTGTTTTCCCATATCTACCGCCACCCCGAAATTATGCGGATCCGCACAGGCGCGGCGCAGATCGTGACCGACCTGTTCGGGGCCTATCTTCAGGATCCGTCACTGATGCGAAGCCACTACTGGGTGGCCCACATGGCAGGCCTTTCGGCGCCTGCGCGGGCGCGTCATGTTGGCGATTATCTTGCCGGAATGACCGATTCCTATGCGGTGCGCGCCCATGGCGAGTTGTTTGACCGGACTCCCGATTTGCGTTAGGCACCCCGCCAACAGCAACGGCTCTATGAGGATCCGCCCTCGTGCGGTTTTGATCACATGAATCTCTTCGCCGACTTCGAGAAAAGACTAGAGCAGGCGCTCGAAACCATCGACCTGATCAGGGAAAAGCGCAGTGAAGTCGACTTCGGCCGTATCACGGTTGAGCCGCCGCGTGATCCTAGCCACGGTGACGTTGCAACCAATGCGGCGATGGTTCTGGCAAAACCGCTTGGCACAAATCCTCGGGCGCTTGCCGAGTTGATCGCCCCCCGCCTGAGGGAGGATGCAGACATCGTCGATGTCTCCATTGCCGGTCCCGGCTTCATCAATATCCGCCTTGGAAAGGGCTATTGGCAACGTCTTCTGGCTTCGGTCATCGAGGCAGGTGAAGACTTCGGCCGCTCCACGGTCGGCACGGGTCGGAAGACCAATGTCGAATATGTATCCGCCAACCCGACCGGCCCCATGCATGTCGGCCATTGCCGCGGCGCGGTCGTCGGCGATGCACTCGCGAACCTGCTTGCCTTTGCCGGCTACGAGGTCACGAAGGAATATTACATCAACGATGCCGGCAGCCAGATCGACGTCCTGGCGCGTTCGGTGTTCCTGCGATACCGGGAAGCTCTGGGAGAGGATGTCGGTGAAATCCCCTCCGGCCTCTATCCGGGAGACTATCTCGTACCCGTTGGCAAGGCGCTGGCCGCAGAATTTGGCGTGCGGCTCCACAACATGTCCGAGGACGAATGGATGCCGCTCGTCAAGGATCGTGCCATCGATGCGATGATGGCGATGATCCGCGAGGACCTGGAGGCGCTGAACGTTCATCATGACGTCTTTTTCTCGGAGCGGACGCTGCATGCGGACGTCGCACAACGTATCCGGGCCGCCATCAATGACCTGACCTTCAAGGGGCATGTCTACCGAGGTGCGCTGCCGCCACCGAAAGGGCAGGTGCCGGAAGATTGGGAAGATCGCGAACAAACGCTGTTCCGTTCCACGGAAGTCGGAGACGACATCGATCGGCCGCTGATCAAGTCGGACGGCAGCTACACGTACTTCGCCGCTGACGTTGCTTACTTCAAGGACAAGTTCGACCGCGGCTACGACGAGATGATCTATGTGCTCGGCGCAGACCATGGCGGCTACGTCAAGCGCCTGGAGGCGTTGGCCCGCGCGATCTCGGGCGGCAGCGTCAAGCTGACGGTGCTGCTGTGCCAACTGGTCAAACTCTATCGCAATGGCGAGCCTGTGAAGATGTCGAAGCGCTCAGGGGACTTCGTGACCCTGCGCGAGGTGGTGGACGAAGTGGGACGTGATTCGGTTCGCTTCATGATGCTTTACCGCAAGAATTCCGAGCCGCTGGACTTCGACTTCGCCAAGGTAACGGAGCAGTCGAAAGACAATCCTGTCTTCTACGTGCAGTACGCGCACGCCCGCTGCATGTCGGTTTTCCGCCAGGCACGGGAAGCGTTTCCAGATGTTGATATTGATTCGCTTGATCTTTCTGAAATGACCAAGCACATCGTGGATGATCACGAGATCCAGTTGATTGGGAAACTCGCTGAATACCCACGTTTGATCGAGGCCGCGGCACAGTCACAGGAGCCGCATAGACTTGCATTCTACCTCTACGATCTGGCAAGCTTCTTCCATGCCCACTGGAACAAGGGCAAGGATCAGCCTGAATTACGGTTTGTTAACGATAAGAACCGAGAATTGAGTATTGCCAGACTTGGGCTGGTGCGTGCTGTTGCCTCTGTTTTGAAGTCGGGATTGGCCATCACTGGCACTGCCGCGCCGGACGAGATGCGATAGTATCGCCACCATTTGCCCACAAATCACTGGCAATGCCCTGAGTACTGTAGGTGGGTGGACAAGGTAATGGCAGACAGCAACTTTGCGCGTAACCGGAATGATGTTCCGGACTTCGCTGACGATGACCCACTGGCAGAACTTGCCCGCATCGTCGGTTACGATGAGCGTCTGGTTCCCAAGCCGGCGACTGCCGAGCGTCGCGAGCCCGCCTTCAATCTGGAAGACGAGTTGCTGCACGAGTTCGAGCGCTATGAGGCGCCGCGTCCGCATCAGCCGGAGCCGAGCGTTTCGTCCGGGAGCCTCGCGGTCCATGCACTCGAGCCTCAGTCCATTGATCTGGCTGTAGATCAGGCAGAAGCGGATCTGCATGCTCTGCAGCACCAGGAACCGTCCTCGTCTGCGCAGGATCTCGATCTCGTTTTCACCGAGGAGCGTTCTTTCGCACTCCAGCCCTCCTTCGTTGATCAGGGCTTGCCGGTGGCAGAGCAACTTGATGATGGCTATGCGCCAGTCGTCGAGCCGAGCATTCTGCCGACCGTTGATCCCGTGGCGGAAGTTGAGCATGAGGTTGATACGTCTCCTGCGCTCGCGCTGTCGGATGAACTGGAACTGTCCCTTGGTCCTGTCGAGATGCCGGACCCGCGTGCCGGGCGCAAGCCCATCTATACGCCCGGATTCCGGATGCCTTTGGCAAACTTCCATCCTGCCAAGGATGCGCCGAGCATGGATACTGGACGTCAGGAACAGCCCACGCGACTCGATCCATCTTTTGATATCCCTGCCGAAACACGTGCAGCAGGGCTCGCCGATTCTCAGGTGGAGGCGGACCATCTCCGGCCGCAGGCAGATCTCGTTGATGAGCCTGTAATCGGTTCCGAGCGTTTCGAAGAGCCGCAGTTTGAAGATCTAGCCTTAGGTGTAGAGACCGGCGCCGATCTGCCGGTGTCTGAAGATGTCGTCTCGGAACATGCAGGCAGCTTCGCTACATCGGAGGGCGATGTCTCGTCGCCTGCGAGCAGTGCCGGTCCGATCATCTCGGAGCCGCGCTTCGATCTTCCTTTCGAAGTCAAGGAAGATCCGTTCAGTCTTGGATTCTCACGCATCCCTGTGTCGCCGTCCGCGCTCTCTACGAGTGTGGCTGCAGAGGGGACGCAGGACGACGAGTTCGAACTCGCGCTGGACGATCTGGAACTCGACCTGACCGACATGTTCTTGGACGAAGACCTGAGCCAGGTGGAGGAGCCTGAGGCAGTTGTGGCGTTTGCTCCTCAGCCTGAACCTGAGCCTGCGCCTGAGCCTGTAACGCCAGGCATGCTGGATCTGGCGCCGGCATCACCTGCAGCAGCACAGCGGCCACAGTTTACTGCATCCTGGTCGCCGATCGCGCGCGTCGTGCCGACGCCTTCTCCGGCGCCCGTTGCCGCATCGAGCGCGTTTGCGCCGCAATTTGCAGCTCCGGTCGCACCCCCGGCACCACAGCTGGATACCGCTCCGGAACCGTCCTCCGATCTCGCCTTCGATCCTGCACTCATTACCGAGACGGAAGATCAGATCGAACCGGTTGTCGATCTGCATCTGCCTGAGCTTCAGGTCGAAGAGCAGGAGCCAACACCGGAATATCGCGAGGACTACGAGTACGACATCGATGCCGAGCTTGCGTCTCTGCTTCAGCCGGTTGAACCTGAACAGGTAGAAGTTGGCGCGGCCGAAGCGCAACCTGTTCCGGCGCAACCGCAAAAACCTGCTGCCGAATATCTTGACCTGGACGACTTCGAGCGGGCTCTCGAGCAGGACTTCCGCCGCAGCCTGACGACGCCGTTGCCGCCACAGCCTGACATGCAGCCCGGATCGGGCCGGTTCCTCGAAGGCTCCCGCCGATCGGCTGCCGCCTTCGCTCTCCCGCTTGCCGTTGCAGGGGTCCTCGTTGCCGGTGGCTCGATCGCTTACGCCATCTTTGGTGGCGAAGGCAGCTCGATTGCTTCCAACGGCGAGCCTATTGTTATCGCAGCAGACACCGATCCCGTGAAGGTCCTGCCGAAAGATCCAGGCGGCAAGACTGTCCCGAACCAGGACAAGGCGGTATACGACCGCGTCGCCGGTCAGGTTCCCGAAGCGCCGAAGCAGGAGGCTCTGATCTCCACGAGCGAGGAGCCTGTCGATGTCGTGCAGAAGACATTGATGACCGACCAGTTGCCGCTGGAAGGCGAAAACATGGCCGACGCGGCGGATGTTATGGCCGACGACACGTATCGTGAAGACAGGCTTGCGCCGGCGGTCGAGCAGGCCAGCACGGGGCCCGAGAGTTCTGAGCAGCCGGTTTCGGTCATGCCGCGGCGTGTGAAGACAATGATCGTGCGCCCTGACGGTACGCTGGTGGAACAAGAAGCCATCGCCTCTGCGGAGCAAATTATCCCGGCAGCACTTCCAGCAGAGACCCAGAAGGTACCGGCCGCCTCGGTCAAGAGTGTGGAGGTGGCCTCGGTTCCTGATGCACCTGCAGCAGTTCCGGTGGATGCGTCACCGAGCCAAGCTGCCTCGGTCGTTCCGGTGTCTGCAGATGCCTCTGCGGTCGTGACGGCGGATATGCCGGAAACAGTTGAGGCTGCTCTATCGGCTCCAGTTCCGACGCGCCGGCCTACGCAGCAGCCGGTAACCCCAGTCGCTTCTGCCGCCAGCCCGGCAACCATCAGTGCAGCGCCGGCAGCGTCACCTGCACCAGCGCCGGCTGCCGCGGCGCAGACTCAGGTCGCCTCGTTGGCTCCGGGTGATTACGTGATCCAGATCGCTTCCTTGCCCACGGCAGTGGATGCAGAGAAGTCTTACAAGAAACTCTCGGCCAAGTTCTCCTCCGTGATCGGCGGTCGCGGCGTCGACATCCGCGAGGCACAGGTGGCCGGCAAGGGCACCTTCTATCGTGTACGTATCCCGGCCGGCAGCAAGAATGACGCCGTGGCACTTTGCGAGCGCTACCGCGCCGCCGGCGGCAGTTGCCTCGTGGCGAAGTAGGCTTCGATCGCTGACATCTGAACGCGGGGCCGAAAGGCCCCGTTTTCATTTCCAACCCTCCCTAGTTCGCCTTTTTCGCGGCGGGCGCCTATCATCGTCGCATGACCGAATCAAATGCCATGATCCTTGGGGCGAGCGGCACTTCCCTAACCGCCGACGAGATTGCCCTCTATCGCAACGAACGCCCTTGGGGCTTTATCCTGTTTGCCCGCAACATCAGTGAAGCGTCACAGGTGGCGGACCTCGTGGCTGCCATGCGTGACGCTGTCGGACGGCCGCAGGCGCCGGTGTTGATCGACCAGGAGGGTGGTCGCGTCCAGCGGATCCGTCCGCCGCTCGTGGAAAAATACCCGGCTGCCGCGCAACTTGGCGCGCTTTATCTGGCGGACAAGGAAGCAGGATTGCGGGCTGCGTGGCTGATGTCACGCCTGCACGCCTTCGACCTCTTGAAGCTCGGGATCAACGTGGACTGCCTTCCCGTGCTCGACGTTCCGGTGCAGGGCGCCAGCAACGTGATCGGTGATCGCGCCTACGGATCTGATCCGCAGACTGTTGCGGCCATGGGCAAGGCGGCAGCTGACGGCTTGAAAGCGGGTGGGGTGCTGCCGGTCATGAAGCACATACCAGGACACGGTCGCGGCTTGGCCGATTCGCACCACGATCTGCCGGTCGTCACCGCCAGCCGGGCTGAGCTGGAAGCACATGACTTCATGCCGTTCCGGGCGCTGAAGGACGAGTTGATGGCCATGAGCGCTCACATCGTCTTTACCGCAATCGATCCCGATCAGCCGGCGACCACATCGTCGAGGGTCATCGAGGATGTGATCCGCGGGCATATCGGCTTCGACGGTCTGCTGATGTCGGACGATACGTCAATGAATGCGCTGAAGGGGACGATAGCCGAGCGGGCGCGCCGAATAGCTGGGGGTGGTTGCGATATCATCTTGCATTGCAACGGCGTGATGGAAGAAATGAGGGCGGTGGTTGCGGAGGCTCAACCGCTGCAGGCAGCAGCCTTGCGCCGTGCCCAGCGGGTGGAGGCTGCGTTCGGGCCGGGTGACGGGGCAGACGAAGCCGCTCTGCGGCAGGAGTTCTGGGCACTTGTCTCCAACTCCTGAACTTCAGCATGAGGTGGAATGGCATTGAACATCGTACAAGGCGCCATCCCGATGGACACGCTCTGGCAGGATGCGCCGGAGCGGTCGGCAGACGAGCCTGCCCTGGTGATCGATGTCGGCGGCTTTGAAGGGCCGCTTGACCTGCTCCTGCACCTGGCGCGTTCCCAGAAGGTTGATCTTGCCAAGATCTCGGTCCTTGCGCTTGCGGAGCAATACCTTCAGTTCGTGGAAAGCGCGCGTCGGGTCCGCATCGAACTGGCAGCGGACTACCTCGTGATGGCGGCCTGGCTTGCCTACCTGAAATCCAGACTGCTGATCCCGCAGCAGTTGAAGGGTGACGACGGCCCCTCGGGCGAAGAATTGGCGGCAACACTGGCCTTCCGGCTCAAGCGCCTGGAGGCGATGCGGGAGGCGGCAACGCGCCTCGTAAACCGCAACCGGATCGGTCGCGATGTCTTTGCGCGTGGTGCGCCTGAGCACATACCTCACCGCGTCGAGTCCGCTTTCGACGCAAGCCTCTACGATCTCTTGTCGGCCTATGCGAACCTGCGCCAACGGCAGGCGGTAACGCAGGTCACAATCGAGAGGCGCAAGGTCTGGTCGCTTGCGGACGCCCGCGATCTGCTGACACGGATGCTCGGCGAAATTTCCGACTGGACAGTGCTCCAACACTATCTGCTTGAGTATCTACCACCGGCAGATCGTGTGACGGCAACGGCAAGTGCCTTCGCGGCCTCCTTGGAGCTGGTGCGCGAGGGCAAGCTCGAAATCCGGCAGGACGGTGCGTTCAAGCCGATCTACATGCGCGGCGGGAACGCTTCGGCTGCATCCGGGGAGGCGGTCGGTGGAACCTTCTGATCACCGGTCGGCGGACGACAGGCAGGATGAGGATTCGTCGCAAGGCTATTCCGCTGCCGAGGCGGAGCGCATTGCCGAGGCCCTGGTCTTTGCGTCCGCCGAACCTGTCACCGAAGCCTTCCTCATCGAGCGGTTGCCGCGAGGCATCGACGTCACATCCCTGATGGAGGGACTGTCGCAGCGTTACGCCGGGCGCGGTTTCAACCTCGTCCGCAGCGCAGACCGCTGGGCTTTCCGCACGGCAGCCGACCTCTCCTTCGTGATCCGCAAAGACGAAAACGAGACACGGAAGCTCTCGCGGGCAGCACTCGAGGTGCTGGCCATCATTGCCTATCACCAACCGGTGACACGCGCTGAGATTGAAGACATCCGTGGGGTTCAGACGTCAAAAGGGACGCTGGACGTCTTGATGGAGGCCGGGTGGGTTCGGTTTCGTGGCCGGCGGAGGACGCCAGGACGCCCCGTCACGCTTGCGACGACGCCAGATTTCCTGGACCATTTCGGTCTGGAGGAGCTCCGTGACCTGCCGGGTCTGGAGGAGCTGAAAGGCGCCGGACTTCTGTCCGGGCGCATCCCGCCCAACTTCCAGGTTCCGCTTCCGGGCCTGTCCGACGAATTGCAGGAGGACGAGGATCCCATCACGCAAATGGACCTTGAGGAACTCGGGCTCTTGACACCGAGCGGTGAAGAAGAGGAATGACGTCATCTTTTCGTGGGCCGGAAACGGCGCTGGCTTTGAGCGGATCATGACGTTTCAATCGGGACAACCTGGCGAGAAGACACGCAGGACGACAGGCGTCTCCTTTGCGTCGCAGCTCAGCTTCGAGGACGTTCACCATAGCTATCACGGCAAGGAAACGATCCGTGGGATCTCCCTGACGGCGGAACCCGGCGAGGTGCTTTGCTTGCTCGGCCCATCCGGCTCCGGCAAGACGACACTTCTCCGGATTGCGGCCGGTATCGAGATCCAGAGCCGGGGCAGGGTGGTGATCGACGGCCGAGAGGCGGCTGGGCCAACGACATTTCTGCCGCCGGAAAAGCGGGGCATTGGCCTGATGTTTCAGGACTTCGCGCTGTTTCCGCACATGAGTGTGCTCGACAACGTCCGCTTCGGGCTGACGGAACTACCTTCGCGTGATGCGATAGCAGCAGCACAAGCGTCGCTGGAACGCGTTGGCCTTGCTCACTATGCAGCGAAATATCCTCATGCGCTTTCCGGGGGCGAGCAGCAGCGTGTAGCTCTTGCCCGGGCGCTTGCACCAAGACCTGGGGTACTTTTGATGGACGAGCCCTTTTCGGGACTCGATTCGCGGCTGAAGGATACGGTCCGGGCGGATACCCTGGCCGTTCTGCGCGAAAGCCGCGCGACTGCCATCGTGGTCACGCATGATGCGGAGGAGGCGATGCGTATGGCCGATCGAATCGCGCTGTTGCGCGACGGTTGTCTGGTACAGGTCGGCAGGTCGGACGAGCTATACAGAACGCCGACTGATCTCTTCGCCGCCGGCTTTTTCTCGGAGATCAATGAATTCGAAGGCGTCGTCCGCGGGGGCGCCGTCCAGACGCCTGTGGGGTCAGTTGCAGTGCCGCAATTCGCCGAGGGGACAGAGGTTTCGATTGCCATCCGTCTGTCGGATGTGCGCGTTATGCCGCAGGGGGGCGAGATTGAGGCGCGCATACGCAGCCGACGCTTTCTCGGCGTGGTCGAACTCTTGGAACTGGCCGTTGCCGGACGCGAGGAGCCGCTTCGTGCCCGAGTGCGTGCAGATATCCTGCCTTCATCTTTGACAGAGGTCACTCTCTCGGTGCGACCGCAGGATATATTGGTGTTTGAAAAAGCAGCGTAAACATCATACATCGGACGCATCCGAAATTAGGAGTTGGAGTTATGGGTTCCTTCAGTATTTGGCACTGGCTGATCGTGCTGGTCATTGTTCTCGTGCTCTTTGGCCGAGGCAAGATTCCAGAACTGATGGGCGATGTTGCCAAGGGCATCAAGAGCTTCAAGAAGGGCATAAGCGAGGACGAGACTCCGGAAACGGCGAAAACCGTTGAGCACAAGCCCGAAGACACGAAGGAAACGACCCGGACCTGATTTCTTGTCCGGGCTCCAGGAGCCTTCTTGAATGCTAGATATCGGCTGGACCGAGCTTTTCGTCATTGGAATTATCCTGATCGTCGTGGTCGGCCCGAAGGATCTTCCGCCGATGCTGCGTGCGTTCGGCAGGATGACCTCCAACCTGCGCAAGATGGCGGGCGAGTTCCGCTCGCAGTTCGACGAGGCGCTGCGCGAAAGCGATATGGATGAGGTCCGCAAGACGATCGCCGACGTGCAGAAGCTCAATCCGTCGAACGCGCTTCGGGATGCGGTCAATCCGCTGCGGCAGATCGGCAACGAGATCCGCAGCGACCTGGAAAAATCCACGCGAGTGGAAAAGCCGGACGTTCAAGCACAGAAAGCCGTTGAGGGTGTCATCCCCGCCGATCAGCCTGCTGTCAGCGTTCCGCAGCCGGCGATGACCCTGCCGGCGGCACCGCCGGTGTTCTACGAGCCGCCGACCCCGGATGCGGCGGGCGCAACGGCTCCTTCTTCCATGACAACGGCCAAGGCGACGTCGAAGGCCGCAAAGCCGAAGCCGGTTGCTGCTACCGACGCGCAAGCCGCGGTGGAGGGTAGAAAACCGAAGCGTCCCCGCGCGACGGTAGGCAGTGCGGGAGCCGCTGCGGGCGAGAAGCCGGCGCCTCGCAAGCGCACAGCCAAAAAAGCCGATACGCCGAAGGATGAAGCATGAGCGGTGACATCGACGACAAGCCGCAGCCGCTCATCGAGCATCTGATCGAACTTCGCCGGCGCCTCATATGGTCGCTCGGGGCGTTCTTCATCGCCTTCATTGTCTGCTTCTTCTTCGCCAAGGACCTCTTCAACTTTCTGGTCGTGCCTTACAGATGGGCGGTGATCTGGGCGAACATGGATGTCAGCAAGTCGGAGCTGATCTATACCGCGCCACAGGAGTTCTTCTTCACCCAGGTGAAGGTGGCAATGTTCGGCGCGCTGGTGATCGCATTCCCGGTGATCGCTTCGCAGATCTACAAGTTCGTAGCGCCGGGCCTCTACAAGAACGAACGCAATGCTTTCCT
>CAYNED010000070.1:0-11577 GCA_964396135.1 uncultured Neorhizobium sp.
CACTGACAACCGTCTGGAACGGCCAGAGCGAGGTGGGGCGCCTTGCAGCCCGCGCTCTGCTTGACCGCCTCGCCGGTAGTCACGAGCCTGACGGCATCCACCTGATCAAGCCGGAGATGCGAATTCGCCAGTCGACCGGCATCTACCGCCCCCGAAGCTGATACCGAAGAGGAGACCCCATGTCCGATCAGCAAAACACAGCCATTCTCGTCCCCGGCCGCATCCATCCGCGCGTTCTCGAACGGCTGAAAGAAACATTCGAGGTTGTCGCCGTACCCATGGGGCCTCCGACCGAGATTGCGCCGGACCTGCGTGATCGCATCGGTGGCGTGGCGATATCGGGCGTCCTCGACAATGGCTGGATCGACACGCTGCCGAACCTGCAGATCGTTTCCAATTTCGGCGTCGGATATGACGGTGTCGACACCCGGAAGGCGGCAGAGCATGGCATCATCGTCACCCATACACCCGACGTCCTGAACGACGAGGTGGCCGATACGACCATTGCACTGCTCCTCAACACGGTACGGCAATATCCCCGCGCCGAGAACTACCTTCGCGAGGGCCGCTGGAAGAGTGAGGGCCCATTCCCGCTGACGCCGCTTTCGTTGAAGGGTCGCAAGGTCGGCATTCTCGGCCTCGGGCGGATCGGCATGGAGATCGCCAGACGTCTCGAGCCGTTCAAGGTCGAGATCGGTTACCATACCCGCAGTCGTCGCGATGACGTTCCCTATACCTACTACACGTCGCTGAAGGATATGGCGGAGGCGGTTGATACGCTGATTTCCGTCGTCCCGGGTACGGCGGCGACCCATAAGATCTTTACCTCGGAGATTTTTACGGCACTGGGGCCTAACGGCGTCTTCATCAATGTCGGCCGCGGCACGAGCGTCAACGAGGACGATCTGATTGCGGCGCTGAAGAACGGTACGATCGCTGCGGCCGGTCTTGATGTCTTCTATGACGAGCCGAATGTTCCGGCAGGCTTCCTGGATCTCCCGAATGCGTGCCTGTTGCCGCATGTGGCGTCGGCTTCCATTCCGACGCGCAATGCCATGGCCGATCTGGTCGTGGACAACCTTGTTGGCTGGTTCAAGGAAAAGAAGGTGATTTCCCCGGTGCCGGAAACGCCCGTCAAAGCGTAAGCGGACCGTCGGAGTGCTTCTCTAGCGCACGGCGGCGAGCGGCTTCGGCCGCTCTTCCGCCGGGCCCGCCTTGGCGGCGGCATAGGCCCGGACGGCCTCGCCGAAGGCTTCAAACAGCGCCCGGGAGGGTCGGTCGGTTTCCGCCCAATATTCGGGATGCCATTGAACACCGATCGCAAAATTCTTCGCGCCGATCACGGAAACGGCCTCAATGGTTCCGTCTTCAGCCGTGGCCTCCACCTTGAGGCCCGGCGCGGTTTCAGCAATCGCCTGACGGTGAAGCGAGTTGACCTGCACCTCTCCCGCCAGCCCGAGATGACGCGCAATACAGGAGCCTTCCTCCACGAAGATCGGTTGGCGGATGGCAAACATATGGTCCCGTTCAGCCACGTTCGGCTTGCGATGATCCCACATGCCCGGGCCTTCGTGGATCTCCGTCGCCAGCGTGCCGCCCAGCGCAACATTCAGCTCCTGAATTCCGCGGCAGATCGCCAGCAGCGGAATTCCCCGGTCCAGCGCCCGGCGGATCAGCGGCAGGGACGTCGCATCGCGGGCGAGGTCGAAGGGGCCGTCAGCGTCTGTCGCGGGTTTGCCGTAGAGCGAGGGATGGACATTGGTGGCCGAACCCGAAACCAGTACCCCGTCGACCCGATCAAGAATGGCGTCGATCTCGTTGCCCTCCTCGAAGGCCGGTACGACGAAGCACATCACGCCCGCCACCTTGAGCGCAGCCTTGAGATATTGATTGGGGCTGGCGTGCCAGACAGCACCCTCGATCTCGCGAATGTCGGCGGGTACGGCAACAATGGGTTTGGGCATCTGAGGTCTCCGGAGGTCTTGAAGTGAGTTTTCGCGCCGGAACGGAGGCGCGTCAAGCGGCGGCTCCTGTCCTCTTTTCGCCCGATCTCTGAGCATCCTTGCTGGGTCAGCCGCCTGCTGCACGCTTCGCGCGCAGGCTTCGGAATTCTTTAACAAATCGCCATCCAACACTAAGGGATGAGGACTGAAATACTTGCGTGGGACGGGGGGACATGGTTACCTCCGCCACAAACCGGGGGAGGGGAAGACTGCCCTGCGGTTCATTTCAACGGGAGGTAGTTTATGGATCGTCGTTCATTCATCAGAAAGGCCGCGGCAACAGGCGCCGGCGCGGCGGCTGCGACCACGCTCGCGGCACCGGCCATTGCGCAACAGGCCCCGAAGGTGACCTGGCGCCTGACATCGTCCTTCCCTAAGTCGCTGGACACGATCTACGGCGGCGCGGAAGACATCGCCCGTCATGTGTCGGAAGCGACGGATGGCAACTTCACCATCCAGCCCTTCGCGGCAGGTGAAATCGTCCCGGGCCTCCAGGCGCTCGACGCTGTGAGCGCCGGCACCGTTGAGATGGCCCATACCTGCTCCTATTACTTCGTCGGCAAAGACCCGACTTTCGCCATCGGCAGTGCCATCCCGTTCGGCCTCAATGCACGCCTCAGCAATGCGTGGTTTTACCAGGGCAACGGCAACGCGTTGCTGAACGAATTCTACGCCACCCACAATGTCTACAGCATCCCGTCGGGTAACACCGGCGCGCAGATGGGTGGCTGGTTCCGCAAGGAAATCAACACGGTTGACGACTTCAAGGGCGTCAAGATGCGCATTGCCGGGATTGCCGGTCGCGTTATGGAAAAGCTGGGCGCGGTTCCGCAGCAGATTGCCGGCGGCGATATCTATCCTGCGCTCGAGAAGGGCACGATCGATGCTGCCGAGTGGATCGGTCCCTATGACGACCAGAAGCTGGGCTTCCACAAGGTTGCCAAGTACTACTACTACCCGGCCTTCTGGGAAGGCGGTCTGATCATCCACTCCTTCATGAACCTGGACAAGTGGAACGAACTGCCGAAGCACTATCAGGCTGCGCTGACCGACGCCTGCGCCTTCGCCAACACCAACATGATGGCGAAATACGACATGAAGAACCCGGCTGCGATCAAGCAGCTCGTGGCGGAAGGTGCAATCCTGCGGCCGTTCAGCCAGGAAATTCTGGAAGCGTGCTTCAACGCCTCGATGGAAGTCTACTCGGAGATCTCCGCCTCCAACGAGTGGTTCAAGCGGATCTACGAAGATCAGGTCGCCTTCAAGAAGGAAGGCTATCTCTGGATGCAGTTGTCGGAATACACTTTCGACACGTTCATGATGATCCAGCAGCGCAACGGCAAGCTTTGATTGCTACCAGCGACCAACACAAAAAAAGACCCGGATCGCGAGATCCGGGTTTTTTGTTGCCACTTTCCGTGGAGTCCGTGACAGAGCCGTCAGCACGTGAAGCGCTGGAGGTCGTTTACGGATTGAACTGCGGCGGCTGACTCAGATCCGGCTGTTGTGTCTGTTCCGGAGCGGCCTGCGGCGCCGCTTGACCTGGAAGACCTTCGAGCGGCGGCAGGCCGAACGCAGGTGGGGTCGCGGGTGGTGCCGGGGCGGGTGCCGGTTCGCTGGTGGCGGGTGGCTCAGCGCCAAGGTTCAACGGTGGCAGGCCGAAAGCCGGCGGGGCCGCCGGTGCCGAACCTGCAGCCGGCGGCTGTCCGCCGAGATTGAGCGGCGGCAGACCCATGGCCGGAGGTGGAGCACTACCGTTCGTTCCTTCCTGGCCGCCGGCAGGTGGCAAGCCGAAATTCGGCATCGTGTTGCCCTGTCCGCCAAAGCCGGGGATCTCGATCTGGATGTCGGTCGGATCGACCGTGGGCGTGTCCGTCTTGTAGTGCATCACGAGGCCGGGGAAGAAGATCACCACCAATATCATGGCGAACTGGATGACGATGTACGGGAAGACCCCCTTGTAGATCTCCGTCGTCTTCATCGCCGGCATGGTCTTCCTGGTCACCTTGTCGAGCCATGGCGAGGCGGGAGCAATGGAGCGCAGGAAGAACAGAGAGAAGCCAAAGGGCGGCGTCAGGAACGAGGTCTGCAGGTTGATGCTGAGGATGATGCCGAACCAGACGAGGTCGATCCCATGGGCCTGGGCCACCGGCGCAAGCAGCGGTACCATGATGAAGGCGATCTCGAAGAAATCGAGGAAACAGCCCAGGATGAAGACGATGATCGTGACAGCGATCAGGAAGCCGTAGTCTCCGCCGGGTAGCGCCAGCAGCAGTTCCTCGATCCAGACATTGCCGTTGATGCCGTAGAAGGTAAGGCCGAAGACGCGGGCTCCGATCAGGATCATCATGACGAAGGCAGAAAGCTTGGTCGTCGCTTCGAGAGCGTTCTTGACGATGCCAAAATTGAGACGCCCTTTGCCCAGTGCCAGGAGCAGCGCGCCGGTAGCGCCCATGGCTCCGCCTTCCGTCGGCGTCGCGATGCCAAGGAAGATCGTGCCCAGCACCAGGAAGATCAGCGCGAGCGGCGGCACGAGCACGATGATGACCTGCTCGGCAAGCCGCGAGATGATCTTCTTTTCGATGCGGCTGTTGATCAGGGCTACGCCGTAGGACACACCGACGGCAAAGGCCATGGCCGTCACCAGCTGCCATTCGGGGCTGCCGATGCCCGTAAACAGCACGTGCATGCCGAGATAGTAGAGGGCGATCGAGATCAGCAGCATGACGCCGAGGGACGTCACGCCATTGCCGAGCGTGCGTGCTTCCATCGGCAGAGCGGGTGCCCATTGCGGCTTCACCATTGAGACGGCGAAGATGTAGAGGCAGTAGGCTGCCACGATCATCAGCGCCGGGTAGAGGGCGCCGACATACATGTCGCCGACTGAACGGCCGAGTTGGTCGGCCATGACGATCAGCACGAGCGAGGGCGGGACGATCTGGGCAAGCGTGCCCGAGGCGGCGATGGTGCCGGCGATCAGCGGCCGCTGATATCCATAGCGCATCATGATCGGCAGCGAGATCAGGCCCATGGCCATGACCGAGGCGGCAACGACGCCGGTGGTGGCGCCCAGCAAGGCACCGACCAGAATGACCGCGTAGGCGAGACCGCCGCGGATCGGGCCGAAAAGTTGCCCGATCGTGTCCAGCAGATCTTCCGCCATACGCGACCGCTCAAGGATGATCCCCATAAAGGTGAAGAAGGGGATCGCCAAGAGCGTATCATTGTACATGATGCCGTAGATGCGCTCGGGGTGCGATTGCAGCAGCGGCCAGAACAGACGGATCTCCGGAGAGATCGCCGAAAGCTCCACTCCGATCACGAAATAGAGAAGCCCGCCGGCGGCGAGCGTGAAGGCAACCGGATAACCCAGCAGCAGCATCAGCATGACGCTGGAGAACATCACCAGCGGCAGATTATGGGCGATGAAATCGATCACGCGTCAGACCTCCGTCGCGGCGGGCGGCATTTCGCCGGCGGTATCATGGCGAGAATCCTCAATCCGACCGGTCACGACGGCATAGCGTTTGATGATTTCCGAGAAAGCCTGCAGCAGCAAAAGCAGGAAACCCAGCAGCACGACGAGCTTGGCCGGCCAGATCGTCAGACCGCCTGCGTTTGACGATACTTCGCCGGATTTGAACGAAAGCCAGAACCATGGCCAGGCGAGGTAAGCCATCAGCCCCGCGAAGGGCACAAGGAAGATCACGTGCAGCACGAGGTCAATGATATCGCGCGTGCGCTTGGTCCACCGGGAGGAGACAATGTCGATGCGGACATGCTCGTTCTTCAGGAGTGCGTAGGCGGCCGCCATCATGAAAACTGTTCCGAAGAGGTACCACTGGATCTCCAGCCAGGCGTTGGACGACATGTCCAATGTCTTGCGCAGGATTGCGTTCGCGGTGCTGATTAGAACCGCCGCAAGCAGTAGCCATGAAACGGATTTTCCAATTGCCGTGGTCACGGCATCAATCACGCGCGTGAGCGCGAGCAGTGCAGCCATCTTCCCTCTCCTGTCGAAGCTTTCTGCTAACCTGCCGTCCCGAACGATCAGGTCGAGGCAGCTGCCAAGCTCGTACTTTGCTGGCGACCTGTATTGGCTGGCGGCCCAAAAATCAATTGCGCCAGACGCTGGATGCGCTTGATATTTGGGCGGTGTGGCCTAGTCGGGAGCCGGGACGAGAGGGACGACGTTTCGATTGAGGAGCTCTCCCGTCCACTGTTCAGCTCCCCACCAGCAAGACCTCATACTATGAATTCTTGGGATAGGCTGTTGCAGCGTTATTAAGTACCCCATGAAAAACCCCTGATAATGCAGGGGGCAGTAGATCTCGGAACCGAAAATTAAAGTGGTTCGTGCAACTTGGCGTCGAACTGAAGGGCACATCTGATGACGGCGCAAAAGGCGGGACCATTGCCGACGGATGTCTATCTGTCCTTTGTCAGTTCGCTGTTTGGAAACCGCGGTACATTGGTGACCGGCGTGGTCGTCCACGTTGTCTGGTGTGCCATCGTTTACAGCTATACCGGCTCAGACTACTACCTTTTCGCGGCTCTTTGTTTCCCCCTGATCTTCGCCCTCCGATTTCTCGACTTCCTGAGATTTGACAAGGTCGACAAGACGTCGCTGAACGACCGCGACATTGCGCGTTGGGAGCGGCGATACGTGGTAGGCGCAACGCTTCTCGCTATCCTGCTCGGCACGACGAGCGGTCATGCCATGCTGGTGCTGAAGGACAGCTTTGTCGCCTTCACCTGCATTGCGATGACCATGGGGTCGATGATGTCCATTGTCGGCCGCAATTACGGTTCGCGGCGGGCCGTGGACTTTCAGACGCTAGGATGCTGCGTCCCCATCATCATTGCCTGCGTCGCCAGCGGCGATAGCCATCTCGCCTTGATGTCATTGCTGCTGATCCCCTTTGGCCTCACCACCCGCTCGATGGCAAACGGCGTACGGGAGTTCCTTTACGAAAACGTCCTTGCAGCGCGTCGGATAAGGATCATCGCGAACCAGTTCGATCTTGCACTGACGACGATGGCTCATGGCCTCATCATGCTGGACAGCGAAGGACGTGTCGAGGTGATCAACCGCCGCGCCTCCAGTCTGCTCGGTCTTCCCGGTGCACCTGAACTCGAGGGGCTTTCACTGGTTGGTATTCTGGATGCCCATAGCGACTACCGCCCAACAAAGGTCGTGCGCGAGGTCAAGCAGCTTCTATCGGGCCGGGTCGACCGGACCGTCTTTCAGCTCAAGGCTGGCGTGCATGTCGAGTTCTCCGCAAGCCGGCGCGATGATGGTGGGGTCGTTCTGATCTTCGAGGATGTCAGCGCACGCGTTGCGGCGGAGGAGAAGATCCTTCACATGGTGCAGTTCGACACCTTGACCGGACTTGCCAACCGCACGCACTTCGCCGCACTGGCGAAGAAGAAGCTTTCTCGACGCCCCCCGGAAGCGCCTGCGGCGCTCGTGGTTCTGGATGTTGCTGGTTTCAAGCACGTCAATGATCTTCGTGGGCATGTGGTTGGCGATCGACTGCTTTCCGCCATTGCGTCAAGATTGTCGGCGCAGACCGGGCCCGACCTCATCGCCGGGCGGCTGGTCGGGGACGAGTTCACTCTTTTCGTCGTGGCGGAAGATCGGGCGCAGTTGGAGGCGCGCATCGAGCAGGTGCACCGGGACATCCAGCGGGCCTATGAGCTCCCAGACCTCAGAATTCCAGTCGCCGTCAATGCCGGATGCATCATTGCACCCGCCGAACAGTTCGACATCGAGACGTGGTTGATCAAGGCAGATCTTGCACTCACTGACGCGCAGACCAAAGGCAACGGTGCCTTGACCTTCTTCCGTCCGGAGATGGATGCACGTTATGTCGAGGAGCAGAAGCTGCGCGGCGATCTTCGCTCCGCGCTTGCCGAAAATGCCCTGCACGTGGTCTATCAGCCGATGTATTCGCCTGAGGGTACCAGGATCGAGTGCATGGAGGCACTGGTTCGCTGGAGCCATCCGCAGAAAGGGATGATCGCGCCGAACCTGTTCATTCCCATGGCAGAGGAGATGGGAATTATCTCCGAAATCACGCGGTTCGTCATGCAGCGCGCCTGCGAGGATTGTGCCGGCTGGCCAGAGCCTGTTTCTGTCTCCGTTAACCTTTCCGTACACGACTTGCTGACGCCGGAGATCGTAAGGGACACGCTGGATATACTGCACCGTAACAGGCTACCTCCGACCCGCCTGCATCTGGAGGTGACGGAAAGCTGCTTTATCGATGACCCGGTTGCAGTAGGCAACACGCTTCATCAGTTGCGGAAGCACGGTATCACGATCGCCATCGACGACTTCGGTACGGGCTTCTCCAGCCTCAGTTACCTCACCTCCCTGCCGCTCGACATCGTCAAGCTGGACCGCGCTTTCATCCGCGACCTCAACCTGGATCCGCAGCGGATCAAACTCCTTCGTGGGATCACCAGCATGTCCCGCGATCTGGGCCTGCGGATCGTGATCGAGGGGGTGGAAACGCTCGACCAGCTCCAGCTGATCAACGACAACCAGTTTGCCGATCTTATCCAGGGTTATGTGTTTTCGCCGCCCGTCAGCCTTGAGGACGCGTTGCAGATGCTGCAGGCGGACCACCGGTTTGCCGTTCCCCGGGTGAAGCGCAAGCGGAGCAAGCCGGCAAGCTGACCGCAAAAGCAAGGCGGCGGCGGTCGCCCTGCGAATTTAACCATATTAGATGAAATGGAACGGCAATCTGGCCGTGGAACATCCACGTCGCTGCATCTCGGGTTAACCTCTGGTTAACTGTCAGGAGTGCCACAGATGCGTGTTTTTGAAACTGTTTCGAGCAAGGAATTTCCAAACAAGCTATTATCGGTTCTGGACGCGATTGAGTATCGCCGCATCGAGAACCAGGAAGACTTTGAAGACATCGCGCGTCTTCGATACAAGTCTTACAGGCAAAGAGGGGTTCTTCCCCGTTCTGCAAGCAGCATGCTGGACGACAGCGACTTCGATGATCATGCCTATGTCTTCGGGGTTTATCTGCATGAAGAACTGGTCAGCACAATCCGAGTACATCACGTGACGCCGTCGCACCGCGTCAGTCAGTCCGGCGGCGTGTTCGGGCAAACCCTTGATGCTTTTCTCGATGCGGGCATGACGCTGATCGATCCCGCACGGCTGGCGATTGATCCAGATCTGGACGGAGAGCGGTCGGCGCTTCCCTACTTGACCGTGAGACCGACAATATTGGCGGCGATCTATTTCAACGCCGACCGAATGCTCCAGCACGTTCGTCCGGCCCATGCTGCCTTCTATCGACGGTATTTCTACGCAGACGTGGTGGTGCCGCCAACCTACGCAGATATCTATGGCTTCGACCTGACGCTGCTAGCTTCGCGAACCCGCGAGATCCGGTCCAAGCTTCTTGGCCGGTTCCCGATTTACGAATCGCAGCCATATGAACGCCGGTTGATGTTCGATCGCTCGCCCGCCAGTGGCATGGCACCGCTCACCATTCTGCCAACTGCGCGGCTTGCCCATTCCAATGTCACCGAAGGCTTTCGCCTGAGCTGATCGTGGGTTGAGGGAACGCCTGTGCCATAAGGTGCCATTGCGCTTTGGGGTCTGTTTGTGTAAGGCCTGAAGCAGTGCCGCAACGGGTCGCGCAACGCGAACTCGGGCGGCGAGCTCAGGTTTTCGAGGGCCGTTGCTGCGCTTGATCGGCGTGTGCGCGCGCTGCGCAAGGGAGACGACAGATGGACAACCACAGCACCGGGCCCGTGGAAACAGGCGCCGCGATGGATTACGATGCGCACGAGAAGACCTATGATGGCTTCCTCAATCTCACCAAATGGACCACCTTGGTCCTCGTCGTCCTGATGTTGGCCATGGCTGCCGGCTTCTTCATGGGCGCCGGGTTCTTTGGGGCCGTGCTTCTCTTCATCATCCTGAACGCCGCGGGCTTCTTCCTGCTTCGCTGACCACTGCGCCAGCTGAGGTCGGGAGGACGGGCACGATATCGTTCGTGTTCGTAGGTTGAGACTGGGAGGGGCGCATTTTGGCGACAATGATTTTCATTCCCCGGGAAGGCGAAGGCGAGCCGCGGGTCGCGGCATCGGCCGACACCGTCAAGCGGTTGAACGCTTCGGGCTTCGGTATCGTGGTGGAGACGGGTGCCGGGATAGCCTCCGGTATCTTGGACGGAGACTACGAAGCTGCGGGCGCCCGCATCGGCACGCGCGCGGACGCAGCGACTGCCGATATCGTGCTGAAGGTCAACAGGCCCGACGCAGAGGAAATTTCTTCCTACAAATCTGGTGCGGCCGTTTTCGCCACCATGGATCCTTATGGCAATGAGGCCGCACTTGCCGCCATGGCACGGGCCGGACTCACGACATTTGCGATGGAACTGATGCCGCGCATCACCCGCGCCCAGTCCATGGACGTCCTTTCCAGCCAGGCCAATCTTGCAGGCTACCGAGCCGTTATCGACGCCGCGCATGAATATGGCCGCGCCTTGCCGATGATGATGACCGCAGCCGGGACTGTTGCGGCTGCCAAGGTTTTTGTCATGGGAGCCGGTGTGGCCGGACTTCAGGCGATCGCCACGGCCCGTCGTCTGGGTGCCGTCGTCACCGCGACGGATGTGCGTCCCGCGGCCAAGGAACAGGTCGCGTCGCTGGGTGCGAAATTCATCGCTGTCGAGGACGAAGAGTTCAAGGCGGCCGAGACCGCCGGCGGTTACGCCAAGCAGATGTCGGAAGCCTATCAGGCCAAGCAGGCAGCGCTTGTTGCCGACCACATTGCCAAGCAGGACATCGTTATCACCACGGCTCTGATCCCGGGACGTCCGGCACCCCGCCTGGTGACGCGCGCCATGCTTGCCGCCATGAAACCGGGCTCCGTGGCCGTCGATCTGGCGGTTGAGCGCGGCGGTAATATTGAAGGCTCGGTGAAGGGTCAGGTCGCTGACGTCGGCGGCGTCAAAGTGATCGGCTATGCCAATGTTGCCGGCCGGGTCGCGGCTTCGGCATCGGCGCTTTATGCCAAGAACCTGTTCGCTTTCCTGGAGACGATGGTCGACAAGGAAACGAAGGCGTTTGCGATCAATACCGAAGATGAATTGATCAAGGCGACGATGCTGACGCATGGCGGCAGGGTGGTCCATCCGGGTTTTGCCGGGGCCGCTGATGCAATAGATGTTCCCGCAGGTGCTCCGGCGGGTCCTGCGGGAGATACGGTCGTGGCAACGCCGGCGCCCAAACCCGCAACGGCAACGATGACCACGGATGCCGCTGTCAAGCCAAAACGGACGCGCAAAACGCCCGCCACGGCCACGCCTGAGAAGAAGGAGGAGCTTTGATGGCAAGCGAGATGATGAACACTGCGCTTGAGAGGCTCGACCAGGCGGTCCAATCGGTGCGAACTGCGGCAGAACAGGCTCCCGACGCCGTGGCCGCCGCTGCACACGGGGTGTCGGGTGGTGCGATTGACCCGTTCGTTTTCCGGCTGGCAATCTTCGTGCTGGCGATCTTCGTCGGCTACTACGTCGTCTGGTCCGTCACGCCTGCG
>CAYNED010000071.1:0-11546 GCA_964396135.1 uncultured Neorhizobium sp.
TCTCGAAAACGCGGCCTTCCATCATCGACATGCGGCCGCCGCCGCCCAAGCCTTCCTCTCGCTGCCAGTCCTTGGCGACAAACCGGCCGACTGGCTGGTCCGAGAGAGGGCCTGTGAGTTCATCCTCGAGAGCCTCGAATGAAGCGCAAATCGTGTCGCGCAGGCTTTCGAACCAGGCCCGAGCCCTTTCCTTCTTGTCCTCGATGTCTTCCGGCAGGTTCTTCGGCAAGACTGGCCGTTCCATCGCTACTTATCCTGGTTCGTGATTCCTCTTGAAGGCACTCCTTTAGCAGCTATCGCTTTCGTGAACCATTCCAGGCAAAGGCGGCAACGGATGATGAGATTCCGACTCGCTAAGCTTGAATTTGCGCACTATCTTCGCTGCAGAGAGGTTAGAGGGCATGGCGAAATTCACACCGCCGCCGCTCGACGGCTTGAAGCGCCGGATCGATCGGCATCGTCAGGAGCATGCTGGACGGTCATCTGGCATGTTCGTCCGCGAAACCTTTACCATGCCGCGCGAAGAGGCGCGAAACAAGGCGCGGGAGTGGTTCGAGGCCTTCCCCAAGGCCGCCTACTGGACCGAAGTCGAAAGCTGGCGACAGGTGGAAGGTGGCAGGATCGAGTTCACCATGCGTCGCCTCCCGAGCGCGGACTAAGTTTCACTCGCTGCTGCGGGTATCGTACTTCTCGAGATCTGCCTCTTGATCAGGCGCCCGTCTTGCGTTGCCGCAGGCGGCTTTCGCGCAGCAGGCCGCTGTCGTCCAGGATCGGGTGAGCCACCGAAACGAGATGTGCATTGATGCGCTTCAGGTCGCGCAGGATATCGAGATGCAGCGAACTTGTCTGGAGGCTTTCGATGCGGCCAGCCCTTAGCCGTTCCAGATGCCGCCCTGCCGACAGTTTTTCAGCCTTGCGGACACTTAGCTTGATCTCCATCAGATGCAGGGCAAGGTTCAAGTCGCCGGTGACGAATACCGTTTGAGCCGTGCGCAGGTTCTCGATCGTCAGATCAAAGAGGTTCTTAAGCTCGCGATAGCCATCCTCGGAAAATTTGAGGTTGTGGGAGACCTTCTTCCGAACTTCTTCGCTTAGGCCCTTCTCGATGATGTCGCCGACATGCTCCAGGTTTATGACGTAGTCGATGATGGCAATCGAGCGACGCCCAGTGTCTGAATCGCTGCCTTCGCGCCCAAGCCTTGAAAGGTAGACCTTCACCTCCTGCTGGATGCGATCAACGCGCCGTTCCAGGACCTCGATTTCCTTCAACTGCGTGAGGTCGTTGTTCTGGAAGGCACTTTCCACGCGGATCAGCATGCGCTCGACAAGATCACCGACCGCCAACACCTCGCGGGTTGCATTTGCCAGTGCCACCACCGGCGTCGAAAGCGCTTCCGGATCGAGGAACTGAGGGCCCGTATCCTCTTCCTCCTTGGCCGGGATCCATTTCCTCATCGCATCGGAAAGCAGGCCGGAGAAGGGCCATGCAAGAGCTGCAAGCCCGATATTGAAGGCTAGGTGGATGTCTACCGGGAGGCCCAGCCGGTCGAGCGGGAGCGCATCCAAAGCGGTTGCTGCATAACTTGCGAGCGGCAGGGCAATCGCGCAGCCGACCGCCCGCACCACGAGGTTTCCGGTGGTGATGCGACGTGCGGAAGCGGGGCCAGTTAAAGTGGCCAGTACGGGGGGAATGGCTCCGCCCAGGTTGGCGCCAAGGATCAGGATGATCATGAGCGTCGTCGACAGGATGCCAGTAGAGGCCATCGAGAGAACAAGAACCACCACGGCAAGGCTGGAGGAAGATGCGACCGCAAGCGCTGCCGTAAGCGCAAGCGCCACCGGCCAAGCGCCATCGAGCAGCCTGACGAAGGCAGCAAGGGCCGGCGAGTCTCGCATCGGCTCTGTTGCTGACGACAACAGGTAGAGGGACAGAAGCATCAGCCCGATCCCGACGAGCGCGGTTCCGCCACCCTTGCGCGCACTGGAACCGCCGCGTTGGAGTGCAACCCCGAGCAGGATCAGCAGCGGCGAAAGCCATTCGATTCCGGTTGCGACGATCCATGCAGTGACGGCGGTGCCGACATTGGCGCCAAGCAAAACAATCTGCGCCATGCGCGCGCGGATCAGGTCCCGTTCGACAAAGGACGCGACGGTGAGGGCGGTTGCAGTCGAGCTTTGTAGGGCAACGGTGGCAACGAAGCCGGACGCGAACGAACGTAGGCCGCTTTGCGTCCCGGTTGCCAGCCCAGTCCTCAGGCGAGGGCCGAAGGCGCGGTTGACGCCATCTTTCACCTGCGCGAGGCCGAAGAGCAGCAAGGCTACGGCGCCGAACAGATTGATGATGACGATTGTTGATTGCATGCCAATTCCGAGCAGTCGCAGGGATGAAAGGGAAAATCTGTGCCCGGCTAAGTAATTATGGCAGAGAGCCGGCCAGGAAAAGGGCTTATCTGCGTCATCTGGCCTGAATCGATGTCGCCGTTAGCGCCACACGGTCTGCCGAAGGGCCTCCCCCCCGATCATGGCGACTGACATGGCGATATTAAGAGATCTTTGACCCTCCACCATCGGAACGAGGATACGGGCATCCGCAGCATCATGGACGTGATCAGGAACCCCGGCGCTTTCGCGGCCGAAGAGAAGGACATCGTCGTCCCGGAACGATTGCTGAGCGTAAGGTTGTGCGGCCTTGGTGGAGGCCAGAACAAGTCTCCGGCCGGTGGTTGAACGCCATGTCTCAAAGGTTTGCCAGTTGACGTGGCGCACGAGATCGACGCTTGCCAGATAATCTAGTCCGGACCTCTTCAGGTTGCGATCCGAGACATCGAAACCAGCGGGTTCAATGATGTCGACGCCGAGGCCCAAGCAGGCCGCAAGGCGCAGTATCGTCCCCGTATTGCCAGGGATATCCGGTTGATAGAGTGCAATGCGAAGGTTTGACATGAGCAGGCTACTCTTGATGCCGGACCGTTGAGCGTCTGGTCCCTGGTAGCCACGGCCACTGAAACCCGGCTTGACGACGATCGGCTTGTGTTGCCGGGAAGATGAACGATTTTGCTCTTCCCATGTTTCCTGTTGCGCGATACAACGCGCCCGTCTTTAACACCAGCCCCAGGAGGCCTACATGGATATTGCCGTGCGTACCTGCCTTCTGGTCCGGATGCGTCCAGCGTCCGCCTAAGGCACCCGCGGTTCCCACACCCGTTTCCTTTATTTGTTCCTTTGGGCCAATAGCGGCTCCGTTTTGTTTTCCGGCGTCCAAAATCCGCTCGTATCGCGGAAAGTGGTTGCCCTGCAGACCTCGTGGAGAAGATGATGTTTTCGTGGTTTGAGCGGCGTGTCGATCCATATCCGGTCGACCAGCCAAGCCTGCCCCCCAAGGGGCTGTTTGCCTTTTGCTGGCATTACACCAGGCCTGCGTGGTTCTGGCTGCTGGTGCTTGGCACCTGCTCGATGGTTATCGCAGTGGCCGAGGTTTTTTTGTACCAGTTCCTCGGCAACATCATCGATTGGCTCTCGAACGCCAATCCCGGTACCTTTCTGGCGCAGGAGGGCGGGCGTCTGGCCTGGATGGCCGCGATCCTTCTTCTTGTTCTGCCCATTGCAGGCGCGATCCACACGCTGACCATGCATCAGGTGCTGGCCGGCAACTTCCCTATGATTGCCCGCTGGCAGATGCACCGCTTCCTGCTGCGCCACTCGATGACCTTCTTTGCCAACGAGTTTGCCGGCCGCGTTTCGACCAAGGTCATGCAGACCTCGCTTGCTATTCGCGAGACGGTGATGAAAATCATCGACGTCTTCGTTTACGCCATCAGCTTCTTTGTCTCGATGCTGGCGCTGGTGATCGTGGTCGATTGGCGGCTGGTCATCCCGCTGATTGCCTGGTTCGTCGTCTACAGCCTGATCCTTTGGCGCTTCATTCCCAGGTTGCGCAAGCTCTCCAGCGAGCAGGCGGATGCGCGGTCGATGATGACCGGGCGCATCGTCGATAGCTACACGAATATCGGGACGGTCAAGCTGTTCTCGCATGCCGGTCGGGAGGAGAGCTATGCCCGCGAGGGAATGGACGAGTTTCTCGGCACGGTCCACCGGCAGATGCGGCAGATTTCGCTCCTCAATATCTGCGTCGATATCAACAATGTGCTGACCATCTTTGCAGTGGCTGCATCCAGCATTGCATTCTGGTTGAACGGCGAGGTCTCCGTCGGTTCGGTCGCGGTCGCGATTGGCCTCGCCATGCGCATCAACGGCATGTCGCAGTGGATCATGTGGGAAGTGTCGGCGCTCTTCGAAGCCATCGGCACGGTTTATGACGGCATGTCGATGATGACGAAGCCGCACGACGTGACCGACGTTCCCGCCGCGGCCCCGCTCCAAACGAAGAAGGGCCATATTCGCTACGAAAATGTCCGCTTCCACTACGGGAAGGAGAAGGGCGTCATCGAGGATCTGACGCTCGATATCGCGGCAGGCGAAAAGGTTGGCCTGGTTGGGCGCTCGGGTGCCGGCAAGACGACGCTGATGAACCTGTTGCTGCGTTTCTACGATCTCGAGTCAGGCCGCATCACGATCGACGGGCAGGACATATCGGCCGTTTCGCAGGAGAGCCTTCGGGCGCTCGTGGGTGTGGTGACGCAGGATACGTCATTGCTGCATCGCTCGATCCGCGACAACATTGCCTATGGCAAGCCAACGGCGAGCGATGCGGAAATTAGCGAGGCAGCCAAGCGCGCCAATGCCTGGGAGTTCATTCAGGGTTTGTCGGACCTGCAGGGTCGCACCGGTCTCGACGCCCATGTTGGTGAGCGTGGCGTGAAGCTTTCCGGCGGCCAACGCCAGCGGATTGCGATCGCACGGGTCTTCCTCAAGGATGCTCCGATCCTGGTGCTGGACGAGGCCACCTCGGCACTTGATTCAGAGGTGGAGGCGGCAATCCAGGAAAATCTCTTCGCGCTGATGGAAGGCAAGACGGTCATCGCGATCGCGCACCGTCTTTCGACGCTGACCGAAATGGACAGGCTCATCGTGCTCGACAAGGGTCGGATCAGCGAAATGGGTACCCACCACGAATTGGCTTTATCCCAAGGGATCTATGCCGATCTCTGGAGCCGTCAATCGGGGGGATTTCTTGCTGACGGAGCGGAGAAGGAAGCCGCCGCCGAATAAGGGGGCAAGCCCTGCCAAGTGAAGAGCCTGCTTCCTTCGTGAGTGTTATCGGCAGCTTCGGCTGCCGATTTCGTCTGGATGATGAGGATCAACTGTCTTCCAGATCGTGATGGGTCCCTTTGCCGTCTCGCCGACGGTTCCTATATCGGCACGATGATCAAACGCATCTTCCGCCTTTTCGAGAACTGGATCCAGCCATTCGAGAGGCAGGATGACGTGAAGCCACCCCAAGGGCTGGTCGCATTCGTGTGGTTCTATGTTCGGCAAGCGAAGGCGCCATTCTTCGCCATGCTTGTTCTTGGTGGGCTTGCGGCTGGTGTCGAAGCCGCGATGTTCTGGTTCGTCGGGCGACTCGTGGATATTCTCGACACGCTCGAACCGGCCGATGGCTGGAGTGGGCTGATGGCGCAGCACGGGCAGGAGCTCCTGCTCATGGCGCTGGTCGTCGGAGTAGGGCGCTTCGTAATCGCCTTTCTCACGGCGTTGGTGGACCAGCAGATCATCACGCCGGGGTTCTACAACCTCGTTCGTTGGCAGTCCTACCTTCATGTGTCGCGGCAATCGCTGTCCTTCTTCCAGAACGATTTTTCCGGGCGCATCGTCACCAAGGTCTGGTCCGCGGGCCAGGCCACGGGCGATGTTTTGACGACGCTGATGGAGAGCGTCTGGTTTGTTCTGATCTACTCCGTGTCGACGCTCGTTCTGGTGGCTCAACTCGACCTTCGGATGGCCGGCATCGTCCTGGTCTGGCTTTTCATTTTCGGGCTCCTCGCACGCTTCTTCGTGCCCCGGATCCGGGAGAACGCAAGAGCTTCCGCGGAAGCCGGGTCGATGATCAGCGGCCGAATGGTCGACGCCTATTCCAACATCCAGACGCTCAAGCTGTTCGGCAGCGACGAGGCCAATGACCGCTACATGCGTGCGGGCTTTGAGAGCTTCCAGGAGACGATCCTGCGTTTCACCCGATTGCTGACAGGGGTGCGGGCGTCCATGGCGCTCCTGTCCAGCACGATGATCGTGATGATGGCTGGCCTCAGCATTCATCTCTGGCTCGGCGGCATCATCAGTTCCGGCGCCGTCGCCTTCACACTGGCGCTGATGCTGAGGCTCAATTTCCTGCTCGGGCGGCTGATGACGCAGTTGAACGGGCTGATGCGCAATATCGGAACAATCCAGAACTCAAGTGATCTCATCTCCCAGCCGATCGCCCTGGTGGACGCGCTCGATGCAAAGGCGCTGACCGTACGGGTTCCGGACATCCGCTTCGACAATGTCAGTTTCGACTACGGCAATGGGAGGAATGTCATCCGTGGCCTGTCCCTCCATGTGCGACCAGGGGAGAAGATCGGCATCGTTGGCCGCTCCGGCGCGGGAAAGTCGACCTTGGTGAACCTGTTGCTGCGCTTTTACGATATCGAGTCCGGCCGGATTCTGATCGACGGGCAGGACATTGCAGACGTGACGCAGGAGTCGCTGCGTGCTCAGATCGGGATGGTGACTCAGGATACGTCGCTACTGCATCGGTCGATTCGGGATAATGTTCTGTTTGGTCGGCCGGACGCGACCGAGGACCAGTTGCGGCTGGCGGCAGAGCGGGCGGAAGCCGATGACTTCATCGCGTCTCTTGAGGACCAACGGGGGCGCAGGGGTTATGATGCGCATGTTGGCGAGCGTGGGGTGAAGCTGTCAGGCGGACAGAGGCAGCGGATTGCGATCGCGCGGGTGATGCTGAAAAACGCGCCCATTCTTGTGCTGGATGAGGCGACGTCGGCGCTGGACTCGGAGGTGGAGGCGGCCATTCAGTCCAACCTCGTGCGGCTGATGCAGGGCAAGACGGTACTCGCCATTGCCCACCGGCTGTCCACGATTGCTGCGCTCGATCGTCTGATCGTGCTGGACAAGGGCCAGATCGTGGAGCAGGGGACGCATAACGATCTGGTGGCGGCCAATGGCATCTATGCCGATCTGTGGGCCAGGCAGTCTGGAGGCTTTCTGGCAGCCGATGCCGCGCAATGATCACCTAGTTCTCCGGGACCGCTATTTCAGCCACAAGGCCGTAGTGGTTGGATCCCAAGGCATCTGGTAGGCGCTGAAGAGATCTGATTACCAGGGGTGGTCTGGCGAAGACGTGGTCGATCGCTACCCCTGTCCATCCGGCTCTGGTCGGCCATGTTGCCGGCTCCCATGCTGCTGTTCTCAGCCCGGTTGACCTCAGGAAGGTCCGCATCCGGGGCGAAATGCTTGATGCGTTGAAATCTCCGGACAGGATGACTGGTCCCTCAATGCCATTCAGCAGTTGCGCCGCGTTGCCCAGTTCGTGTGACTGAAAGTCATCGAAGTACGGTTTGGTCGTGTGGATCGCCGCTATGTGAAGCTTCTGACCATCCACCTGGACCATCGCCACCATCATTCGCTCGCCAAAGACATCGCTCAGGCTGGCGATCGTTCGATCCATGAGGGGACGCGTGGAAAGCATCATCAGGTCGCAGTTATCGGTGAGCTCTCCGCAGCCGATGCGGTATGGGTAAACCTTGGACAACTCCTTCAGATGCGCCTGTAGCGGTTCGGCTTCCATGATGTTGACCACATCTGCGCCCGAGGAGAGGATCAGGTCGCGGACCGCCTCCGCACCCTCGTAGTTTGCCATGAGGATATTGAAGGATAAAAGCTTGAGGATCGGCGTCCCTGTATCCGTGGAGGCGTCTCCGTCGGCGAACTCGCGGCTCATCCAGATCGCGTGAGCGAGGAAGACAAGGGCTATGATCAGTAATCCCGCAGGGAGCAGGCTGCGCCTGAGGATCAGGGCAACGAGGAGTGCAAGGCTGCTGGCAATCGCGAGATGAAGCTGCAGGCTATGAACGGTCGCGAAAACCCAGATGCCGCTGACATACCGAGTACCCACCGCAAGCAGCACGAGCGACACGATGACGCAGATCGCGACGGACAGAAACTCTCTCATTCAAAGTCGTCCCCGCAGTCATGGGCTCGGCGGCAGGTAGCATGCGACGCCCAATGCCGCAACTCGCGGTAAGCTTTCCGGAGATGTCGATGGATCAGCGGATACTGCTCAGCCTCCCTTAACCAAGGCTTTCCAGAAGCTCGGTTGCAACGCCTGTGAAAAACCCCTTGTGGAGGGCGGATTTTGCCGCGACAAACTGGCTCCTATGCTCTTGCCAAGACTGGACATATTTTGCGATCAAGCATAGAAGGCGCCGAATTGCCGGGGAATCTGTGTTCCAATCATGGCCAGATTCATGTCTCCGGTAGAGGGCATATGCGGTTTTTCGCGAAATGCGTGAGAAGGATGTTTAAGCCGTGAGCGAGCACGAAACACACAGCGAAACACTGGGCGAGCCCACTCGCCGTGATTTCCTTTACCTGGCCACGGGCATGGCGGGCGCTGTCGGCGCCGCAGCCTTCGCATGGCCATTCATCGATCAGATGCGTCCCGATGCATCCACGCTGGCGCTTGCCTCTATCGAGGTGGATGTTTCAGCCGTTGAGCCGGGGATGTCGCTGACGGTCAAGTGGCGCGGCAAGCCGGTCTTCATCCGCAACCGGACGGAGCAAGAGATCGAAGCTGCCAATGCAGTGGCGCTTGAAGAGCTGAAGGACCCCATTGCTCGCAACGACAATATCGATGCGGCTGCCGATGCGACTGACCTTGCGCGTTCTGCAGGCGAAGGCAAGGAAAACTGGATCGTCATGATCGGTTCCTGCACCCATCTGGGCTGCGTTCCGCTCGGCCAGGCCGGTGATTTCGGCGGATGGTTCTGTCCCTGCCACGGCTCGCACTATGATACGGCGGGTCGCATCCGTAAGGGTCCTGCACCGACAAACCTGCCGGTGCCGACTTTTACATTTACGTCCGACACAGTGATCCAGATCGGGTGAGGGGTTCTAATTTATGAGCGGTCATTCCACATACCAGCCGGCGTCCGGCATCGAGAAATGGATCGACTCGCGGCTTCCGTTGCCGCGCATGATCCACGACAGCTTCGTTTCCTATCCCGTACCTCGCAATCTGAACTACGCCTACACCTTCGGCGCCATGCTGTCGGTGATGCTGATCGTCCAGATCGTTTCGGGTGTCGTGCTGGCCATGCACTACGCTGCGGAAACGACGGTCGCCTTCAACTCCGTCGAAAAGATCATGCGCGACGTCAACCACGGTTGGCTCCTGCGCTACATGCACGCCAATGGCGCGTCCTTCTTCTTCATCGCTGTGTACCTGCATATCGCCCGCAGCCTGTATTACGGCTCCTACAAGGCGCCGCGCGAGATCCTCTGGATCCTGGGCGTTGTCATCTACCTGTTGATGATGGCGACGGGCTTCATGGGCTACGTTCTGCCCTGGGGTCAGATGTCCTTCTGGGGTGCGACGGTTATCACCGGCTTCTTCTCGGCCTTCCCGCTGGTTGGTGAGTGGATCCAGCAGTTCCTGCTCGGCGGCTTTGCGGTCGATCAGCCGACCCTGAACCGCTTCTTCTCGCTTCACTACCTGCTGCCGTTCATGATCGCTGGCGTTGTTGTCCTGCATATCTGGGCACTACATGTCACCGGCCAGACCAACCCGACGGGCATCGAGGTCAAGACGAAGACGGACACCGTCGCCTTCACCCCCTATGCGACCTTGAAGGATGCGCTCGGCATATCAGTCTTCCTGCTCGTCTTTGCCTGGTTCATCTTCTACATGCCGAACTATCTCGGCCATCCGGACAACTACATTCCGGCTGACGCTTTGAAGACGCCGGCTCACATCGTTCCGGAATGGTACTACCTGCCGTTCTACGCAATGCTGCGCGCCATCACCTTCAATGTCGGGCCAATCGATTCCAAGCTCGGCGGCGTGTTGGTGATGTTCGGTTCGATCATCGTCTTGTTCTTCGTGCCGTGGCTCGACACGTCCAAGGTACGGTCTGCTGTGTATCGTCCCTGGTACAAGCTGTTTTACTGGATCTTCGCGGTGAACGCCATTTTCCTGGGCTGGCTCGGCGCGATGCCGGCGGAGGGCATCTACGTCATCCTGTCGCAGCTCTCCACCTTGTACTACTTTGGCTTCTTCCTCGTCATCATGCCTCTTCTCGGCCTGTTCGAAACGCCTCGCCGCATTCCGAATTCGATTACCGAGGCGGTGCTTGAAAAGAAGAACAAGTCCGACATGGAAAAGCTTCCGCCTGGCGAAGCCAGTGTCCGATAGCCGAGACCGAGAGGGAAGAAGAGTATGAAAAAGCTTGTTACAAGCATCCTTTCGCTGGCCTTGGTTGCTGGGCTCGGCATCAGCGGCGGAGTTCTTGCGCAGGAGCATGCGGCGGAAGACGAGGCCCATGCCGAGGGTGGTACGCCGCACTATCCTTTGAAGGCCCCGGCAGAGATCGACTGGAGCTTTGCCGGTCCCTTCGGTCACTATGACAAGGGACAGCTGCAGCGTGGCCTGAAGATCTACACCGAAGTCTGTTCCGCCTGCCATTCCATGTCGCTTGTGTCCTTCCGGACGCTGGAAGATCTGGGATACTCGGAAGCGCAGGTCAAAGCCTTCGCGGCCAATTATCAGGTGACCGACGGTCCAAACGATGCGGGCGACATGTTCGAACGCACAGCGGTGCCTTCCGACTATTTCCCGTCGCCTTTCCCGAATGCACAGGCCGCCGCCGCCTCCAACAACGGTGCTGCTCCGCCTGATCTGTCGCTGATTGCAAAGGCGCGTGGCGTAACGCGTGGTTTCCCGCAGTTTGTCTTCGACATCTTCACGCAGTATCAGGAAGGCGGCCCGGATTATCTCTACTCGCTGCTGACCGGCTACGAGGAGCCGCCTGAAGGCGTAGAGGTGCCGGAAGGGACCTACTACAACCCGCACTTCATCGCCGCTGCTTCGCTGGCTATGGCGCCGCCGCTTTCGGATGGTCAGGTGACCTATGACGACGGTGCACCGGAGACGCTCGACCAGTATTCCAAGGATATTTCAGCCTTCCTGATGTGGGCCGCTGAGCCGCACCTTGAGGAACGCAAGCGCACCGGCTTCATGGTCATGGTGTTCCTGCTCATCTTCACCGTCTTGATCTATCTGACGAAGAAGTCGGTCTACGCCAACAAGGAACACTGAGGCTCGGCCTCATCCTGAAAGAGGCGACCTTCGGGTCGCCTTTTTTGTTGGGCGCTGACACACCAGTTGCTAGGCTTTACCCGATCTTCACCAGTACAGCCATGGGACCATCATGACCAAGTCCATCGATCTTGCCGCGTCCGTTCGCTCCATCCATGACTACCCCAAGCCGGGGATCATATTCCGCGACATCACCACCCTTCTCGGTGATGCCGTTGCCTTTCGGCAGGCGGTCGACGAGCTTGTGCGGCCCTATGCAGGCCTCGGCGTCGAC
>CAYNED010000072.1:0-11519 GCA_964396135.1 uncultured Neorhizobium sp.
AGCGCAACGGAGATGAGGGCGGCGATGAGGCCATACTCGATCGCAGTCGCACCGGACTCATCCTTGATAAAGCGGGCAAAAAATTTCGACATGCAATTTCTCCTACAGCACAGTGGGTTGTTCAGCATTCCCGACAACTTTTCGCGTTGCTCGGATGCTCAGGAGCCTACTGTGTGACGATTGCAATCCGCTTAAAGAAGATGCTTACGCAAGGGTAAATATGCAGCGTGCGGTTGCAGGAACTGATGTCTGCCGGGAAACCCTACCAACGTTGGACAATGGGCCGCAGTGCCTTAGCTTTTGGCCCGTTGAATACATTGGTTCGACCCATTGGCGCAGACAAGAGCTCTTGATAGGGACACCCGCTTAAGTCTTCGTTCACCATTCTGCGCCCATTGTCGGGTTCTACTAGTCCAAGTCGAAAGCCCTCGGCATGATCCGAAGCCCGCTCTTCAGCCTTCCGCTCGCCATTGGCCTCCTCATGGGAGGTGTCGGTGCGTCGCACGCCCAGGACCAGGCTTCGGAGACAGATCTTCTGCGGGTCTTCATGAATCATGCGCGCGTGCTGCGGCTCGACCGGCCCGTCAGCAAGGTGATCGTGGGGAACTCCAACGTCGCGGACGCAACCGTCGCCGACCCGACGACCATTGTGCTTACTGGCCGCAGCTTCGGCACCACAAACCTCGTCCTTCTCGACAGCGACGGGAACGCGATCGCTGATGAACGAATCCTGGTCTCGATCGATGAGGGCAATACGGTGCGGGTGTTCCGTCAGACCGACCGGATGATCCTTTCCTGCACGCCAAACTGCGAGCAGCATGTGGATCTGAAGGCCAGCGCCGCGCCTTGAGCGCCTTGGATTGGCTCAAATCAAGCCTGCCATGGCAACGGAATGTCAACAAAGAACCCATAGCATCGGCCAACTCATAGCGAGTTTGGATACGGTTGATGCCCGAGCCTCACGACAGATCCACCGAGCCTTCCGTCTCTGACCGGGAAAGCAACCGCCCGATCAGGCGACTGATGCGCTCGCGCGATGGTGCGGCTGCGATCGAATTCGCGCTTCTGGCGATCCCCTATTTCCTGATCGTCTTTGCCATCATCGAGACCTTCATCGCCTTCACCGGCGAGCAACTGATCGCCAATGCCGTCGACACCATGGCGCGCAAATTCCGCACGGGGCAGATCACCGCCGCAAACACCAATGAGGCTGACTTCCGCAGCCAGTTCTGCAGCGAAATCTCCATCCTCATCCAGTGCAGCGGTGACCAAAGCAATAAACTGATCCTCGATGTGCGCAGCTTTTCCACCTTTGCGGACATCCCGAAGACCATCCCCAGGGAAAGCGGACACACTCTCGGCGATCTGACTGCGACGAATGTCTATCAGCCGGGTGGTGCCGGGACCATCAACATGCTGCGCGCCTATTATCGCTGGGAGATCGTGACGGATCTGGTGCGGCCGTATATTTCCACCATTCGGCCCTCCGACGGCTCGCTTCCCAAGGAATTCCTGATCGTCGCCACCGCTGCCTACAAGAACGAGGGCTACTGACCATGAAGGACAAGGCAAGGCAGCCCGGCCGCGGCCTGATGAGCCGGATCAGGGGGCTGTGGAGCGACCGCAGCGGCGTCGGTGCTGTTGAATTTGCCTTGATCGCGCCGCTGCTGCTGATGATCTATATCACCGTCTTCGAGTTGACGATCGGATTGAGCATCTCCAAACGCGTCACCCGCGCTTCGGGCACCATCGCGGATCTCGTCACGCAGCATGAAAGTTCCATTACGAAGGCCACCCTGGGGACAATGGTGAACGTCGCCCAGAGCATCTTCGTACCTTATGGGGTCCCGACCACTCATATTAAGATCACCGGAATACAAGTCGATGGTTCCACCCCGAAAGTCAGCTGGTCTTGGGATGAAACCGGTGGAAAGCCGTATTCGGCGGGAAGCACGATTGATATTCCGGCCAACATGAAGGTGGCGAACGCATTCATTGTCCATGCGGAAGTGTCGGTGCCGCACCAGTTGCTGATGTTCATGCCGGGACTGATCCCGAGCGAGATGCGCAACATCACGATCAGCCGTGATTACTATTACCGCGCCCGGTCGGGAGACCCTATCACCTGCGAAGAGTGCAAGTAGCCGCAGGAATCTGATCCTTTGCGAAACGGTTCGTCGGACTATATGTAACGCATGTCGCGGTCGTGAATCTTCCGCTTGTTTTCAATCATCCGGGTGATCGATGGCGAGAGCCTTCCTGTTCGTTCTCGATTCATTTGGCGTCGGCGGTGCCCGCGATGCCTCGTCCTATGGGGACCTCGGGTCAAACACGCTTGGACACATTGCCGAATTTTGTGCAGCAGGCGCTGCCGACCGCGCTGGACTAAGGGAAGGTCCGTTGAAGCTGCCGAACATGTCGTCACTCGGCCTTCTGGAAATCGCGCGGCTGGCGAGCGGTGAGGAACCCGCGGCCATGCCACGGCCTGAACGGATCTTCGGTCTGCACGGAGCCGCCAACGAGATCTCCCGCGGCAAGGACACGCCTTCCGGCCACTGGGAGATCGCCGGTACCCCGGTCATGTTCGACTGGGGCTATTTCACTACGGATGGTGATGCCTTCCCGCCCGAACTTGTGGAGGCGATCTGCGCGGAGGGCAATGTACCGGGCATTCTTGGAAACTGCCATGCCTCAGGCACCGAGATCATTGCAAGGCTGGGTGAGGAGCATATCCGGACTGGCAGGCCGATCTGCTACACCTCCAGTGACTCCGTCTTGCAGATCGCGGCGCACGAAGTGCATTTTGGACTGGAGCGACTGATCGAGCTCAGCCAGACGGTTCGCCGCCTTGTCGATCCGCTCAACATCGGTCGTGTCATCGCCCGTCCGTTTGTTGGTGAGACTGCGGACACGTTCGAGCGAACCGGCAACCGGCGCGATTTCTCCGTACCGCCTCCCGAACCCACCCTGCTCGACCGAGCGACGCAAGCGGGGCGTACCGTCCACGCCGTTGGAAAGATCGGCGATATCTTTGCTCACCAGGGCGTATCCCGCGTGATCAAGGCCAACGGCAATGCCGCCCTGATGGCAGCGACGCTCGAGGCCATGGAGAGTGCCGCCGAGGGCGACCTGGTCTTCACCAACTTTGTCGACTTCGACCAGTTGTATGGCCATCGCCGCGATGTGCCAGGCTATGCAGCGGCGCTGGAAGGCTTCGATCGGCTGCTTCCGGAAGTTCACCGGCGGCTACGGCCGGGGGATCTCGTCGTACTGACCGCCGATCACGGCTGCGACCCGACTTGGCGAGGAACCGACCACACCCGCGAACGCGTGCCGATCATGGCTTTTGGACCCGGCATCCGCTCGCGTGATATTGGGCTTCGTCCGACTTTCGCGGATATCGGCGAGACGGTGGCGGCTCATCTTGGCCTACCTGCAGGCTCGCATGGCTGGAGTTTCCTTTGACCCAGCATCTCAAGGCAGAAATCCACTGTCACATCGAAGGCGCGGCGGCGCCGGCGCTGGCTCTTCAGCAGGCGGAGAAATACGGCATCGACGCCAGCGGCTTTCTCCGGGACGGAAGCTATCTGTGGGAGGATTTTTCCCAGTTCCTCGCCTGCTACGATCGCGTCGCAGCACTTTTCCGAACGGATGCCGATTACGCGCTGCTGACGGAAACCTACCTTACCGAACTCGCTTGCGCGAACACGATCTACAGCGAGATCATCGTGTCGCCCGACCACGGCGCCCGGATAGGGCTTGGCGCCGATGCCTATCTCGCAGGCATCTCGGAAGGCATCCGGCGTGCTCGTGAGACGACAGGCATCGAAACGCGCATCATCGTCACAGGCGAACGGCATTTTGGTCCAGAAAGCGTGATTGCTGCCGCGGATTATGCTGCGCGCAGTAGAAATCCGCTGGTGACCGGGTTCAACATGGCCGGCGAGGAGCGGATGGGCCGGGTTGCAGACTACGCCCGAGCCTTCGACATTGCTCGTGATGCGGGCCTCGGCCTCACAATCCATGCCGGTGAGGTCTGTGGCGCCTTCAGCGTTTCGGACGCGCTGGACCTCGTCCGCCCGTCGCGGATCGGTCATGGGGTCAGAGCGGTCGAAGACCGAGATGTCGTTGCGAGACTCATCGAACTTGGTACGGTTTTGGAAGTCTGCCCCGGTTCCAATATTGCGCTCAAGGTCTATCCGGACTTCGACCACCACCCTCTGCGACAGCTCAAGGAGGCGGGCGTGCGCGTCTGCATCAACTCGGACGATCCACCTTTCTTCCATACCTCCCTCGATCGCGAATACGAAATGGCGTCCAGGCGCATGGGTTTTTCGGATGCAGAGATCAACGAGATGACGCGCACGGCAATTAAAGCAGCCTTTGTCGAAGAGGATGTCCGGGCACGGCTCCTCGCGCGACTTGACGGCGCTCAAGCGCTTCACCAACCACAGGCAAAGCGCAGCTGAGGGGTTGCGGTTTCCCGTCCGTCCGATCAAGAAGAGAAAACATCAACAAGACAGGGGAAGGCAGGTTGCTGATGGACGGCGTTACAGTCATCAATCATCCGCTCGTGCAGCACAAGCTGACGATCATGCGCAAGAAAGAAACCTCGACGGCGGGTTTCCGGCGGCTACTGCGCGAAATCTCCACCCTGCTCTGCTACGAGGTCACGCGCGATCTTGAACTGACGATGGAAACCATCGAGACGCCGCTTCAGCAGATCCAGTCCCCAGTGCTCGAGGGCAAGAAGCTTGTCTTTGCCTCCATCCTGCGCGCGGGCAACGGACTCCTTGAAGGCATGCTGGAACTCGTTCCCTCGGCACGGGTCTCCCATATCGGCGTCTATCGCGACCACGAGACGCTGCAGGCCGTGGAGTATTTCTTCAAGGCTCCTGACGACATTGCCGAACGGCTGATCATTGTCGTTGATCCCATGCTAGCCACCGGCAATTCGGCTATTGCAGCCATCGACAAGCTCAAGGAGCGTGGTGCGCACAATATTCGCTTCCTATGCCTGCTGGCGGCCCCTGAAGGTATCGATAGCTTCCGCAAGCACCATCCAGACGTGCCGGTTTACACGGCGTCGATCGACAGCCACCTGAACGAGCAAGGCTATATCATGCCGGGATTAGGCGACGCCGGCGACCGTATGTACGGCACGAAGTAGGACATCGAGCGGCCTCTTCCTCGGGTGCCCATTCAGGCGATGCGCTTGACGACCACCGGCGTTGACGCCGGCGGTTGCTCCGCAATCGTGAAGTAGCCGCCGACCATCTTGGCGATCCGCTCTCCCTGGTCTTTGTCTGCCGCATGCACGAAAGCGATTGGCTCTCCTGTCGTTACCTCGCTGCCCAGCGGCAGGATGCGGTCAAACCCCACCGCATGATCGATGCCGTCCTGCGGGCGCTTGCGACCGCCCCCGAGCTCCACCACAGCAAGCCCTAGATCCCGGGTAGAGCAAGCTACGAGCCAGCCGCTGCTCCGGGCTGGGACCGGTACAACAACGTTCGCCTTTTGGAGATATCGATCCGGGTGATCCGTGAAGTCCTTCGGTCCGCCGAGCAAAGCAATCATGCGCGCAAAGACTTCCAAGGCCCTGCCACTGTCGAGCGCCTCAGTTGCGCGTCGGGCGGCATCCTCCGGTTCAGGCGTGACACCCGCTTGCACCAACATTTCCGCCGCGAGCGCCATCACCACCTGGTGAAGGCGCGTGCCGTTTTTCTTTCCGGCGAGGAATTCGAGACAATTGCTGACCTCCAGCGCATTACCCGCAGCGTCCGCCAAAGGCTGGTTCATGTCTGTCACGAGGGCAGTCGTACGCGTACCGGCTCCGTTGGCGACCTCCACCAGCGATCGCGCCAGCGCCTCCGCCTCCTCAATGCTTTGCATGAAGGCACCATTGCCGACCTTCACATCCAGAACGAGAGTTTGAAGACCAGCGGCGAGCTTCTTGGACAGGATGGAGGCTGTGATCAGCGGCACGGATTCAACCGTCGCAGTGACATCGCGAATGGCATAAAGGCGGCGGTCTGCCGGCGCCAGATCACCAGTCTGACCAATGATGGCACAGCCTGCCTCCGCCACCACGCGGCGGAGGAGATCAGGATCCGGCATCACATTGTAGCCGGGGATCGATTGCAGCTTGTCCAGCGTGCCGCCGGTATGACCGAGGCCGCGGCCCGATATCATGGGCACGGCAAGGCCACAGGCCGCCGCGATCGGCGCGAGCATGAGCGAAACATTGTCGCCGACGCCCCCTGTGGAGTGCTTGTCGGCGACGGGACCTGCGGCCCCGGGCCAAGCCATAACGTCACCGCTGTCACGCATGGCAAGCGTCAGTGCAACAATCTCTTCGGGCGACATGCCACGAAAGAAGACGGCCATAGCGAACGCGGCAGCCTGACCTTCCGTAATATCGTTGCTGGTCAGCCCACGAATGAAGGCTGCGATTTCATCCTTTGACAGAGCCAGACCGTCACGTTTGCGACGGATGATCTCCTGCGGGATCATCGCCCTCAATACCCCGTTGCCGCGCGTTGGGAGGACTGACCGCTGAGGACTGCGATGATGTCATCGAGCAGACTGGAGGCGCCAAAGCGGAAGGTCGAAGGAATGATCCAGTCTGGCCCCATGATGGTTTCCGCCAGCCGCAAGTAGAGGTCGGCATCCGCCACAGTGCTTATTCCACCGGCCGGTTTGAACCCTACCGCCCGCTTGGATTCGCGGATCGCTCGCAGCATGATGTCTGCAGCCTCAAGCGTTGCATTAACGGCAACCTTGCCCGTGGAGGTCTTGATGAAGTCGGCGCCGGCTTCGATCGCCAATTGGGAGGCGCGGCGAATGTGGGCGCTGTCTCTCAGTTCTCCGGATTCGATGATGACTTTCAGACAAGTCCCGGTGCAGGCTTGGCGCACCTCCGTCACCATGTTCGTGACCGCCGCCTCGTCCCCGGTGAGGAACGCTTTGTAGGGGATGACCAGGTCGATCTCGTTTGCCCCGTCCGCAACGGCTTGACGGGTCTGTGCAATCACTGCCGCGACCGGGAGGTCGCCGGATGGAAAGTTGACAACCGTCGCAATCCGGATGGTGCCTCTTTCCCCTAGAATATCTCGTGCCTGCCGTACGAAACGCGGCCAGATACAGATTGCGGCAGCAGATCCGTAAGGTGTCGTAGCCCGCTGGCAAAGGACCTCGATTGCGTTCGCATCGCAGTCCTCGCGCAAATTGGTAAGGTCGAGCAGCGAGAGCACGAGACTTGCTGCCTCCCGCGGAGTGTTGATCTCCATGGCTGATGCCTCCTGTCTGGATGCGCACATATTCAGTGGTCGAGCCTAAAGACGCAAGACAGCCAGAACAAGAACCGGCCGCCGAAGATCCCACTCGTGGGCGCGCCCGTTGTTTTGCCTAGGCTTTTTCTGAAAGCATTTCCTGAAGAATGGCTGCCAGGTGGCGACCGCCGACGGGAGCCATATCCTTCGTTTCCGTATGGCTCAGTTCGTCACCCGTCATCCCGGCGCCGTAGTTGGTGATGACGGAGGCCGCGGCAACCCGCAATCCAAAATAGCGCGCCAGGATAACTTCCGGCACGGTGGACATTCCGACGGCGTCTGCCCCCAGTGTCCGTGCCATGCGGATCTCCGCCGGCGTCTCAAAGCTCGGCCCTGAGAACCACATGTAAACGCCCGAAAACAGAGGGATTGCGCTTCGGATCGCGGCATTGCGCATGTCGAGTGACAGGCCCGCGTCATAAGCGTTGGTCATGCCGACGAAGCGGGTATCCCCTTCCTCTCCGATCAGCGGGTTCATTCCGGAGTAGTTGATGTGATCGGTGATCTGCATCACGGAACCAGGCGGCATGTCTTGCCGAACCGAGCCTGCCGAATTCGTCAGGATCAGCGATTGCACGCCCAAACCTTTCAGGACTTCGATCGGGAAGCGCATGGCCTTGGCATCGCCCCTTTCATAGTAGTGCGCGCGTCCTGACAGCATGATCACCGGCTCGCGGCCGAGATGTCCGGCTACCAGTTCCCCTGCATGCCCCGTGACGCCGCTGACGGGGAAACCCGGGAGGTCTCGGTACGGGATGCGTACGGCGTCAGAAATGTTCTCGACCAGAGTTCCGAGGCCAGAGCCGAGGACCACCGCACAACGCGGCATAAGCCCATTCAGCCGATCAACGAGGAGGTCCGTGACATCCCTCATCCGATGACGTCCGTCTCGAAGGCATATGGAAGAAGCTCTGCCATGGTGACCGTCTTCTGAACGCCCTGATCGTCGCAGAGGTAGATACGCGTATCGGCAGACGCGAACTCGGCAATCTTTTGACGGCAGCCGCCGCAAGGTGTGCACAGCGGCAGTTTCTCGGCAATCACCGCAAGCTCCTTGATCCGCCGACCACCGCCCATGATCATCGCGCCGATGGCTGTAGGCTCGGCGCACCAACCCTGCGGGAAGGACAGGTTCTCGATATTGGCGCCGAGATAGACCTTGCCGTCATCGGCGCGTATGGCAGCGCCGACCGGAAACTTGGAATATGGCGCATGGGCCTTGCCCATCGCTTCGCGAGCGGCTTCGAACAGATCGTGCGACATTTAGATCAGCGCTCCTTCACATAGGGTACACCACCGGCCTTTGGCGCGCGGGCGACGCCAATAAAGCCAGCCAACAGAACGCAGGTTAGGATATAAGGCAGCGCCTGAAAAATCTGCACCGGCACCTCTCCAATCAACGGCACGGACTTTCCTTGCATGAAGTTGGCAAGGGCATCCAGAAAGCCGAACAGAAGACAAGCCAGCATGACAGGCACCGGTCGCCATTTGGCGAAGATCAGAGCGGCCAGCGCGATGTAGCCCTTGCCTGCAGACATGTTGTTGATGAAGGCAGCCGATTGCGCGATCGCGAGATAGGTGCCGGCAAATCCACAAAGGAAACCTGCCACGATGACTGCGCGATAGCGCATCCACGCAACTGAAATGCCAGCTGTGTCGACCGCGCCAGGATTCTCCCCCACGGCGCGCAGCCTGAGGCCAAATCGCGTACGAAACAGCACCCACCAGGCAAGCGGGACCGCAGCGAAGGCCAGGTAGGTGAGGATATTGTTGCCGGACAGGACGTTGGCATAGAGCGGGCCGATAATCGGTATCTCTCTCATGGCATCGGCGCCCGGGAGAATGATCGGAGAGAAGCGCCCCTCCCCCGACACCTGGGGGGTGCGGCCGCCTTGGCCGAACCAGGCTTGACCAAGAACGACCGTCAGCCCAATGGCGACGAAGTTGAGCGCCACCCCGGAAACAATCTGATTGCCCCGGTTGGTGATGGAGGCAAAGCCGTGCACCAGCGAGAAGGCTATCGATACGCCGATGCCCGCAAGCAGTCCCAGCCAGGCGGAGCCCGTGAGGTAGGCAGCCACTGCCGAGGCGAAGGCCGCAGCCAGCATCTTGCCCTCAAGTCCGATGTCGAAGATACCTGCGCGTTCGGAGAACAGACCCGCAAGAGCGGTAAAGAGCAGCGGGATCGACAGCCGAACCGTTGAGCCGAGGATGCTGACGAAGATATCGAAGTAATCCATCCGCCCCTCCTCAGGCTCTGCCGAACTGTTGGTAGACGCGGACGATGGCCGGACGCAGCATGTACTCCAGGGCGCCGGCAAACAGGATCACCAGACCTTGGATCACCACAATCATATCGCGCGTGATCGTCGGCATCTCGAAGGACAGGTCAGCCCCTCCCTGGTACAGGATCCCGAACAGGAACGCTGCCAGGATAATGCCAAAAGGATGACTACGGCCCATCAAGGATACCGCGATGCCGACGAAGCCGGCACCGGCGACGAACTCCACCTGCAACCGTGCCGCCGCTCCATTGACGGCATTCAACGCCATCATGCCAGCGAGCCCTCCCGAGATCAGCATGGCGATGATGACGGTCCGCACATACGGAACACCTGCGTAGATTGCGGCCGAAGGGCTTATCCCAAGTGTGCGCATCTCGTAGCCGAACTTGGTGCGCCAGATCAGAAGCCAGACCAAGTAGCACATCACCAGGGCGATCAGGAACGAGACGTTGAACGGCGCCGGACCGAGCTCCAGCCCGAACATCGCCATCAACCAATCCAGTTTCGGCAGCTGACCACCAGGCAGAAAGGTGCGCGTCTCCGGCGCCATCTTTCCCGGCACGATGAAAACGTTGACCAGCAGGTAGACCATCAGCGCGGCGCCGATGAAGTTGAACATGATGGTGGTGATGACGATGTGGCTGCCGCGCTTGGCCTGCAGCCAGGCCGGGATAAAGGCCCAGGCTGCGCCGAATATGGCCGCGCCCGCGACAGCAAAGGGCATCGTCACATACCAAGGTACGTAGCGGTCCAATGCAAGCGCCGCCAGCGCGGCGCCGAGACCACCGACATAGGCCTGCCCCTCTGAGCCGATGTTGAAGAGGCCCGCGTGGAAGGCAACCGCCACGGAAAGGCCGGTGAAGATGAAGCTCGTCGTGTAGAAGAGCGTAAAGCCGATGGCATCCCCGCGACCAAGTGATCCCTGGATGAGGAACTTCAGCGCTTCGAACGGGCTTTCGCCGATCCACCAGACGACAAGCCCGGAAAAGAAGAAGGCGAGAACAAGGTTGAGGAGCGGGATCAGGCCATAGCTGATCCAGTTGGGCAGAGGCACGGATGCAGTGGTCATGAGCGCCTCACGCCGCGATTCCGGCCATCATCAGGCCGAGCGTCTGTTCACCAGCATCACTTGTCTTTTCGCCAACGATCTTGCCGGCAAACATCACCAAGATGCGATCAGAAAGCGAGCGGACCTCGTCCAACTCCACCGAGACGAGAAGGACGGCCTTGCCGGCATCACGTGTTTCGATGATGCGGCGGTGTATGAACTCGATGGCGCCAACATCGACGCCGCGGGTGGGCTGGCCGACGATCAGAAGCTTTGGGTCACGCTCGATCTCGCGCGCGACGACGATCTTCTGCTGGTTACCACCTGAGAAATTCGCCGTCTTCAACCGGGGGTTCGGAGGGCGGATATCGTATCTGGCGATCTTTTCCTCGGCATCCTGACGAACCGCATCGAGGTCCAGAAAGGCACCGCGGCCATATTTAGGATCTCGATGATAGCCAAGGATGGAGTTCTCATATTCCTCAAATTTTAGAACCAGACCCATATGGTGCCGGTCCTCTGGAATATGCGCGAGGCCCAAGTCGCGGCGGCGCGCTGCATCCAGCCCTGCCACCGGCTGCCCGTCGATGAAGATTTGGCCGGAGGCGGGCTTGCGTATGCCGGCAATCGCCTCGAGCAGCTCCGACTGGCCGTTGCCAGCGACGCCCGCAACGCCGACGATCTCGCCAGCCCTGACATCGAAGGAGACGTTGTCAACCATGGTGACGCCGCGGCCATCCCTTACCGTCAGGTTTTTCACCGACAGCAAGATTGGACCCGGCTTCGGTTCGCCCTTTTCCACATGCAGCAGAACGCGACGACCGACCAGACGGCGGCTGTGCGCGGCGAGCGTCG
>CAYNED010000073.1:0-11473 GCA_964396135.1 uncultured Neorhizobium sp.
ATCCGAAGAACCCGCAGCTTGCCGCACGGATCCTCACCTCCATGCGTTCCTGGCGTTCGCTTGAACCGCAGAGGGCCGATCACGCGCGCTCGGCGCTCCTCACTATTGACCGAAGCGGAAGTCTATCAAATGACGTGCGCGATATCGTGGAGCGCATGCTGAAAGGCTGATGATCCTGCGCCACAACGTATGACTTCTAACACGCAAGCTATATCAATAGGTTAAAAAAGTCTTACCTCTGCTCTGGACACGGCGAATCACCCGTGATTCATTAGGACAGATTCGGGCGAGCGGCGCGCCGGATTTCCATGAGGGGTCAGATGAAAACGATGGCGGACGCGCGACGGGCACCCGTCGGCGAGGGGTTCTTGCGTCTCAAAATTCCGGTGATGAAGCGAGCGTCCGGCCTTTTCGGGCGGGGTTCCGAGCTGACTGTCACCCCGATTGCTCGGCGATTGCCGCGCGTCGAACTGGTGTTGAAGCGATCCATCCCGCTCCTCATCCTGGCTTTCCTGGCAGTCGTTGCCACGTCTCGCAGCGTCGGTCTGCTGTCCGAATACGACCGGATGCAGGAGGGCGCGCGCCAAGCAACTGCGCTGGTCGCCGCGACCGCAGTCGCAGCCTTTTCCGGACAGGATGCCGCCATCAGCGCAGGAGACCGTCAGGCTGCCGAAGCGCGCCTGGCGACATTCCTGCCGCCGGAGCGTCTGCACCCGGACGAATTTCTCCTTCTGGTCGATCCGTCCGGCAAAATCTTCGGTGGAATCGGCTCGGGCGACTATGTCGGCGTTCGGCTGGCGGCACTTCTTCCGGAAACGGCGGCACTTCGCCAGTTTCGCGGTTCTGGCCTGATCGAAACCTCGCTGCGCGGCCAGCCGCATTACGCTGCGATCTCGCCTATCGGCGATGACGGCGGCCTGATCGTCGCGGCTCGCTCGCTTGCGCCCCTCCATTATTTCTGGAGACATGAGGTATCCCTCAACGTCACGCTGTTTGCCTGCATCTCCGTGATCCTGCTGGTGATCCTCTATGCCTATTACATGCAGGTGAAACGCGCGCGCGAAGCAGACGAGACTTTCCTTGAAAGCAATCTGAGGATCGAAACAGCATTGTCGCGCGGCCGTTGCGGCCTTTGGGATTTTGACGTCAGCAATCGCCGGCTGTTCTGGTCAGGCTCGATGTACGAGATGCTCGGCCTGCCGCCCGCCGGCAGCGTCCTATCGTTTGCCGATGCCGCACGGATGATGCACCCGACGGACGGCAATCTATACGCGCTTGCCCGCGCCATCAGCCGCGGCAACGCCAAGCAGGTCGATCAGGTATTCCGGATGCGCCACGCCGCCGGTCACTATGTCTGGATGCGAGCGCGCGCTCAGGTCGTTCGCAATGCCAGCGGACGCACCCATGTCATCGGCATTGCCATGGACGTGACAGAGCAGCACCGGCTGGCGCAGCGTTATGCGGAGGCCGACCAGCGCCTGGCGGACGCCATCGAATGCACGTCGGAAGCCTTTGTATTGTGGGACAAGAACGACCGGCTCGTGATGTGCAACGCCCATTTCCAGCAAGCCTACGGCCTCCCCGACAGCGTCCTCGTACCGGGCACGGAAAAGGCTGCCGTCAAGGCTGCCTCCGTTCGTCCCGTGATCGAACGGCGCATCGCCGATCCGGACCAGAGCGGGCAGTCGCGCACGACCGAGGTCCAACTTGCCGACGAACGCTGGCTGCAGATCAACGAACGGCGCACGCGCGACGGCGGCATGGTTTCCGTGGGAACCGACATCACGCTGATGAAACGCCACCAGGAACGCCTGCGCGATTCCGAACGGCGCCTGATGGCGACCATCAGCGACCTTTCCGCCTCGCAGAAGAAGCTAGAGCGGCAGAAAGAAGAACTGTCGATCGCCAACGCCAATTATCAGGCGGAGAAAGAGCGGGCTCAGGCGGCCAACAAGGCAAAGTCAGAGTTTCTGGCCAATATGAGCCATGAGTTGCGCACTCCGCTCAACGCCATCCTCGGCTTCTCGGAAATCCTCGTCAACCAGATGTTCGGCCCGGTCGGCTCCCCGAAATACGGGGAATACGCCAGAGACATCCATGACAGCGGCAAGCATCTTCTTAACGTCATCAGCGACATTCTCGACATGTCGAAGATCGAAGCCGGCCACATGAAGATCCAGTGCGAGACGATCGACCTCGCCCCGCTCATCGAGGAAAGCCTGCGCCTCACCTCCATTGCTGCGGAAGAAAAGAACATCTCCATCGAGCAAAGCGTCTCCCCGGCACTTGGGCTTGTTGGGGATCGCCGGGCGATGAAGCAGGTGATGCTCAACCTGCTGTCGAACGCCGTCAAATTCACCGATGAAGGCGGCCGGATCATCGTGCGAGCCCGCCGTTCGGAGTCCGGGATCCTGCTGACGATTGCCGATACCGGCATCGGAATTCCAAAGACAGCGATGAGCAAGATCGGTCAGCCGTTCGAGCAGGTCCAAAGCCAGTATGCCAAGAGCAAGGGTGGCTCCGGGCTTGGCCTTGCGATCTCCCGGTCGCTCATCGCGCTCCACGGAGGTGCAATGCGCATTCGCTCCTGCACCGGCAAGGGCACCGTCGTCTCGCTCAGCGTTCCCGCCAATCCGAGCTTTTCCTTGCCGCGACCGGCTACGGGCTGACCACCTTCCTGAAGATTGCCCGCACCGCCTTGGAAAGCCGCTTCACCTCGCCCTCCAGCGACCGAATATCGGGGCAGTCTCCTGCCCGGCAGACACGCTCCACCAGCCCGGCAGGCGCCTCTTTCGGAGAGAAGGCTCCATCGATGCAGAGCCGGATGACTTGCGATAGCTCCGTGAACAGGCGCAATGCCTCCACCAGCGTGTCCAGGTCGTCGGGCGACAACATGTCCTGCCCCAGCGCCTTCAGGGCGCCGCCTGTGCTCATGCCGGAGGTGTCCACCGGAAGTCCCCGCGCCGGTGCCACCAGACGGAGATGTTGCGCGATGAACTCGATATCAATCAGACCACCGGGGATCAGCTTGAGGTCCCATATGTCTCGCGGCGGCTTCTCCTTCTCGATCAGCTCCCGCATCTCCCGAACATCCTTGGCCGTCTTCTCCTCATCGCGCCTGCCCGCAAGAATATCGGCAACCACGCTGGAGGCTTGCGCTGCAAGCTCTGCGTCCCCGCAGACCATGCGCGCCCGCGTCAGAGCCATGTGCTCCCAGGTCCACGCCTCCTCCTGCTGGTACTTGCGGAATGCCCTGAGACGCGTCGCCACCGGCCCCTTGTTGCCCGAGGGGCGCAAGCGCATGTCGACGTCGAAAAGCACGCCTTCGGCGGTCGGAGCCGAAAGCGCAGCAATGAGCCGTTGCGTGAGGCGGGTGTAGTAGCGGGTGGCGTCCAGCGGTTTCGGTCCGTCTGACTCGAACGCTTCATCCTCATGCTCGTAGAGCAGGATGATGTCGACATCGGATGCTGCCGTCAGTTCGAAGCTGCCGAGCTTGCCCATGCCCATCAGCGCAACGCGCCCACCAGCGAAGCGTCCATGCGCAGCCTCGATTTCACCGACCACCGCAGTCAGCGCCTGCTCGATCAAAAGGTCGGCAAGATCGGTGAAGGCGTGGCCTGCAACGCTGCCGTCGATCGCGCCGGTTAGCAGCCTAATCCCGATGAGGAAGCGCTGCTCGGCCGCAAAGATACGAAGGCGATCCAGCACGTCCTCGTAGTTGCGGGCAGGCCCAAGGAAGCTTTTCAGCCGCTCGCCCAAATAGCTGCGCGTCGGAAGTTCCGCCATCAGCGCCGGGTCGAGCATGCCGTCGAAGACGTGAGGCCGCGACGAGATGATGTCGGCGAGCCGCGGCGCGGAGGACATGATGCGGACAATTTGCGACAGGAGGTTCGGGTTGTTGCCGATCAATGAGAACAACTGGATCCCGGCCGGCAAACCGGACAGAAAGCTGTCGAAGCGTAGCATCGCTTCATCCGCGCGGCTGCTTTGACCGAAGGCCTTGAGGAGTTCCGGCATCAACTCCGTCAGCCGCTCCCGCGCTTCCACAGATTGGGTCGCGCGGTAACGGCCGTAATGCCAGGTCCGGATCAGCCGGGCTATGTCGGAAGGACGTTCAAATCCGAGCGCCGAAAGCGTCTTCAGCGTCCCCGGATCGTCTTCCTCGCCGGTGAAGACAAGGTTTCCCTCAATCCCTGATAGCTTCGCCTCCTGCTCGAACAAGCGCGCATAGCGTTTCTCCACCGTCCGGAATGTGCGCTCGAGCTTAGCGGAAAAGGAAGTGGTATCGACAAAGCCCAGCATGAAGGCGATGCGCTTCAGCTCTGCCTCCGTGTCGGGCAGGTTATGGGTCTGCTCGTCACGCACCATCTGGATACGGTGCTCCACGTCGCGCAGGAACCAGTAGGCTTCGGTCAGATCGGCTGCGATCTCTGGCGTGATCCAGTTCGCTTCCGCCAGCGCCTTCAGCGCCAGCTCCGTCTGCCGGGTGCGCAATGGAGGCATTCGTCCGCCCGCAATCAGCTGCTGCGTTTGCGCAAAAAATTCGATCTCGCGGATGCCGCCGCGGCCCAACTTGATATTGTGCCCCTTGACGGCAATCGCGCCGTGCCCCTTGTGGACGTGGATCTGCCGCTTGATCGAATGGATGTCGGCGATCGCTGCATAATCCAGGTATTTGCGGAAAACGAATGGCACCAGCTGGCGCAGGAAATCCTCACCGGCCGCGATGTCTCCGGCCATGGCGCGTGCCTTGATGAAGGCGGCTCTTTCCCAGTTCTGGCCGCGGCTCTCGTAGTAAAGAAGCCCCGCCTCAAGCGGGACTGCCAATGGCGTAGAGCCTGGGTCCGGGCGAAGCCGCAGGTCCGTGCGGAAGACATAGCCGTCTGCGGTGCGCTCCTGGAGAATGCGCACCAAGCGGCGCATCATTCGGCCATAGATCTCCGTCCCATCGATTGGGTCGGGTACGATGCCGCTGTCGGGATCGAAGAAGACAACAATGTCGATATCGGAGGAATAGTTCAGCTCGTGTCCCCCGAGCTTGCCCATGCCGATCACGATCAGGCCCGACCCTTCGCTCGGGCGCTGCGGATCCTTCAGCGCCAGCTTGCCGCTCTGGTGCGCCGCAAACAGCAGATGGTCAACGGTCGCTGCAACCGCCGCGTCTGCGAACATGCTGAGGCAGCGTGTGGTTTCGCGCGCGGTAAAGATGCGGCCAAGGTCGGCGAGCGCCAGCAGGAAGGAGAGGCTGCGCTTGGCAGAGCGGAGCGCGGTCATCACCTCGCTTTCCGTGGGCGATCTCCCGTCCACAGGTTTCCAACAATCCCGGGCATCTGCCGTCAGGCGTTCCAGCGTGGCTTCCACTGGCTCGAGGATCGCCGTCGCCACCAGTTGCGGCGAGATTGCTGCCGTGTCGCGCAGATATGGCGAGAGCGTCAGTGCCGCGATCAGGAACTGCTTAAGCGCGCTTTCGCCGGCCATAAGCTCGCCAACCGCCGGCTCCTGCTTGCCGATGTCCTTCAGAACCGCAGCTACCGCCTTGGCTTCGCTCTGGTTCAGCGGCCGGATGACATCGGCAGCGACATCCTTCAAATATGATGTAGTCTCTCCCAAGGCGTCCTCCCGTCTGCCCGTCCTTATTAGGACGCCAGCGGCGGAAACACCATGGTGGCGGTAAGACCAGGCGCTTCTTCGCTCTCGGGGTTGGTGGTCGACAGCGCCAGCGAGCCGCCATGCAGTCCCATCACCGCCTCCACGAGCGAAAGCCCAAGTCCCGTTCCGGGCTTCGATCGGCTGGCATCGAGCCTGACGAAGCGCTTGACCACTTCCTCCCGCTTGTCCGTCGGCACGCCGGGACCATTGTCGCAGACGGAAAGCCCCACCCCTTCAGGATCGCCCGTCAGCACCACGCGCACCAGCGGTTCACCCTCGCCTTCGGCGGCATACTTGATGGCGTTGTCGAGCAGATTGAACATCGCCTGGCCGATCAGTTCGCGGTTCCCTTTGACCTTCAGCCCCGGGTCGATAGCCGTTTCAAGCCGTAGCCCCGCCTCCTCCGCTACCGGCTCGTAGAGCTCGCAGCTGTCGGCGCAGATTGCTGAAAGATCGACCTCCGTCATCTCGGCTGCGATCGAGCCTGCCTCGACGCGGGAGATCATCAACAGGGCGTTGAACGTACGGATCAATTGGTCGGACTCGGCGATGATGCCTTCCAATGCCGCGCGACGCCGTTCTGCATCGTCTTCGCCAAGTGCATCGGCGGCCTTGTTGCGCAGCCTGGTCAGCGGCGTCTTGAGATCGTGGGCGATGTTGTCTGAAACCTGCCGCAAGCCTTCGTTCAATCGCTCGATACGGCCAAGCATGGCATTGAGCGATTCCGAAAGGCGGTCGAATTCGTCGCCGGAACGGCCAACTGGCAGACGCTGGGATAGGTCGCCCGCCATGATCTTCTGGCTTGCGCCCGACATGCGATCGATGCGCTTGAGCGCATTGCGTCCGATGCCGAACCAGATGAACAGCGCACCGACGCCCATGATCGTCAGCGCCACCATCAATGCACGACGGACAATGCCGCGAAACCGGCCCGGCTCGCCAAGATCGCGGCCGACCATCACCCGCAGCCCGTTCTCCATGAAGACGACATTGGCGATCGCCATATGCTGCCGCTCAGGACCTGTCTCCGAAAAGGGGCGATAGGAAAAGGGAAAACGTGTCCACCCCTCGTCGTCCAGCACGCCGGGCTGCAAGGACGCGACATTCCCGGCGAGAATCTCGCCATTCGGCCCAGCAACCACATAAAGATTGGCACCCGGCTGGCGGGTGCGGCGCTCCATGACACGAAGCATTCCATTCAATCCGCCGCGGTCGTAGACCCGTTGGATTTCAGCCACTTCCTGAACAAGGTTGTCGCGTGTCTGCTGCGCCAGGATACGCTCGGACATTGCAGTCACGTAGAAGACGAGGAAGGCCGCGCAAATGGCAAACAACAGAATATAAAGAGCCGACAACCGAACGGCGGTCGAGCTGAACATCAGGCGAAGGCGGTTCGGCACCTCAGGCCTCGTCCTTGATCATGTAGCCCGCACCGCGGATGGTCTTCAGCAGCGGCCTGTCGAAATCCTTCTCGATCTTCGCCCGCAGCCGCGACACATGCACGTCGATGACATTGGTCTGCGGGTCGAAGTGGTAATCCCAAACATGCTCGAGCAGCATCGTGCGGGTCACGACCTGGCCGGCATTCTTCATCAGGTATTCAAGGAGCCGGAATTCGCGTGGCTGCAACAGGATCTCCTTGCCGGCCCGCCGAACCTCGTGTGAGAGCCGGTCGAGTTCAAGGTCACCGACGCGGTAGACCATGTCCTGTTCCGGCGCGCCTTTGCGGCGACCCAGGACCTCGACGCGGGCAAGCAGTTCGCTGAAGGCATAGGGCTTCGGCAGATAGTCGTCGCCGCCCGCCCGCAGGCCCGTCACACGGTCGTCCACCTGCCCCAGCGCCGAGAGGATCAGCACCGGCGTGTTGACGCCGCGCTTGCGCAATTCGCTGATCACCGAGAGGCCGTCGCGGCGCGGCAACATCCGGTCGATGACCATGACGTCGTAAGTGTTCTCGGTGCCCATGAAGAGCCCGCTGTCGCCGTCGCTTGCATGGTCGGCGACGATACCCGCCTCGCGAAAAGCCTTGGTCATATAGGCTGCCGCTTCCAGGTCGTCTTCAATCACCAGTATCTTCATGTGCGGCACAATAGCGTTCGCGGCTTTTTTTGCACTACCGGATTCGCTGATGTCAGCGCGGCGGGTGAAGGTTTCCATGAAGTCGCTCCTTCAACTACAGACGGTCGGAGAATGAGAAAAGGGCACCGTCGTCGCCGGCGGTGCCCCCTTATGCTTGAGCTTGAAGGATCAGCCTTCGTTGATCGGAAGCGCGATGAAGCGGCTGCCCTGATCGGACTCGATCTGGAAGAGCGCACGAGCGCGACCATCCTTGCGGGCCTGCTCGATTACCTGCTCGATGTCGTCAGCCTTGGTCACCTGCCGGTTGTTGACCGAGACGATCTTTTCACCCGTCCGCAGACCTCTCGCCGCAGCTTCGGAATCCGGATCGACTTCGGTCACGGCGAGACCCGTGCCGTTCTCGGCGGGGGCGACAGTAATGCCGAGACTCGACAGAGCCTTCTCCGATGAGGGTGCCGGTGCATCGGGCTCAACAGGTTCAGCGCTTGCCGCGTCCTCGCTGGCGAGGTTGCCGAGCGTGACGTCGATGTCCTGAGACTTGCCGTCGCGCCATACGCTGACGTCCACCTTCACGTTCGGGCCGAACTGCGCAACCTTACGGGCCAGATCGCGGGCATCCTTGATCGGGTCACCGTTGACGGCGGTGATGACATCACCCTCCTTGATCCCCGCCTTCTGGCCAGGTGATCCTTCCTGCGGAGCAACGACAAGCGCGCCCTGCGCTTCCGACAGACCAAGCGATTCAGCAATGTCCTTGTTGACCGGCTGGATCTGCACGCCAAGCCAACCGCGCTCGACCTTGCCGTTCTCGATCAGCGAGCGCACCACGTCCTTGGCCGCCGAGGCCGGAATGGCGAAGGCGATACCGACATTGCCGCCGGACGGCGAAAAGATCGCGGTGTTGATGCCGATGACTTCGCCCTCAAGGTTGAAGGCGGGGCCGCCGGAGTTGCCTCGGTTCACGGCTGCGTCGATCTGCAGGTAATCGTCGTACGGGCCTGAGCCGATGTCGCGGCCGCGGGCGGAAACGATGCCGGCAGTCACTGAACCGCCAAGACCGAACGGATTGCCTACCGCAACCACCCAATCGCCTACCCGCACAGCGTTGTCGTCGGCGAAGTTGACATAGGTGAACTTCCGGTTGGCTTCGACCTTGAGGACAGCCAAGTCAGTGCGGCTGTCCTTGCCGACCAGTTTGGCATCCAGCTCCGTGCCGTCGTCGAGTACGACCGTATAAGCGGCGCCGTCACTGACGACGTGGTTGTTGGTAACGAGATAGCCATCTTCGGAAATGAAGAAGCCAGATCCCTGCGAGGTTGGGCGCAGGCGCTGCGGACGATCAGAATCCCGACCACGTGGGCTACGCTCGGCACGATTGTCGTTGGGACCGCCGCCGAACTGCTCGCCGCCACCGAACTCGCGGAAGAACCGCTTCAGCGGGTGATCGTCGGGGAGGTCGTCAAAGTTGCGACCATTGAAATTGAAGCCGAAATTGCTTGTTTCAGAAGCGGGCTGCGTCTCGGACTGAACGCGAACCGACACGACGGCCGGGGATACAGCCGAAACAACGTCTGCAAAGCTCGGCGCCTGCGGCGCCTGAACCTTGACCGGTTCGGCGAAAGATTCAAAAACCTGCGCGGGAATGCCGGACGACAGCATGACTGCAGCAAGACCGGCAACTGTCGACGTCCTCAGTACCGTCTTCAGGCTGGGACGTCCGAATTTGCTGTTTTGCATGTTTGACTACCTTCTTCTCTTCACTTTGTCTGATCCGGGATGTCCCGGCAGGCGGTGGATGCGAGAGATATAGGAAGCCTCACCTTAACTGCAGGTGTCGGGTGGATGAATTGTTGGTAATGTTCGCCCGCAAGCCGCTACTGTTTGCCGACAATATTGTCGAGCTTGGCTTGTTCTTCGGCGGTCAGCAGCGGGGGCTGGCGCGGCTGCAGGCGGCCGCGCGCCATCAGCACCAGAACCAGGCCACCGATCAGGAGCAGCACAACGGGCGCTGACCAGAGCGCCATGGTTCGAATGGAAAGACGCGGCTTCAGCAGCACGAATTCGCCGTAGCGGGAAACGACGTATTCAACGACCTCTTCGTCGGTTTCTCCCGCCACCAGACGCTCGCGGACGAGAACGCGCAGGTCACGTGCCAACTCCGCATTGGAATCGTCGATCGACTGGTTCTGGCACACCATGCAGCGCAACTGAGCCGAGAGATTGCGCGCCCGCGTCTCAAGAACGGGGTCGGCGAGAATCTCGTCCGGGTTTACCGCAAGAGCTGGCGCTGCGGCAAAGACCAGGGCCAGCACGAGGAGGAGCGTGCGCATCATTCTGCCGGTTCCATGACGGTTTTTGCTGGCCTTGCCTGGCGGCGTGGCGCGCCGACGCGCAAGCGCCGGTCAGACAGCGACACGAAACCGCCGAATGTCATGAACAGCGCACCGATCCAGATGCAGAGAATAAACGGCTTCCACCAGACACGAACCACCATGCCGCCGCCCGCCATCGGATCGCCCAGCGAGATGTAAAGCTGACTGAATCCGAAGGTGAGGATGCCCGCCTCGGTGGTGGGCATCTGACGCGCCGTATAGATCCGCTTCGATGACCAGGTATCGGCAACCGGCACGCCGCCCTTGCTGATCGTAAAGTGACCCTGTTCCTCGGTGTAGTTCGGGCCGATCGCCTCGCGCATACCGTCGAAGACGATGGAATATCCACCAGCTTCGGCCGTAGCACCCTGCTGCATCTCGATGACCGTTTCAGTCTCGTAGGTCGTCACCATCACAATGCCGAGGACCGTGACGCCGAGACCGAAATGTGCAAGCGCGGTTCCAAAGGCGGAGCGCGGTAGCCCGATCAGCCGCCGCCAGGCAATGTTGAACGGAAGCTTGCCGAAATTCGCCCTGTGCCACAAATCCGCCAGCGCGCCGAACATCCCCCAGAAGCCAAGCGCCATGCCGAAGACCGCCATGACAGGGCCGCCATTCTCGATGTAGTAGAGAGCGAGACCGACGACCAGCGCCAGCCCTGCTGCCACGTAGAGCCGCTGCAGCGCGCCCAGGGCGTCGCCGCGCTTCCAAGCGAGCATCGGCCCGAACGGCACGGCCATCAGAAGGGGGATCATCAGCAGGCCAAAAGTCATGTTGAAGAAGGGTGCGCCGACGGAGATCTTCTCCCCGGTCAGCGTCTCCAGCACGAGCGGATAGAGCGTGCCTATCAGGACCGTCGCGGTCGCGACCGTCAGGATCAGGTTGTTGAGGACAAGCGCGCCTTCCCGTGAGATCGGCGCAAACAGGCCGCCGGATTTGAGCAAAGGCGCACGCCAGGCAAAGAGCGCAAACGCGCCGCCGATAAAGAGCATCAGGATCGTCAGGATGAAGATGCCGCGCGTGGGATCCGTGGCGAACGCATGTACCGAGGTCAGCACTCCGGAACGGACGAGGAAGGTCCCGAGCAGCGACAGCGAAAAGGTGAGGATCGCCAGAAGTACGGTCCAGATCTTCAAGGCCTCTCGCTTTTCCATAACGAGCGCGGAATGAAGAAGCGCCGTGCCGGCAAGCCAAGGCATGAAGGAAGCATTCTCAACCGGATCCCAAAACCACCAGCCACCCCAGCCGAGTTCGTAATAGGCCCAGTAGGAACCCATGGCGATGCCTGCCGTCAGGAAGGACCAGGCGGCCAGCGTCCAGGGCCGCACCCATCGCGCCCAGGCAGCGTCGATTCGTCCCTCGATCAGCGCCGC
>CAYNED010000074.1:0-11437 GCA_964396135.1 uncultured Neorhizobium sp.
GTGGCGACATGTGCCAGATTGCGGTCGCTAACATGGCGGCTTTGGGCGTGGAGCCAGGAATTGGTTGCGTCGATGACGCGGCTGGCAGCCGTCTTCGCCGTCCAGGCATCGGAGGTGCAGTAGTAGTCGGTGAGGAAACTTTTAACCGCCGTCTCGGCAGCGACCTTGGCAACGGGGCTCGTGGAGATGCCATCGGCGATCGCAAGCGCGATACCTTTCATCTCAAGCATCGACCCCTCGGGGACGATCGCGCCATGAAAGTCCTGGTTCTCCGCCTTTCGACCAGCGGAAGAGGATTGTCCGATGCTGACTTGGAGCGTGCCGCTCTTGAGCGTGTGAAGCATCGCAAGATCCAAAGGATCAGGTCCCGCGGGAGCACGGGACCTGAGGTTGAGACAAACTGTCGGTCAGCCTATCACTCTGCGGCCACGAGGCGCGCTGTCGGCTGATCCGGGGACTTCCGGCTGGGGGAGGTCTTGTAGTGGGTGGCATAGATCATGGCGCCGACAAAGGTCAGGCCGCCGACGAGATTGCCGAGGACTGTCGGGATCTCGTTCCACAGGAGGTAATCCACCCACGTGAACTGGCCACCCAGCATGATGCCCGACGGGAACAGGAACATGTTGACGATGGAATGCTCGAAGCCAAGGTAGAAGAACACCAGGATCGGCATCCACATGGCGATCACCTTGCCGGAGACGGAGGTGGACATCATCGCCCCGATCACCCCGGTCGAGACCATCCAGTTGCACATGACCGCGCGGATGAAGAGTGTCAGCATACCAGCGGCACCGGCTTGTGCGTAGCCCAGCGTGCGTGCCTCGCCGATCAGGCCGATCTTCTGACCCACCGCATCGGGGGCATGGGTGAAGCCGGTGGTAAAGATGATGGCCATGAACAAGGCGGTCGTCATGGCACCAGCAAAATTGCCGAGGAAGACGAGGCCCCAGTTCCTGAGGACGCCGCCGACAGTCACGCCCGGTCGCCGGGCAATCAGCGCGAGAGGTACGAGGGTGAAGACACCGGTGAGCAGGTCAAAGCCCATGAGGTAGAGCATGCAGAAACCGACGGGAAACAGGAGGGCGCCAATCAGCGGGTTACCGGTATTGACCGAAACGGTCACGGCGAAGGCGGCTGCCAGGGCCAGAATGGCTCCTGCCATATAGGAGCGGATAAGCGTATCCTTGGTGGACATGAAGACTTTGGATTCGCCCGCATCGATCATCTTCGAGGCGAATTCCTGGGGGGCTACATAGGACATGGAAATTCCTTTCGCGGTGCAGGAGACGGCTCAGCGAGCCGCGGTGATTGGCGTTAGGTCGAGGTAAACATTGCGACCTTCGATCCGCACGGGGAAGGTGGAGGTCCTTCCGTCGTCGGCACCTTGGGCCTCCCCGGTTTCAAGTGAGATCACCCAGTTGTGGAGCGGGCATGTGACGCAGCCGTCATGCACGATCCCTTCGCTGAGAGGCCCGTTCTTGTGCGGGCACTTGTCTTCCAGTGCGAAGATGCGGTCATCCACGGTCCTGAAGACCGCAATCCGCATCGCGCCGTTATGGACGCGGCGAGATCCCTGGCGCGGGATGTCGTCGATGGTTCCGATCAGTACCCAGACAGCTTCAATGGAAAGGGAAAGGGCATTCATTCCGCTGCCTCCTTGTGAATGACGGCCATGGGGTTGAATTCGTGCTTGTGCTTGCCGGATACCCGCTCCGACCACGGGTCCACCTGGGCAAATTTCTGGGAGAAGACGAAGCGATCATAGTAGGCCTGGCGCTTGTCCGGGTCCTCCATGATCTGGCGGCGGATTTCTTCGAGGCCGATGCGCTTGGCCCATTTGTAGATCCGTTCCAGGTAACGGCCCTGTTCCCGGTACATCTGCGTCAGCGCGACGATGTGCTGGAGCGCCTCGTCCTCCGTCTTGACCAGGCCGAGGACTTCCGTGCCCTTGATGTCGAGCCCGGCTGCCCCGGCGAAGTGGATTTCGTAGCCGGAGTCAACGCAGATGACGCCGATGTCCTTGCACGTGGCTTCAGCGCAATTTCGTGGGCAGCCGGAGACGGCCATCTTCAACTTGGCAGGCGTCCAGGAGCCCCACATGAACTTTTCGATGCGGATACCCAGACCAGTGGAATCCTGTGTGCCGAAGCGGCACCAGTCGGTGCCGACGCAGGTTTTCACCGTGCGCAGTCCCTTGGCGTAGGCCTGGCCCGAAACGAAGCCGGCTTGACCAAGATCAGCCCAGACTGCCGGCAGATCCTCTTTTCTGATGCCGAGCATATCGATGCGCTGTCCGCCGGTTACCTTGACGGCGGGGATCGAGAACTTGTCGACAACATCGGCAATGGCCCGCAATTCCTTTGAGGAGGTCATCCCGCCCCACATCCGTGGCACGACCGAATAGGTGCCGTCCTTCTGGATGTTGGCGTGCACGCGCTCGTTGATGAAGCGCGACTGGTAGTCGTCGGCGTATTCATCCGGCCAGTCGCAGACGAGGTAATAGTTCAGAGCCGGGCGACACTTGGCGCAGCCGCAGGAGGTCTTCCACTCCAGCTCCTGCATCACGGCAGGGATCGACTTCAGCTCCTTCGCCTTGATCAGGCGGCGAACATCGTCATGGCCGAAATCCGTGCAGCCGCACATCGGCTGGACGGCTTTCGGGTTGTAGCTGTCGCCGAGGGTAAGAGCCATCAGCTGTTCCACGAGACCCGTGCAGGTGCCGCAGGAGGCGGAGGCCTTGGTATGGGCGCGCACGTCATCCAGGGAAGAAAGACCCTTGGCGGCGATGGTTGAGGTGATCTTGCCCTTGCAGACGCCGTTGCAGCCGCAAATCTCCGCGTCATCCGGCAGCGCTGCGACAGCTGCCGCAGGGTCGAGAGGAGAGCCGCCTTGATAGGACTGACCGAAGATCAGCGTGTCGCGCATCGCGGAAATGTCGGTGCGCTTCTTCTTCAGATCATTGAACCACGGCCCATCGGACGTATCGCCGTAAAGGACGGTGCCGATGATGCGATTGTCCTGCAACACGACGCGTTTGTAGACGCCGGCGGTTGCGTCGCGCAGGACGATTTCCTCGCGATCATCGCCATCGGCGAAGTCACCCAGTGAATAGAGATCGATGCCGGTCACCTTAAGCTTCGTCGGCGTGTCGGCATGGACGAAGGAGGGCTTGCTGTCTCCTGCAAGATGAGACGCAGCAATCCGCGCCATCTCGTAAAGCGGCGCAACGAGGCCGTAGACCATCCCGTCAACTTCAGCGCATTCACCGACGGCAAGAATGTCACCATCCGAGGTGCGCATGCCGGCATCGACCACAATGCCGCGATTGACCGCAAGTCCCGCTTCCCTGGCGAGCATTGCGCTCGGACGGATTCCCACCGCCATCACGACCAGCGACGCTGGGACGATGCTTCCGTCATCCAGCTCGACACCCTCGACCTTGCCGTTGCCAATGATTGCCTTCGTATTGGCCTTGCAGATGACCTTGATGCCGCGCGCTTCGACGGCTCTTTGCAGCAGATATCCGGCAGCCGGATCAAGCTGGCGCTCCATCAGCGTCGGCATGACATGCAGGACGGTCACGTCCATGCCGCGCTGGGCAAGGCCTGCCGCGGCTTCCAGCCCGAGCAAGCCGCCGCCGATGACGACCGCCTTTTCACGCGACTGCGCCGCCAGCAGCATTGCGCTCACATCATCGAGATCACGATAGGTGATGACGCCGGGTAGATCCTTTCCAAGAACGGGTATGACGAAGGGGACGGAGCCAGTCGCGATGACCAGCTTGTCGTAAGGCTCTGTCACGCCGTGGTCGGAGGTGACGGTTTTGGCCACCCTATCGATGGCGACGACCTTGTGTCCCTTGTAGAGGGTGATGCCGTGGTCGACATACCAGCCGTCGCCGTGAATGACGATCTGCTCATAGGTCTTCTCGCCGGAAAGAACCGGTGAGAGCATGATGCGGTCGTAGTTGACGCGGGGCTCCGCGTTGAAGATCGTCACCTGGTAACGACCGGGGGCCTGCTCGAAAAGGTGCTCCAGCATCCGCCCTGGGGCCATGCCGTTGCCGATGATGACGAGTTTTTCTGTCCTGCTGTTCATTGGCGCTCCCTCAGCCGAGGTCTCGAAACACAAAAAAACGCCGCTTGGATATTGCGCTTGCGGGGCGAGCCCGCGCTGCAAAATCCTTGCGACGTCGATGTCTGCTGATGGCGCACCTGTTGCGCCTGAAGTCCGATCGCCATTGACCGGCTACAGTTCATCCTGCAATCGCCGTGCCAACTTTGCGTTGAGAGCCTAAGCTCTTGACGTTTCTAAGGTGCCGCAAGGATGTCGAGAAACTAGATCGGCACCTGATGCGAACGGCTGCCAATCGAATCGGCATCCGCGCGCCGGTCTGCGTTCAGAATGAGCAATCGCCTTGAGGCAGACCCGTCACCTTAGACATCATGTTGATGCTGGCGGATATCCGGACGCGCGACGGGAAACACGGCGACATAGTCGGAAAGCCTGCGCGGGTCGAAGACATGGCCGTCCATGAACCTGTCCTCCGCCCGATCACCCTCAACCCGCAGATCGTCGTCTAGGGGCGCTGCGTTTTCGCCAAGGGCCAGCCGATAGAGATCGGGCCGATACGCATTCACCGCTGCCGCCATGCCTTCCTCGGAATAAGCCACCTGCCCCCAACGGATCATCTGACTGTAGATCCACAGTGCATGACCAGGGCGGGGGTAGCTAGCGTGTCCGGCGTGGAAGGTGAAGTAGTTCTCGATGATCCGGCGGTTCCCGCGCCCGTCCAGGCTGAACTCTCCTGAAAGGACACGCCGTATGATATCCACCGGAGCTCCAATGTGCCGCGGGTCGGCCAGAGCGTCCGCGAGCTGATTGTGGTTGTCGGGCCGGTCGCACCACTGCGCCGCAGCATCGAGCGCGACGAGGAGGCGCATGACTGTGTCGCCATGGCTCTCAGCCCAATCCGGGCGCATGGCCAGAACCTTCTCCGGAGCGGAGGGCCAAATATCTTGCTTCGCCGCGACAATACGCCCGACGCCGCGCTCCGAGGCTACCATGTTCCAGGGGGCCCCAACACAGAAGCCGTCTATCGCTCCGGCTGCCAATGCGTCGGATGTCATGGGCGGCGGGACGACAACCAGCCGCACGTCCACGTCCGGATCAATCCCGCCAGCGGCAAGCCAGTAACGAAATTCGTAGTTATGAGAGGAAAATGGATAGGTCATGCCGAGCGTCAGCGGCACTTCACCGTTTGCCTTCATCGTGCGGACAACAAGCGCCAGCGCACGGGCATTGTCCAAGGCCGTTGCATCATCCGCCAGGTCGGCCAGCTGCTGCATCCGCGCAAAGACACGTGTCGCGAGCGTGATGGCATTGCCGCCGCGACCGAGCGAGAAAGGCGTGATGGTGGGAGAAGGATTGGAGCCGAGACCAAGCATGGAGGCGACGGGCATCGGGGACAGCATGTGTGCGATATCGAACTGGCGGAAGGCAAGACGGTCTCGCACATTGGCCCAGGAGACGTCGCGAACGAGTTCAAGCCTTAGTCCTTCGCGCTCTGCAAAGCCGAATTCTGAGGCCGCAATAAGAACCGAAGCGTCCACCAGCGGTATGAAACCGGCACGCAGCACCCGCGCGCCCTCGAAGGCTATGGATGCCGGGGCAGGCAGGCCCGGAGCTGAGGTTTCGCTCTTAGGTAGCATGTTCATTCCGACTTCCTCAGGACGTACAATCTGCACGCCGTTCCCTTCACATCAACAGACGCGCCGCAGTGACGATGCTCTGCGCAATGTCCGCCATCTTCTTTTTCTCGTTCATGGCTGACTGGCGGAGGAGCGTAAATGCCTCCTCCTCCGAGATGCCGCGCATCTTCATCAGGATTCCCTTTGCCCGCTCGACGAGCTTGCGCTCCTCGAGCGCTGACCTGGCGTCGGCGAGTTCGCGGCGCAGGCGGCTGAACGCATTGAAGCGGCTGACTGCCATATCCAGGATGGATTTAACGCGCTCCTTCTTGAGCCCGTCGACGATATAGGCAGAGACGCCGGCGTCCACGGCAGCCTCGATAGACGCGGTGTCGGCACGATCGACAAACATTGCAATAGGGCGACTGACGGTCCGGGTCAGTTGGAACAGGTGTTCCATCATGTCCCGGTTCGGGTTCTCGATATCGATGATGATAACGTCCGGCTGCAGTGTCTCGATGATCCGGGCCACGCCGTTCACCTCCTGGATGACCGTTACGCGCGTGTGTCCCGCCTCCCGCAGGCCTTCCTCTATGATGGAGGCGCGAATGGCGTTTTCATCGATGACCAGAATGGTGAGCTCAGCCTGCATCATTCCCTATTGATGCCGCAGTGCAGCAAGCATGACAAGCAGAATAAGCTATTTTTTGTGCGCATCCAAGAAGTGACTACTAGTTATGCAGACGGTGCAATGCTTCGAGGAATTGACGGGAGGCTTAGGGTCAGGCACTACCGGGGTAAGTGATCTTCGAGTGGTTCAACTCACCCGAAGACTGCGAAAGGCCGCTTGCGAGGGAGCTGTCATGGTTCGCCGGCTATTGGATGCCTTCGGTCGCCGTGCCGCCCGCCCGCAGCCACCGCGGCCACGTCTCTACTTGGAGCATGCGCCGGACGTCATCTATGCGGTGGGTGACGTTCACGGATGTTACGATCTGCTCGCACGGCTGGAGCAGCAGATCGTAGCCAACGCAGCTCGCTTCCCGGGGAACAAATGGATCGTGATGCTGGGAGATTATGTTGATCGCGGTCCGCGAAGCGCGGACGTGATCCATCACCTCCTGGGACCAGCGCCGCCGGGCTTCACCCGCTATTGCCTCGCAGGCAACCACGAACAGTTGATGCTGTCCTATCTCGAAAGACCCGAACCGGATCACGCGTGGCTCAGCCTTGGCGGGCGGGAAACCTTGCACTCCTATGGCATCCATCAAGTCCTGGAACGACAGGCGATGCAGTCGGTGCTGGCGCGCCAGATTCCTGCTGAACATGTCGAGTTCATACGTCGCTCGCCCTCGCTCCTATCTGTTCCGGGGTTCGCGTTCGTCCACGCTGGGCTACGGCCAGGAGTGCAGCTTTCAGAGCAGTCGGAACGGGACATGCTCTGGATGCGACCAGGTGATGAACCCGCCTCACCTTCCGCCCATTTTGTCACCATTCATGGCCATACGCCCGTGCCGGCGGTTGAAGCGCGGCGCGGCCGGATCAACATTGATACCGGTGCATTTGCGACCGGCATTCTATCTTCCGTCAGGATCCTGAGAAGCGGGAAGGTGTCATACCTTTCTTCACGCTAACCGGCACCCGCGTCTCTCCGGACCTTCGACCCCGTCTGCCTATAGGAGCGGTGACCAATTCCGTCCGGGCGCCCTGTCAGGCCTCGTAATAGCCCGAGTATCGGTCCCGGAAATGCTCCGGTGTCCCCGGGTCCGCGTAGCGGTGGAGCTGGGACATCTCCGTCTTGTTGAGAACGGCTCCGATGAGCTTGGCTGCAATCTGTGGCTCTGAGGCCAGCACGTTCTGCACCGTCTTCACCGGCGTGCTCCCCCATTCCGCAACGAAGAGAAAGCCATCCACCTGCGGCTCGAGTGCCTTTGCATCGATGACAGGGACGAGAGGCGCGAGATCGATCACAATCACATCAAAGGTCTCGCGCGCGCTGTCGAGGAAACGCGCCATGCCGGGTGAAGACAGAAGTTCGCTGGTGTGCGCCAGCCTCTTGGCATTGCCCGCAACGGGAAGGATTGCCAGCTTGGACTGACGATCGACTCGAACCGCCTGTGACCACTCAACTTCTTGCAGAACCACTTCAACCAAGCCAAGTTGAGGCTCTGCCGAAAGCATTCTGCTGAGCCCCGGATTGCGCAGATCCGCGTCGACAACAAGCGTTCGCAGGCCGCCCGCGGCCAGAAGGCCGGCGAAGTTCGCCGCAACCGTCGACTTCCCTTCCCCCGGCAGGCATGACACCACGCCAATCACACGTGGCTTTTTCCCTTGCAGAACAATGTCGCAGGCGAGCCGCGCATTGCGCAGGGTTTCGGCGAAGCTCGAGCGGGGGGAATCAACGGCATAGCGCATCATCTGCCGGAAGCCGATCCCTTGTTCGTCCGGTGTTTGCTGATGATCTTCAGCGTGCGGGACATCGGCCGGCAGCTTCTTGCCGGCGATGTGGGGCAGGTAGCCAAGGAAGCGCAGGCCGAGCTTCCTTTGGATGTCTTCGCCAATCCGGAAAGCGCCCTCGCGCATTTCGAGAAAACCAGCAAGTGCGCCCCCTGCCATCAAGCCGAGCACCACAGAAAGAGCCATGGTCATCGTCTTCTTCGGACTGGACGGGGCGGTGGGCACCCCGGCTTCGGAGATCACGCGTGCCTTGGCGATCGGGAACGACTGCTGCTGGGACGCTTGTTCAAAGCGGGCGAGGTAGGATTGGTAAAGGGTCTTAAGCGCCGCTGCCCTTTGCTCAAGCTCGGCCAATTGCACCATAGAGACATTGGCCTGGGAGTTCGTGCCCGCCACTTTGTCGATGCTTTCGCGTAGTGACCGCTCCCTCGAGCTTGCGACCTCGAATTCGTTTCGGAAGCTCCCGGTCAGTTGCTCCAGCTCGCTATAGATCTGCCGGGCGAGATCTTCCTTTTCAGCCTGAAGGGCAACCGCCTGCGGATGGTCGGCACCAAACTGCTGCGAGACGGCCTGCTCCCGCTCGTTGGCGACCGTGTATCGCTTCCTGAGGTCCTGGAGGATCGAGTTGTCCGTCTCACGGCTGGATACCACGGCATTGTTGACCGCCGCTTCCGGTCCTTGCTCCATGATTGCCTTGTACTGTTCATAGCGCGCTGACGCGGTTGCAGCGTCTGCCTGGGCGACGATGAGCTGGCTGTTAAGGTCGGCCAATTGTTGTGCGGACAGCAATTCGCCGCGAGGCGAAACCAGGCCATGCTCGATCTTGTAGCGCTCGACGGCGAGCGATGCTTCCTGAGAGCGCGCATTGAGATCCGTCAGCCGTTCCTGCAGCCAAACCGAAGCACGCTCACTCGCGTCGAAATTAGCGTTCAGCTGTTCCTCGACATAGGCGTTGGCATAGGTCTTGGCGATGCGGGCGGAAAGCTGAGGATCCGGAGAGGCGACCGCAAGCGCGATTACGGAGCTGCGCCCGACCCGATTGACGTTTAAGGATTGTTGAAGGACTGCTGCCGCTTTTTCACGGCGCCCATTGCGAACAGCGTCCTCGGACGCCGGCACGGGCGCCGGTTTCAGCGCCGACGTCACACTGGTGACGGTGCTCTTGAGAAGATCAAGGGGAGACCGCGGCGGGTTGACCACAAGATCGTTGTCGCCGAGCTGAGCGTCATCCACGACGCGCAGGGCCATTGCCTTCGACTTGAGGATCTCAACGGCACTCGACAGGCGGTTGTCTATCTGCTGCGCGCTCTGGATATTGTCCTGCTCTTCCGCATACCGAGAGAGGTTCTCGTCGATCAGGATCTGTGTCATCGCCGTGTAAGTCGGCTGAGCCGTGAAAAGATAAATGCCGGCGATCACCATAGTAGCGATCACGCAAGCGATAATGATCCCAAGCCGCCGCACAACGGCTGCCCAGAGCTTATCGAGATCGATAAAGCTGTCGTCAGCAGGCTCGTTATTTCTGAACACCGGCCGCGACCGAAAACTCACCTGGTCCATATCAGCCACCTTGGGTCATGCTGACGCGCTGCCCGCGCCATGTTGTTTCAGTCTGTTCGCGAAACGCAACTCGCCCTGAAGCGCGCTTTATTCTGTTCAATGGCGTCATCCCGCTTCACGAACCGTTGTCTTGGAGGCACCGGCCTGCCGCGCTCGCGCTGAAGATCGTTTGAGAAATCTCTCCATGCGGGCGGCGATCGGCATGCGCAGGTGGCGTAGAGCCGCGGGATGAGCGAGAGCAGCCCTGATCATCCGGCCAGCAGACCGATTTTTGATTGCGTTCACGAGGATCAGGAAGGACCGCGCTTCGACCAGGCTGCGGGTGCGGCGGTACTGGGCCGCAAGGGCGCTGCCCTTCATCGGAAAGCGCACAAGAAATGCTTCGTCTGCCGCGAGCATGGATTCTACATGATGGAGCTCGAGAACCCGCGAAATAGAATCCTGCCGTAGATGGTATACGTAACCGGCCGACGGCTCGACCACGCAGCGAGCGCCACTTGCCAACGCCGACACCATCAGGATGTAGTCTTCGCCTATCCTGAGTTCCTCATCGAATCCAAGAGCATGGTGCAGCAGGAATTCGCGGGAATACATCGGCTTCATATAGCCAAAGTTGAAGGTGTCCCGGAAAATCACGTTGGAGTCGATGTAGTCGGCCAAGGTGATCTCCCTCCGCGCGGAAAGGTCCTGGTCGCTGAACATTTGATAGGCAGCACCTGCGTCCATGGGAACGACTTCAAGATTGTCCACCACCACCGCAGCCTGGTTGTCGACCGCGCGCGCAATCATCGCGGCCGATCTACCTGGAAGTACCGTGTCATCGGCATCGAGCACGGCAATCCACCGTCCGGTAGCTGCAGCAATGCCGGAGTTTCGCGCCCTTCCTGGTCCGCCGTTCACCGGTTGCCTAATGACCTTTACCCGGGGATCCTCAAAACCCCGGGCAACATCGTAGGTGGTGTCGGTCGAGCAGTCATCGACCACCACAATCTCCACCGTCACCGATGCTTGCGCGAGAGCACTTTCCATCGCCCGCGCGAGTGTCTGTTCGGCATTGAAGGCGGCGATAACAAAGGTTACGTCCGGCTGTTGCGGTTGGTCGCTCATGAGGCCTCCACCAGTCCATATTGACGAATTTCGCGAATTCCGAGCAGGCCGGTCACCGCTCCCACGTGAAGGATTGCCCGCAACGCAAACCTGTTGCGGGCAACAGGTGCTGCTGCCAGGGCGAGCATTGCGGCAGCACAATAGAGCGACTTGCCGAAGGCGAGGGCGCCTTGCGAGATACGCCCTGTCGCAGATTTGCCTGCAGCGACGATACGCCCATGGGTTTGTCCGGAGCGGAACCGCCGCTTCAGCAGCCATGACAAGCGTGCCCGCCCTGGTGGAACCGCCTCTGTCAGACGAGCGGCGGGGGCGAAGGCAATTGTCCCGCCTTCGCCGGTCACGGCAGAAAAGAATTGCGTATCTTCGCCTCCGCTCTGTCCCAAAGCGAGGTCAAACCGCCTATTGGCGATCTGTGGCGAGCGCATGTCGAGGATGACATTGCAGGTATAGCCTGTCTTTATCGTGCCTCGTACCCACACCGGCCGGGTCGAATGGAAATCGCCGCGTCGCATCCATTCCGGCGCGCTGTCATCATACACTGCTTCGACTGGCCCCAACACGGCATCGGCTCCGGATTCCCTGATCGTCGCGTAAAGCTCCTGCAGCCACGCGGGAGACGCCAGCTC
>CAYNED010000075.1:0-11154 GCA_964396135.1 uncultured Neorhizobium sp.
GCGTGGGCGACGACGACCAGTCGATCTACGGCTGGCGCGGTGCCGAGGTCGACAACATCCTGCGCTTTGAAAAGGATTTTCTCGGCGCCAAGGTGATCAAGCTGGAGCGCAACTATCGTTCGACCGAGCACATCCTCGGCGCCGCCGGCCATCTGATCGCCCACAACGAGGGGCGGCTCGGCAAGACGCTGTTCACCGACCGGGTGAACCCGGACGACGAGAAGGTGCAGGTGCATGCCGCCTGGGACTCGGAAGAGGAAGCCCGCGCGCTGGGCGAGGAGATCGAGCGGCTGCAGCGGGGCGATGCCGACGGCAAGAAGCATGCGCTGAACGACATGGCGATCCTGGTGCGCGCCTCTTTCCAGATGCGCGAATTCGAAGATCGCTTCGTCACACTCGGCCTCAACTACCGCGTCATCGGCGGCCCGCGCTTCTATGAGCGGCTCGAGATCCGCGACGCGATGGCTTACTTTCGCCTCGTCTGCCAGCCAGCCGATGACCTTGCCTTCGAGCGGATCGTCAATACGCCCAAGCGCGGCCTCGGCGACACGACGATCCGCAACCTGCACGACTATGCCCGCGCCCGTGACATCCCGATGCTGGCCGCCGCAACCGACATCATCGAGACCGATGAGCTGAAGCCGAAGGCGCGCAAGGCGCTGTTTGACGTGATTCAATCTTTCAGGAATTGGCAGGAAAAGCTTGAAACGACGCCGCATATCGAGCTTGCCGAGCAGATCCTCGAAGAGTCGGGCTACACCGACATGTGGAAGAACGACAAGACAGCCGAAGCGCCCGGGCGGCTGGAAAACCTGAAGGAGCTGATCCGCTCGATGGAGGCGTTCGAATCCATGCGCGGCTTCCTGGAGCATGTGTCGCTGGTGATGGACGCCGAGCAGAACGAGGATCTCGACGCCGTCTCGATCATGACGCTGCATTCCGCCAAGGGGCTCGAATTCGATACCGTCTTCCTGCCAGGCTGGGAGGAAGGCCTGTTCCCCCACCAGCGGTCGCTGGACGAAGGCGGACGCTCCGGGCTGGAGGAGGAACGGCGCCTCGCCTATGTCGGCATCACCCGCGCCAAGCGCCGCTGCCACATCTGGTTCGTCTCCAACCGCCGCATCCACGGGCTATGGCAATCGACCATGCCGTCGCGCTTCCTCGACGAGCTGCCTGCGGTCCATGTCGACGTCGCCGCCTCCGACACCAGCTATGGCGGCTATGGCGGCGGTCGCGGCGGCTACGGCCAGTCGCGCTTCGACAAGGCGGAGCCCTTCGCCAACACCTACGCCACCCCCGGCTGGAAGCGTGCGCAACAGAACCAGACAAGCGCCACCCGCGACAATTGGGGCACCCGCTCCGGCCATGCCGTGGAACGCATCGGCTACGGCGAGAGCGGCCCGCGCACCCGCACGATCGAGGGCGAGCTGGTCGCCAAATCCGTCGCCGACACCCCCTCCAAATTCACCGTCGGCGACCGCGTCTTCCACATCAAGTTCGGCAACGGCAACGTGGCGACGATCGAGGGCAACAAGCTGACGATCGATTTCGACAAGGCCGGGCAGAAGCGGGTGCTGGAGGGGTTTGTGGAGAAGGTTTGAGGGAATAGCTATTGCTACCTCACTGTTACCTTGTCGGCACCGATACCTGAGAATATAGTCACCATAGTCAAGATAGCCTTCAGGTGAACCATGTCCTCAGAACGTACTGGCAAGAGCTGGACTGTCGCGAACGCGAAGGCGAAGCTCTCGGAAGTCATTCAGCAGGCGCAGACCTCGCCCCAGACGATCACCCGCAACGGCAAGCCAAGCGTCGTGGTCGTATCGGCAGAGGAATGGGAGCGGAAGACCATGCGCAAAGGGACGCTTGGACAATTCCTGATGGAATCGCCGCTGCGTGGAGCCGAACTGGACATTGAACGCCAAGCAGATGAGGCGCGGGATATCCCGCTGTGAAACTTCTGCTCGACACCAATGTCTTGTCCGAGGTCACCCGACCACATCCGGCAACCGGCGTCCTGGAATGGCTTGACGCTCTTGATGAAGACCAGACCTTCATCAGCGTCATATCACTGGCGGAGATCCGGCGAGGCATTGCTCTCCTTGATCGCGGCCGACGACGGGACTCGCTGGCTGAATGGCTAGCCGAGGATCTGCCGCAACGTTTCGACGGCCGCGTCATTGCGGTGGACCAAGCGGTCGCTTTGGCCTGGGGTGACCTGATGGGCGCTGCCAAGCGGAGCGGCCGCGCCGTGTCTTCAATGGACGGACTGATCGGGGCCACCGCCTTAGCCCACGGCCTGACGCTCGCAACGCGCAACATCAAAGACTTCGAGAGCTTAGGCATAAAGCTTCTCGACCCGTGGGCAATGTAGCCGCCCCGTCGCGTCCCGTGCCTACCGCCCCGTCCGTGCTGCGAACGCCGCCCGCGCCTTCTCGATTGTCGCGTGATGCTTTTCCGCCCATTTCCACACCCCGCAGAAGGCCTCGCCGAGGCTGTGTCCGAGGTCGGTCAGCGTATAGTCCACATGCGGCGGGATGACCGGGTGGACGGTGCGGGAGACGAGGCCGTCGCGTTCCATGTCGCGCAGCGTCTTGGTCAGCATCTTTTGGCTGATGCCAGGTACGTGGCGACCAAGCTCGGTGAAGCGCAGCGTGCCCCGCTCCTCCAGCTCTTCCAGGATCAGCATTGTCCATTTGTCGGCAACTTGGCCGATGATGCCGCGCACCAGTTCCTCGATCGCCGGGTCGATTTCGTCGGGAATTTCGGCGGGACGAGACTTATCTTTAGCGGCAACGCCTTGTGTCAAAGACACTCTCCTTTTGGTAAGTATAGAACTTTCAGGTGCCTTCTTCCTAACAGAGAGCATGGGCCATATCTTGCCGGTACGCAACCACGAACGGAGAGACACATGAAGACGACGGGCAACACCATCCTCATCACCGGCGGCAATTCGGGCATCGGCCGCGCTCTTGCGGAAGCCTTCCACGCCCGCGGAAACAAGGTCATCATCACCGGCCGGCGCCAGGAAACGCTCGACGAGGTCTCCGCCGCCAATCCGGGCCTGGTCGCGATGACGCTCGACATCAGCGACGCGGACGGTGTCAAGGCCTTTGCCGAGCGCCTCGTGCGCGAACACCCGGACCTCAATGCCGTGATCAACAATGCCGGCATCATGAAGCGCGAGGACCTGACAGCGGCGCCCGGCTATCTGCAGACGGCAGAAGAAACCATCGCCACCAACCTGCTCGGGCCGATCCGCCTGACCGCAGCCCTCCTGCCCCATCTGCTCAAGCAGCAGGACGCGACCATCCTCACGGTCTCCTCCGGCCTTGCCTTTGTGCCCATGGCGGCGACTCCCACCTATTCCGCCACGAAAGCGGCGGTCCATTCCTATTCCATGGGCCTGCGCCAGCAGCTCAAGGATACTGCCGTGGAGGTGATCGAGATCGTGCCGCCCTATGTGCAGACGACCCTGATGGGCGAGCGGCAGGCGAATGATCCGACAGCCATGCCACTGGCCGACTTCATCAGCGAGGTGATGGACATCCTGACCAACCAGCCGGATGCACAGGAAGTCGTGGTTGAGCGCTGCAAGCCGCTGCGCTACGCCGCCGAGACCGGCAATATGGGCAAGATGTTCGAGATCATCAGCAGTCTCGATCATTGATCCCGTATCGCGGGCAAAGCACGTCTGCCCTCCCCTTGCCCGCTCCCCCTCCGCCGCTAGGTGAGGCTTCTCCATGCAATCCACCGAGGAGCCTTCCCATGAAAGCCATCGTCACCGCACCGGGCGGCCTGGATGCCCTGAAACTTGTTGACCTGCCGGATCCCGGCAAGCCCGGCCCAGGCGAGATCCGCGTGGCCCTACACGGGAGCTCGATCAACTACCATGACTATGGCGTGGCGAGCGGCAGGATGCCGAGCGACGGCCGCGTGCTGATGGCCGATGGCGCCGGCGTGGTGGAAGCGGTCGGCGATGGAGTCAGCGAATTTTCGGTCGGCGATCATGTGGTTTCGTGCTTCTTTCCCGACTGGCGGGACGGACCGCCGATCTCAGGCGACTTCTCCCGCGTGCCGGGCGACGGGAGCGACGGCTTTGCCTGCGAATATGCAGTACGCCCGGCGTCCGCCTTCACCCATGCGCCCAAAGGCTTTTCGCATGTCGAGGCGGCGACGATCACTACTGCGGGGCTGACGGCCTGGCGGGCGCTGGTGGAACTTGGCAGGCTGAAGGCGGGCGACACCGTGCTCGCGCTCGGCACCGGCGGCGTCTCGATCTTTGCGCTGCAGATCGCCCGGGCCATGGGTGCACGCGTCGCCATCACCTCCTCCTCCGATGAAAAGCTGGAGCGGGCCAAGGAATTGGGCGCCGAGTTCACGTTGAACTACAAGGCGCACCCGGACTGGGGCAAGCAGGTGATGAAGTGGACCGGCGGACGCGGCGTCGACCACGTGGTGGAGGTTGGTGGTCCCGGAACGCTGTCGCAGTCGATCCAGGCGGTGGCACTTGGCGGGCGCATCACGCTGATCGGTGTCCTGACCGGCGTCAGCGGCGAGGTGCCGACGGCGGCGCTGATGGCCAAGCAGGTGGTGCTGTCCGGCATCATCGTCGGCAACCGGCGCCACCAGCAGGATTTCGTCCGCGCCCTCGATACCGGCCTCTTCAAGCCAGTGATCGACCGGGTCTTTTCGCTGGAGCAACTGGCGGATGCCTTCCGCTACGAGGAAAGCGGCTCGCATTTCGGCAAGATCGGCATCGAGTGGTAGCGCGGCAGCACTTCTGCCGGCTTGCCCTCGCCTCCGTGTCCCGATACTTCTTGGTTCGGGTGACGGGGGGATCTCATGTTTCTTACCAACGAGGACGCTGTCGAACTGGCAGCCTGGCGACAAAAGCTGCACGCCATGCCGGAGGTTTCCGGCCAAGAGGTGGCAACCGCCGCGGAGGTGATCGCCTTTCTGGCAAGCACCGCTCCTGACCGAGTCATTTCCGGCCTTGGCGGCACTGGTGTCGCCGCCGTGTTCGATGGCGCGGAAGATGGGCCAAGGGTGCTTTTCCGCAGCGAAATTGACGCGCTTCCGATCGAGGAAATCTCCGACATACCGCATCGCTCGCGTCTTCCGGGCAAAGGGCATATGTGCGGCCATGACGGGCACACCGCAACAGTTGCCGCCCTTGCCCGCGGCTTTGCCAGGGAGCGTCCTAAGCGTGGGCAAGCCGTGCTGTTGTTTCAACCGGCCGAGGAAACCGGCGCCGGCGCGGCGGCTGTGATGGAAGACAACAGGTTTGAACAGATCAGGCCCGACTATGCCTTCTCGCTGCACAACCTGCCAGGGCTTCCTCTCGGCCATGTATGGCTTAAGGAGGGAGTGGCCAACTGCGCTTCGCGCGGTCTCAAGATTTCGCTGACGGGTAAGACGGCGCATGCCTCCGCACCGGAAACCGGCAAATCGCCAATGCGGGCAATTGCCTCGCTGATGCCGGCGCTGACGGATCTCAGCCACGGCACCGTCGCCGGCGGCGACCTTGTGCTGGCGACCATTGGGCATGTGACGATGGGCGAAGCAGCTTTTGGAATAGCCCCTGCGCATGCCGAACTCTGGGTAACGCTGCGGACGACGACGGACAACCAGATGCAGTCACTGGTGGATTCAGCAGAGCGATTGGCCAGGGAGGCAGCGGAGGCCGACGGGCTGACGCTGGAGATGAGCTATCACGAGATCTTTCACCACTGCGAGAACCATGGCGAGGCCGTCGCCTTGCTGCGGCAGGCGCTGGACGATGAGGGGATGAGGCACGAACCAGGCGAGGCACTGCGAGCATCGGAGGATTTTGGCCGCTTCGGTGCCGTGTCCAGATCGGCGATGTTCTACCTTGGTGCCGGCGAACGTCATCCAGCACTTCACAATCCGGATTACGATTTCCCGGACGATCTGATCCCGCTGGGCGCGCGCGTGTTCATGCGCACTGCACGCAACCTGCTTGGCTAGCCTCAGGCGTCCTTGCCGCCGAACAGCTTGACGAGCAGGTTGTTGCTCTTGCCCGGAAGGCGGCCGTTGTATTCCGGCACGATGACCATGTGGGTGATCTCGCCACGGCGGAAGGCGGCCAGGAACTTGTCATAGTGCTTGAAGGCGACGCAGCCGTGGGAATCGCCCGGACGCGAGCGCAGCAGATAGGTATGCGCCAGAAGTCCGGTGCGGTTCTGCGGGTGCTTGCCATCGACGGAGGTCAGGCGGATTGCCGCCACGCCGTGGAAGGGCTTCTCGCGCATGGAGAGCTTGTAGGTGCCGGGCGGCGTCGGGCCCTTCATCTTCACATGGGTATATTTCGGGTTGTCGCGCATCTTGCCGATGCCGGAATGGGCTTCGAGCTTGGTGCCGTTCGGCATGTGCACCACGCCATTGGTGATGTCGTAGATCGCGACCTTCTTCGTGCCGAGGTTGGGCATCGGCGCGACGGGAGCGATAGGCTTTACCGGATTGTCAGGCCGCGCATAGGCAAGCACCGTCGACGCTGGCTCTTCCGCCTCCTCTGCGGGGGCGCGACGGCCGGGCTTGGTCAGCTTGGCAACGGCCATCGCTTCCAGCGCCTTGGCGGCAGTCTGCGGACGCGATGTCGGCAGCGGGCCTTCCATCGGCAGCGTATCGTCCATCAAGGCAGCCACTTCCGCCGTCCGGCCAGCCTCTTCCGCCTCGATTGCGGCCGTTTCCACGGCGCTTTCATCGGAAAGTGGCTCCTCTCCGGCAACGGTGGAGGGAATAGAGGCGGTGACAATGGCCGCTGGAGGAAGCTCCGACCGTGGCGCAAGCGCAACCGTCTGGTCCATTGCCTCGCCCAGCATCTTCTTGACGAGCTCCGCCTCCGGACGAAGCTCGGCGAGCGCCACAAACTTCTCCTCTTCGGCAGCGGAGGCAAAGGCAGCACCGAGACTCGAAGTGAGCGCATCGTCACCGGGACGCGCCGACAAGACCGCGGCAAGCTGCGCACCTTCCAGCCGGCCTGCCTTGGGCGCGACCGGCTGCTGATAAAGGCGTGAGAATTTGTTGATCTTGAGCGCCACCTCGCGCGAGGTTGTAGGCTCTACGAGCTCGGGCGCGGCGACAGGCTTCAGCGAAAGCGCCAGATTGAAGCTCGGCTTTTCAACAATGCCATGGCTCGGCGCAAGGCTGCTGACGGTCGTGGTCGCCGCAAAGATCCACAGCCCGCCCAGGGCTGCGGTGCCAAGAATAATCTTGCCGGCGAAGGCGAAGCGCGATGGTCGCTTGGCACGGACTGACGGAGTATTGTTCGGGAAGGAAGTGTCGAACCTGTCGATCTCTAGCGCCATGATACTCGTTACCCGGTCATTCTGCCAAAGCCGCGAATGCGACTATTCATCTTCGATGAATGGCGGCCAGAAGCCTTCATGCCATTCAGCGGCTGAATTAGAGAATGCCGAAATATGGTAACCAATATCTTTACGCCCCCACCCCGTCTTGATGCTTTGCCTCTAGAGGGCAAACCTGCCGGAAGTTTAGCGGAAATACGGCAGAGAGGTGGCGGGCGCAGGAAAAGCGGTTGCCCCGCACCACATCCGCAGCACGGGGCAAGTATTGAATTAGCCGTCCATGCGGCGCACGGCGCTGCGTTCCATGAAGAACCAGGGCCGAAGCTTGACGCCCAGGATATTCCCGGCGAACGCCGCAACCGCCCAGAGATAACCGTGCAGGCTACCTGAGGAAATACCGGAGAAGTAGGCGCCGATGTTGCAGCCATAGGCGATACGCGCGCCATAACCGAGCAACAGCCCGCCGACGACCGCAGCAAGAACCGAACGCAGCGGAATGCTGAGATTCGGAGCAAATTTGCCGGCCAAGGCTGCGGCCAGCATGGCGCCGGCGATGATGCCGAAGTCCATGACGGAGGTGACATCGGCAAATACGCTCTCGGCCAAGGCCTTGGCATTGCCCGGCGTCTGCCAATATGCCCATGCGGTCGGATCGATGCCGATCAGCTGCGCGCCTTTCGCACCCCACAGTGCGAAGGCAGAGGTGATCCCCCATGGACGGCCGGCAAGTGCGAGTGTTGCGAAATTGAGGATCGCAAGCGCAATCGCGCCAGCGACCAGCGGCCAAGGGCCACGCAGATACCGCGCCCAACCCTCACGCGGTGCCGGCGGAGGCTGCTCGAGCCCTCCATTGCGCTTCTTTTCGACAAGAACGGTGATGGCCGCGATCGCGCCAAAGATTGCAAGCGATACGAGGATGCCCGGAAGGGCCCCCAGGCTGACGAGCGTTGTCGGCGGCAGCGAAGGCAGGCTGGCCCACCAGTCGAAGTGGATGGTCGCCAGCAGTGAGCCGACGATGAAGAAGAACAGCGTGACCAGCATGCGGGCATTGCCGCCGCCGGCTGTGAAAAGCGTGCCGGATGCACAACCGCCGCCAAGCTGCATGCCGATGCCGAACATGAAGGCGCCGACGATGACACCGGTGCCGGCTGGTGACACGAGGCCACGCACCTCATTGCCGAAGAGCGTACCAGAGGCGAGGAAGGGGAAGAACAGGAGAACGGTCAGCGCGAGCAGGATCATCTGCACGCGCAGCCCCCTGCCTCGGCCTTCCGCAATAAACACGCGCCAGGCGGAGGTGAAGCCAAAGGCGGCGTGGTAGAGCGCGATGCCAAGCGCACCGCCGACGAGGAAAAGCGCGCCATGCGCCGGACCATAAGCGGCGCCGAGTGCCAGCGAACCCACGACCAGCACCACGAGCGCGGTCAGTCCCGGCACGCCGAGCGGCGGGAGCGCATCAGCGCGTGGCTGCAAGGATGAAGATGTAACGGACATTGGATACTCCGATCGTTTCACCGAGTATGTAGGGCGACACCCGGCACACTGCGAGGAACGCTGTTCTGCATGCAGACCACCGGGGGAATTATGTTTCCGGTTGCTCCCAAGCAGACGAGAACGCGGCAAGATGCCGTGTCGCCCTCACACTACAACGTGAACTCTTCATCGCCCTCCATCATCCAAGTGCCTTGAAAGGGTTGTCCATCAGCCCTCGTCCGGTGTTTAATCCTCCGATACGGAAGAGGAGGATGCCATGAAAGCCCTGTTGCTGGTCGATATCCAGAATGGCTTCTGCCCGGGCGGCAATTTGCCAGTACCGGACGGCGACAAGGTTGTGCCGGTGGCCAACCGCCTGATCGAGGAAGGCGGCTATGATGTCATTGTCGCATCGCAGGACTGGCACCCGGAGGATCATGGAAGCTTTGCATCCCGGCATCCCGGCAAAAACCCGTTCGAGATGGGCGAGCTCTGCGGACAGCCGCAGATGCTGTGGCCGGACCATTGCGTGCAGGGCACGGCGGATGCCGAGTTTCATCCCGATCTCAAGACGGACGAGATCGACTACATCCAGCAAAAGGGCGAGAACCCGGCCATCGACAGCTATTCCGCCTTCCGTGACAACGACAAGGCGGCCATTACCGGCCTTGCAGGTTACCTGCGGGCGCAGCAGATCAACGAACTCGACATCTGCGGGCTTGCCACCGACTACTGCGTCAAGTTCTCCGCTCTCGATGCAGTCGAAATGTTACCGGGCGTACAGGTCTGCTTCATCGAGGACGCCAGCCGCGGTATCGACCCTAAAGGCGTGAAAGCAGCGATCGAAGAGATGCGGGCGCAAGGAATCGGCGTCGTCAAGAGCCGGCAAATCCTGAAGGATTGACAGCGAGCTCCCTGCTCGACCCTTCAGCAAAATCGATCAAACCATCAGCGCAATTGAATTGTGCGGTTTCCTTCCCACCCATAAGGCTGTGCGGAAGAAGGATCTCCCATGAACCGTTATGATTTCAAACAAGGCCTGAAGGGCGGCAGCATCATTGCCTTGTCTTCGGCGCCCTTCGGCGTCCTGTTCGGCGCCGTCGCCATCGACAATGGCCTGAGCTTCCTCGAAACGCTATTGATGAGCGCGACCGTCTATGCCGGCGCAAGTCAGTTGGTGGGTATCGAGCTCTTCGGCCAGCGGGTAGAGCCGTGGCTCGTGGTGCTTTCGGTCTTCGCCGTGAACTTCCGCCATATCCTCTATTCGGCAGCTCTGGCAAAATATATCCGGCACTACACGCTGCCTCAGAAGGCAGTGGCGTTCTTCCTTCTCGTCGATCCACAATTTGCCGAAGGCGTGCGGCGCGGTGAGAGCGGCCAAGGGGTAAGCTTTTCGTGGTATCTCGGCTTTGGCGCAGTCGTCTACGTCTCGTGGAGCATCGCGACAATGGTCGGGGCCTGGTTTGGAAAGATGATTGGGGACCCCGCGTCCATCGGCATCGACATCCTGCTGCCGGTCTACTTCCTCGGCATGGTGCTCGCCTTCCGCAGCCGCTGGGGCTTTGCGCCCGTGGTGCTGGCGAGCGCCATCGGCTCTATTGCAGCCTATCACTTCGTCGGTTCCCCCTGGCATGTCAGCCTTGGGGCAGCAGCCGGCGTCCTCGTGGCGACCTTGCTGCCGCTCCCGGCCAAGAGCGCGCCGGACGCCGTTGCAGCGGACCTGGAGAGCTGAGATGAACGGAGAGCTCGATACCGCAACCCTCCTGCTGATATTCGCGGCCGCAGTTGCGACCTATCTGACGCGCATCGGCGGATACGTGCTGATCACCCGGATGAAGAGCATCCCGCCGCGCATGGAAGCAGCACTGAATGCAGTGCCGGCAGCCGTCCTGACCACCCTCGTCGCTCCCGCCTTCTTCAACGGCGGCTGGGACGTAAAGATTTCGATGCTGGTGGCGCTGGCTGTCGCGCTCCGCTTCCCCGGCCTGATCATGCTCGGCGCCGGATGGGCGGCAGTGATGATCTGCCGCCACCTGTTCGGGTTGTAGCCCCTCGCATCAGCCGAGCGGCTGTGTCGCCTGCACCAGCCATTCACGCACAGCTGCGTCCTCGATCAGCGGCATGAGCTTTTCGCGCGTCTCCTGGTGATAGGCGTCCAGCCAATCCCGCTCTTCCGTTGTCAACAGATCGGTGAGAACGAGGCGGCGGTCGATCGGGCACCAGGTCAGCGTTTCGAAGGACAGCATCGGCATGTCGCCGCCTTCGATCTCCGCCGCGTCCTTTACATAGATCAGGTTCTCGATGCGGATGCCATAATGGCCGGGCCGGTAGTAGCCAGGTTCGTTGGACA
>CAYNED010000076.1:0-10978 GCA_964396135.1 uncultured Neorhizobium sp.
CCCTTGCCGTCCGCCACGAATTCGACCTCAGAGCCTGGTCGGATATCAAGCCGCTCACGGATTTCTTTGGGAATGGTGACTTGGCCTTTTTCGGTTACGCGCATGGTAATACCTCCAAAGTAATAACTTGGAAGAAAACGGAACAAGTCAAGAACAAATCAAGCCGAAGCCAACACCTTTCGCATCCGTTCGCCCCCTCGATTATGAGCATGGCAGATCGCGATCGCCAACGCATCTGCTGCATCATTGCCAAGGAATGTTGCCTTCGGCATCAGGATCTTCAGCATCATGTGGATCTGTTTCTTGTCTCCGTGGCCGACCCCGATCACAGCCTTCTTTACGGCATTGGGCGCGTATTCCGATACTCGCAGCCCCGCGCGTGCCGGCACGAGCATCACCACCCCACGGGCCTGACCGAGCTTCAGCGTCGCAACGGCATCCTTGTTGACAAACGTCTGCTCGACGGCCGCCTCATCCGGCTGATACGCGTGTACCACTTCCGCCAGCCCGTCATGCAACTGGCAAAGCCGTGACGCCAAGTCGAGATCTCCATCGGACGTCACCGTACCGGAAGCCACGAAGCGAAGGCTGTTGCCAAGCGTCTCGATGACGCCCCAACCGGTGCGGCGCAGGCCCGGATCGATGCCGATGATGCGAATCGTGTCACTCATAGCGATACCCTATAGATCGTCGCTCAGAACTGCCACGCCAATGTGAACAAAAGAGAAACAACCTTACCCTCGCCCCGTTAATCGCTGTTAACCCTGTTTCGCAACTCCCGTGCAAAAGGCGTTGTCCGGCGGCAACAGCCTTCCGCTTGCCGCGTTGCTTGTTCAGAAACATCGCATCCGGAATCATGAGGAGGCCGTTATGCAGGATCGAGATAAACTCGAGATGGAACTGCTTGAACTTCGCACCGTCGTGGATGCTTTCGACGGCAGTTTGCGCAGGTTGGCGATGGGAGACCTGCAGCAGCAGATCGATCAGCCCCTCCCGCGGGGCTACGATGCCCTGAGGAAAGACTTCAACCGAGGCCTCGCGTCCGTCAGCGCAACGATCGATACGATCGTTACGCGATCGCAGGAGGTGCGTCTTGACGTGGACAGCATTCGCCAGAGCCTGAAGCAGAAGGCGGTGGAGGAAGACACCCGCAGTGCCGAGCTTGCGACCATCGCTGCAGACGCAGGCAGCGCTGCCGACGTTGCTCGCAGCCAATCGTCCCATGCCGAGCACATCGGCACCATCCTGCACAACGCACGCCTGGACATGCGCCGGCCGAAGCAGGCCGCTGCCCATTCGCTGGAGCGTAGCGAGCGCGCTTGCCAGTCCCTGGCACACCTCAAGGGCTTGACCGAGGAGGTCCGGTCACTCCTTCGCGAGGCGTCACTGCTTGCCCTCAACGGCGGCATCAACGCCGCCCACACCGGATCGGATGGGCAAGAAGCGCTCGATGCAGCCAAGAACCTGCACGCGCTGACGCGCCAGGTCGGCTCCACCATCGACGCCCTGAGTGACGCAACAGAAGCCGCTCTGACAGATGTGCATGCGGCTTGCGAAGCAGGCACGCAGGTCAATCGTGAATTCTCAGCAATCGATGTCTACACCGAAGCACTGGATTGCGAGCTCGCCACCCTTGGTGACACGTCCCGACAGCATGCCGCGGCCTCTGAAGCCATCCGCGCTGGCCTGCTTGAACTGGCTCGTCGCCGGCCGACACCTCAGGAACCGCAACTGTCACCTGAGTCGCGCCTTGGCAACATAGACCGCGCGATCAACGAGATGGAGCGTCAGTCCAGCCGCTACACCCCCGTACACGTTCTCACGCCTCCGCCGGGTCCGGCACCTGGCTCGGGCGTGCGATCGCATCTGCGGCTTGTAAAGTCATAGCCTGATTATTCCGATTATCGGGAAGGGCCGTGCACCGGTTCGGCCTCGCAACCGGGAGCGGGATACCTACATGGGGGAGACGTAACCTCTCTCGCCCAGGACTTCACAGTGATACCATTTTCCATACTCGATCTTTCGCCGGTTCCCGAAGGACTGACCGTACGCGATGCTCTGGACCAGTCCCGACAGATGGCGGTCAAGGCCGAAGACTGTGGCTACCAGCGCCTCTGGCTTGCCGAACATCACGGCATGCCGGGGATTGCAAGTGCTGCGACCTCTGTTGTCATCGGTCATGTTGCCGCTGCCACCAAACGCATCCGTGTCGGCTCCGGCGGCGTCATGCTGCCCAATCATTCGCCACTGGTGATCGCCGAGCAGTTCGGAACGCTCGCTGCCCTCTTCCCCGGCCGCATCGATCTCGGCCTCGGCCGTGCGCCGGGGACCGACATGCGAACGGCGCGCGCTCTTCGTCGCAACCTGGAAGCGGGAGCCGAAAATTTCCCGCACGACATCGTCGAACTGCAACGGCTGCTGGGCGAGCCGACGGAGGACCAGGCGATCTTGGCAGTGCCGGGGTCCAACTCGAACGTCCCGCTTTGGCTTCTCGGATCCAGCATCTACAGCGCCCACCTCGCGGCAGCCCTCGGCCTGCCCTATGCGTTCGCATCGCATTTCGCCCCCGACATGCTGATGGACGCGATCGCCATTTACCGCGAACGCTTCCAGCCGTCGGAGGCGCTGGACAAGCCATACGTGATGGTCGGCGTCATGGGCGTCGCCGCCGATACGGACGAGGAAGCCGCACGCTTGTTCACGTCATCGCAGCAGCAGTTCGTCAACCTGCGCAAGAACATCCGTTCGCAGTTCCCACGCCCGGTGGAGACGATGGACGGTCTGTGGACGGACATGGAGCGGATGAGCGTCGAGCACACGCTGCGCTTTGCAGCCGTCGGATCTCCTGCAAGAATCGAGGCACAGCTCTCGCCGTTTCTTCAGGAAACGGGTGCAGACGAACTGATCGTCTCCATGCCGATCCACGACATCGATGCTCGGCTGCGGTCGGTTGAATTGTTCGCCGGCCTGCCGATCATGGAGAAGGCGCATTAGCGCCCTCTCCAGCTGGTGATTAGGCCGAGAGCTTGGCCATGACTTCGTCGGAGACCTCGAAGTTCGAATAGACGGTCTGGACGTCGTCGTCGTCTTCCAGCGTGTCGATGAGCTTCATCAGCGACTGCGCCTTCTCCTCGTCGACCGGGACGGTGTTCTGCGGCTTCCAGATCGTCTTAACAGTTTCGGCCTCACCGAGGCTCGCTTCCAGCGCCTTCGTCACTTCGCCGAGGCTTTCGAAAGCACAGGTAATCGTGTGTCCCTCTTCGTCTGTGACGACGTCATCGGCACCCGCCTCGATCGCCGCTTCCATGACGGTGTCCGCGTCGCCGGCAGAGAGCTTGTAGGTGATCTCGCCGAGATGGTCGAAGGAGAACGACACCGAGCCGGTTTCACCCAGCGCGCCGCCGGCCTTGGTAAAGGTTGAGCGGACCGACGAGGCCGTGCGATTGCGATTATCTGTCAGCGCTTCGACGATCACCGCAACGCCGCCCGGGCCGTAGCCTTCGTAGCGCACGGCATCGTAGTTTTCCGCATCGGCACCCGAGGCCTTCTTGATCGCCCGGTCGATATTGTCCTTCGGCATGGACTGCGCCTTGGCATTCTGGATCGCCAGGCGGAGCGCGGAATTGGCATCCGGGTCAGGCAATCCGGATTTCGCCGCAACGGTGATCTCGCGCGCGAGCTTTGAGAACATCTTCGACCGGATCGCGTCCTGACGACCCTTGCGGTGCATGATGTTTTTGAACTGTGAATGGCCGGCCATGGCACCCCTGATCAAGTCTAACTGGTGGAATGGCGGGGTTATAGGTTCGAAGAGGCTGCGGTTCAAGCCAAGAGCGCTGTTTCATGCTCGACGGCGATGTTCTGAGAACATGGCTCTCACATGCCCTGAGGCACGAGAATGGTCGGCCGCTTCGGCAGGCTGCGCATCGAGACAATGATCGTTGGTTCCTTGGCATAGGCCACGTCGAACTTGCCGCCGAGCATGCCGATGAAACGATCCAGACCGCCCGGCCTGTGCATCGGCAGGATCACCGAAGAACGCAAGCGGTCGACCACACGGCTCATGCTGTCGGCCCCTAGCGTCAGGCCCCCATCCACCGGCACCATGAGAATGTCCAGCCGGCCGATCTCTGTGTAGTGGCTGTCGGTCAACTCATGGTGCAGGTGCCCGAGATGCCCAATGCACAGCCCCGCCACCTCGAAGATGAAGATAGAATTGCCATTTTCCTCCAGATCTCCTCCCCAGGAACGAATATCCGTAGCCACATTGCGGATATAGGCATCGCCCACCACCACATTGTGCTGGATCTTCTCGCCCGGCACATCGCTCCATCCCTGCAATACCTGACCAATCCCGGCATCCGGGTTCAGCGTGTAATGGGTGGAATGCGCCTTGTTCATCGTCACGACGTCAGGACGGCGCGAGGGCTTGTATACTCCGCTGTAGTCGGTGGCGATCCCAATACCGCCCGGCGTCTCGATGAAATAGGTGGAGTGCCCGACAAAGGTGATCCTCACCTCCTCGCGCGCAGAAAAATCGGAGGCAGCACCGCCCTGCACAAGCACGAACGGAGCCGCCTCGGTGGCATCATATCGTGCAAAACGAGTTTGCGGCACGGACTCGGCGATGGCCTGGCATTGGCTGACGGCCATCGGCGCATCCTGGGCAAGAACCTGCACGATCGAGGCGCAGAGCCAGAAGAAAACGAAGGCGACAGTCCGCAGCATCATGCCACTCCCTGATCGGTGGTGGCGGCAGGATGCGGCAAGGCAATGGGGCGGTCCAGCCGCTTCATGCCTCGTCGGCCTCACATTTCTGTCATTCGTCAGATAGGATCAGGCCCAGAACGGCGGTACCGTCTCCTGCAGCCGTGAGCCGAGGCGCAACGGTGCGATCTTTTCCGCAAGGCCAGTGGAGTCGGATATCTCGATCCCGAGGCCGCAGATCGTCGCAGGTCCGGTCGCCGCCTCGAAGCGGCCTTTCGGCATCTTCGAGATGAAACGGTTCAACGGCTCCTCCTTGTCCATGCCGAGCGAAGAATCATAATCCCCGCACATGCCGGCATCCGACATGTAGCCGGTTCCGCCGTTCAGAATCTGGCAGTCGGCGGTTGGCACGTGGGTATGGGTACCCACGACCAGACTGGCTCGTCCGTCAACAAAATGACCAAAGCACTGTTTTTCGCTCGTCGCCTCCGCGTGAAAATCGAAGACCACTGCATCTACCTGCTCTTTCAGCGGACAGGCGGAAAGGATGGCCTCGGCGGAAGTGAAGGGATCGTCGAGCTCGGGATGCATGAACACGCGCCCCATGACGTTGGCGACCAGGATGCGCGCACCGTTGCGCCCATAGTAGACGCCCGACCCTCGCCCCGGCGTTCCCGCAGGATAGTTTGCCGGACGCAGGAACTGCTCATGGCGACCCGCGAAGGCAACCGCATCCTTCTGATCCCACACATGGTTGCCTGTCGTGACCACGTCGGCGCCCGCGTTGATCGTTTCGAGAAAGATGTCTTCCGTGATGCCGAAGCCGCCGGCGGCGTTCTCACCGTTGACGATGACGAAATCGAGCTTCAGGTCGGAAATCAGGCCTGGCAGCCGTTCCCAAACCGCCGTCCGGCCAGTCTTGCCCACCATGTCGCCTAGAAAGAGTAGTCGCATTCTTGTCCGATCTATAGGTTGAACGTCCTCAGCCCACTCTCCGTCAGCACGGCCTGCAGCGGGACGTCGTGGCTTTCGGCGGGCACTGATGCCACTTCCTGGCAGTCGAATGCAACGCCGATAAGCTGAAGGGCGCGCCCATTCCCCTGAAGTCGTGCAATCGCCCGGTCATAGTAACCGCCGCCGTAGCCAATCCGATGCCCGGTGGTATCGAATGCGGCAAGCGGCACCAACATCACATCCGGTTCCAGTACCGCTGCCTCCGGTCCCGGCGCCGACGTCCCGAAGCCACAGTCGACCAAGGGGGTGTCTGGAAGGAGCTCACGAAATGCAATTGTCTCCTTGTCGAGGATGACGGGCACGCAGATACGGGCTCCCCGAGCACGCAGCCCCGCCATCAGCGGTCGCACATCAACTTCCGAGCGGATCGGCAGGAAACCAGAGACAACGATCCCCGGCGGCAATTCGAGGGCGGACAGGCCATGATCGGCCAGTTGGAGGCTCTTTTCGATGCGGTCGCTCACCGGCATGACGTCGCGGGCGGCGAGACGACCCGCTCTCAGTTCTGCTTTAAGCGCGCTCGGAGCCGGCATCAGGTTGCGGCCTCTTCGGCCCGCCGGACAAGCAGCTTGTCGATGCGGCGACCGTCAAGGTCGACCACTTCGAACAGCCAGCCATGTCGCTCGAACCGCTCCCCCAGCTCCGGCAAGCGTTTGATTTCATCCAAAACGAAGCCGGCAACGGTCTCGTAGTCGAGCTCGTCACTCAACCTCAGCCCCATCTCGTGGGAGAACTCGTCGATCGGCATCCATCCGGCCACAAGAAACGAGCCGTCATCCCGCGCGACGATGGCGGGCTCATCCATTTCGTCATCCTGGAAGACACCAGTGATTGCCTCGAGGATGTCGCCCGAGGTGATGATCCCCTCGAAATGACCGTACTCATCATAGACCAGAACCATGCGCGCCGGTGTCTTCCGCAGAGCCTGGATGACGTCGAGCGCACCGGTCAGATCGGAAACCACTGGCGCTTCGCGCATCAACGCAAGGATGTCACCCGTGCCGGAGGCAATGAACTCGAACGCATCCTTCACGAACAGCACCCCGAGGATCTCATCGGAAGAGCCGTTACGAACCGGCAGCCGCGACCGCTGGGCGTTGCGCAGTTGAACGCGGAGCTCGGCCACCTCATCTTCGATATCCACCACTTCCACATCTCGTCTTGGCGTCATCAAGCCGCGTGCCGTCCGGTCGGCAAGGCGCATCACGCCGGAGATCATCGCGGATTCTTCCGTTTCAATGACACCGGCATGGCGTGCCTCGGCAAGCACCGTGCGGATCTCCTCGTCGGTTACCCGTTCTTCCGTATCGCCCTTCTGGCCAAGCAGCCCCAGCACCAACTTGCCGGACACATCCAGAAGCCAGACGAGGGGCGCACCGATCTTGGCGATCAGCGCCATTGCCGGCGCAACGCGGGCGGCCACCGCTTCGGGAGCCCGCAGCGCGATCTGCTTCGGAACCAACTCCCCGACAATCAGCGAGAGATAGGTGATGGCGACGACCACTGTGCCAACGCCAAGCGCGCTTGCCCAGCTTTCCGGCATTCCCTGCAACTGGAGCCATCCTGAAAAGCGCGCGCCCAAAGTGGCGCCCGAGAAGGCCCCTGATAGGATGCCGACAAGGGTAATGCCGATCTGCACCGACGACAGGAAGCGACCAGGATCATCGGCGAGTTGAAGGGCCTGCTTGGCGCCCCCGCTCCCCTGCTCGGCCATGATCTTGAGCCGCACCGGACGTGCGGAAACGACGGCAAGTTCCGACATGGCAAGCACCCCGTTGAGGACGGTGAGGGCCACGACGATAATGATTTCGGTGAACAAGAGAAGCTCTCGGTTGGGACGAAAAGATCTGCGCAGGGATGTCGCGAGGGCGAAATCGTGAGAAGGTCACATCGCAGGTTTGGTCCTAAAGATTGCACGGCCGGTATGAGCTTGGCTCACGCACGAGCGTTATGGTCATGCACTTCAATGATAGGGCGGCTCGGCAGCCATTGCAATGCCGGCTCGGCCACAGTTCGCGGCTAGGCTTGAAGTGTCAGGATCAATTCTGCTCGCGTACCGCTTGCAATGGGCCGGTACTCGACGGTAGAGCCGAGTGTTGCAGCCATGGACTTGATGATACGGCTACCAAGGCCCGTGCCCTTGGGCGTATCGCCTTCGCTCCAGCCGATACCGTCATCCTCGACCACGAGCAACGCCTGCTCAGGCCCCTGAGAAACGAATCTGACGCGCACATCGCCCTCGCCCCCGTCAGGATAAGCGTATTTGATCGCGTTCGTCAGAAGCTCGGTCACGATCATGCCGACCGATACCGCGCGATCCGATGTCAGGGAGACGCAATCCGCCTGAAGCTGAATATTCGGACCCTGCTGCTCCATGTTGACGGAGTTCTGCACTTCCTGGACCAATGTACCAAGATACTTGTCCATCTCGACATGCCGGACGTCGTCGGAAGTGTAAAGGCTGCGGTGCATGCCAGCAATTGCGGTGATGCGGGCCTGCGTTTCCGTCAGCGCCTCCTTGACCTCCTCGCTCTTGCTGTTGGAGACCTGAAGCCGGATCAGCGCCGCGACAAGAGCGAGACTATTGGCCACGCGGTGGTTGACCTCCGCCAGCAGCACTTCCGCACGCTCCTTGCCGAGCCGGATCTCCTGATCGGCCTTTTCCTTGGCCTTGCGTAATTCGGCATTGGCAAGAGCCTGCCGCAGGGCGCTTTCCATCAGCGGCCAGAACTCGTCGCCGACCGTCTTGATGACGTAATCCGACGCGCCGCTCTTCAGGGCTTCGATGGCGATGGTGGCTTCGCTCGAACCGGTGACATAGATCACCGGCAGAACGATATCACGCTCCTTCAGCATCGCCAGGATCTGCAGCCCGGTCTCGGCCCGCAGGTAATGGTCGAGAACGATGGCCCCAAAGGAGCCGCTCTCCAACGCCGCCAATGCCGACGCGGAATCCGCAGCGTGGACCACATCGTAGCCCGCACGCCCCAGATGCCTCTGCGCTAGACGGGCCAGCGCGAGATCGTCATCGACATAAAGAATGCTTTGCGGCATCAGCTTCCGTTATTGCCCCGGCACTTGCATCACTGAGAAAAACAGGCCGAGCTGACGGATGGCATGGGCGAAGCTGTCATAGTCCACAGGCTTCGTGATGTAGACGTTGGCGCCAAGATCATAGCAACGCTGGATTTCCCGCTCATCGTCCGTGGTGGTCAAAATGACAACCGGCAAACGCTTCGCATAGGGGTTGGACTTCACCTTTTCCAGGATGTCAATCCCTGACATGTCCGGCAGGTTGAGGTCGAGCAGAATCAGGAGATGACGGTCCTGGGTGCTGGAGCCTGTGCGGTCGCTGCCGAGGATGAAATCGAGCGCAGAATTGCCATCGGTAAAGGGCACGATCTCGTTGTTGACGCCCGCGCGACGGACGTTCTTCTCGATAAGACGCGCATGGCCTTCATCGTCTTCGACCATGACGATGGTGACTTCTTTTGCTGCAGCTTTCATGACCCGCTACTCCTGACAAACTGGGACAAATCCGAAGGCAGGCGGATCACGAACGTCGATCCGCCTCCCAGGGTTGATGTGACGGTAATCTCGCCACCTAAATTTCTGACTAACGATCGGACATGAGCGAGCCCTATACCCTCGCCTGTCTTGTCTTGCACGCCGGATCTTCTGAAAAGCTCGAAAACGCGCTCGTGGTCTTCCGGCGCGATGCCGCGACCATTGTCCTCGACTTCGATGCGTACGCCGTTTCGCTTGGCGGGCATGGCACGCACGGCCAAATGCAGTGGCCGGTCGGGGTGCCGGTACTTGACCGCATTGTCGAACAGGTTGCCGAAAATCTGCTCCAGAGAAAAGCGGTCGGAGATCAGCCCGCGCGCGCCGCCAACCGCAATGCGAATTTCGCCGCCCGCCTCATCAACCTGATGGTAGATGCTGGCTGCAGTATTCTCCAGGAGCTCCGACAAATCGACCGATTCCGGCTTAAGCTCGCGGCGTCCGTCACGGGAGATCTTAAGGATCGCGTTGATCAGGCCATCCATCTTCTTCGTTGAGGAACGGATGAAACCGATAGCTTCGGGCAGATCCTCCTCGACAGCCAGGCGCGCGTCGCGGATCTGCTCTTCCGTCAACTTGTCGCCGTCCGCCAGGACATACGTCTTGACCGTTGCAAGCGTCGTATCAAGTTCGCTGGTGAAACCCATGATATTGACCAAGGGCGCGCGCAGGTCGTGGGATACGATATAGGCGTAGCGCTGGATCTCGCGATTTGCCTGCATCAGATCCTCGGTCCGCTCCTCGACCCGCTCTTCCAGGCTTGCGTTCAGCTCCTCGACGATGGCACGTGCCTTGGAAAGCTCACGGACGTGCTGCGCAACAACAAGAATTGCTCCGCCCACGACCGCAATGATGACGATGCCTCCGCCGATCGCGAACCATTGCATGGACTGGGCAGAACTGGAAAGTTCTTGCGCGCCGGTATCCAGCCTCTCCTGGAATTCCTCGATGAAGCCTTGGAGAAGTCCACGCGCTTCATTCATGACCTGCCGGCCATAGTCTGCCCGCACCACGTCAGTGGCTCCGGCTATGTTGCCGGCCTCCGCCATTTCCACGGTCTGGCCCAATTCCGCAAGCTTCTCTTCGATAAGAAACTCAACCCGGGAAATCTGGTCGGCCATGGAGGCCTCTTCCCTAAGGGCGCTCTTCAGTCGCTCCATCCGAACCGGAAGCTCGTTCAAAGACTGCTGGTACGGCTCCAGAAACACCTTGTTCTGGGTCAGGAGGTACCCGCGTTGGCCAGTCTCGGCGGCATGAAGCAGAATCAGCATGTCGGCAGACGCTGATCGTGCCGTTCGCAACTGCATGACATTGTCGAAATAGGTCTGCGTCATTCGCGCCTGAAACAGGGACGATAGCACGATTCCGACAAGAATGACGGCACCGATCAGCAGCATCAGAACGGAAGAACGGGCAAAGGTGCTTTTGGTAGAAGGCATGGTATCCCGGGGGAAGATGAAGGCCGGGGGAACCTCAACTGCCAAAGCCGGGAAGTCAACCCTTGGACTTCTCTGGCTGCGACGCAAAGAAATGAGTGCGATCCACGGCGACCGATGGAGGTTTACGATCCTGGGTGCCTACAAACGTAGGTGGGCGCCATATGTCCAAGCCCACGGGCCTGGCCAGGGACAGCTCCCTTTGGATCGAGTATGGCCCCAGGGATTGTGGTTCCTGTCGGGAAGCGCAGAACGCT
>CAYNED010000077.1:0-10967 GCA_964396135.1 uncultured Neorhizobium sp.
CATGGTACCGCGGCCAGTGGTTTCCCATGGAGCGCCGTGTCAGCTGGGGCAACCTCCAAGGGATGCATCCGGCGCATGCCGTCAGCTGGCGAAATCACTGGGGAAAACTCGAGCTCCTCGCGCGCACGGCTCATTCATGGCGACGATGCCGATATTCTCGCTCGACGCTGGTGTTGCGCCACTGCCATAGGCCCCCGCAAGCACCAACCAACTCATCAAGTTTAAGAAAGGCTCCTCCGTGAAAGTGCCGAAGAGCTTTTGGTGTTCGGGAGCCCCCAACGCGCTTAGCTGACGAGTCCAATTCATGACTACTCCTGTAGCGCCGCCGAAAGTCATCCCGTCGCCCGCATTGATGCGGGCAACTGCTTTCGGAACGTGTATCGTTGCCGGGAACTTCGCAAGGGGTCGATCTTGGACTCGCAGCCTCTGCCGCAGTTGTCGAACGGCCGAGACCGCTCAACGCTTGTCTGAGGTTTCCGTTCTCGTTGGAGACAGGATTTGCATCCTGTCTCAGCTCTTCCTAAGAGGCGCGGGGAAGACCCGGCCTTCCATCAGCTTCCGCGCGGTTCTGAGGGTACCGATGCCTTCGATTTGGCCACCGCTGTTTCTACGTACGAGTACTTCGGCTGCGCCGGTAGGGTGCTCGACCAGGAAACGCTCACCTTTCGGAATATCCGCAAGTTCAGCTGCGATCGAGCCGGGGACGGTACATGCAGTGGCGACGCTGACGGCTGCGAAGACCCCGATCGTAGCATGGCAGCGGTGCGGAATGAAGCTGCGGGTGCTGATGGTTCCGCCGTTTTGAGGGTGCGAGACGAGCGTCATCTTTGGGACCGACTTCTCCTTGACGTCGCCGAGGTTCATGAGCGGGCCCACGGCCAGACGGATCGTTTCCAACTGTGCCTTGAGATCAGAATTCGCATCGAGCGCCTCGCGATCCTCCGTCCCCGTCAGGCCGAAATCGGATGCGCGCAGGATGACGATTGGCATGCCGTTGTCGATCAGCGTGCACTCGAAGCCTTCCACCAGATCGCGCGCATTGTCGGTCGGGAGGAGAGCGCCGCACATTGACCCTTCCGTGTTCTGGAAGAGAAGCGGGATCGCGGCATGATGACCCGGGACCCCGTCTATGCGCGCATCGCCGACATAGCTGACCTTGCCGCCAGGCGTTGCCACCTGTGCAAGGGAGACCTCGCCGGTGTTCAGCATGTGGATGCGGACTGGTGTGACCCCGTCTTCGGCTTTGACGAGGCCCCGTTCAATCGCGGCCGGTCCCGTCGCGGCCAGGATGTTGCCGCACCCTTGCGCATCCGTGACCACGGCCTGATCGACGAAGACCTGAAGGAACAGGTAGTCGATGTCGGCGTCGGCTCTGGTGGATGGCGACAGGACCGCGACCTTCGATGTCAGCGGATCAGCGCCGCCGATGCCATCAATCTGCCGAGCATCGGGAGAACCCATCACCCGCAACAGCAGGCTATCGCGCTCCTTCGGATCGGACGGAAGGTCGGACGCGAGGAAGACGGCACCCTTGGAAGTGCCGCCGCGCATCCACAGGCACGGAATACCGTCGGCGTCAGGATCAGACATATTTCAGCCCTTTCTCCGCCAGTCGCTCGCGCATCTGGTAGATGTCGAGACCGAGTTCACCACTCGCCAACCGTTTGCGTTTCGCCTCTTCGGCAGCCAAGCGCTTGTCCGCAGCGTCCGCCACCGTCGCGGCCTCTGCACGCTTGACCACCACGACCCCATCATCGTCTGCGACAATGATGTCACCGGCTTCGATCGCCGCACCTGCGCACACAATAGGTACGTTCACCGAGCCCAGGGTTTCCTTCACCGTGCCCTGTGCCGAGATCGCCTTCGACCACACCGGAAAGCCCATGGCCGTCAGGTCCCGCACGTCACGCACACCCGCATCGATGACAAGCCCGCGGCAACCTCTTGCTTGAGCCGAGGTGGCCAGCAGGTCGCCGAAGTAGCCATTGTCGCAAGGAGAGGTGGGGGCAAGCACCAGAATGTCGCCCTCCTTCAGTTGTTCGATTGCCACATGCACCATCCAGTTATCACCTGGAGGCGCGGAGATGGTCACTGCGGAACCGGCAATCTGCGCGCCGGAATAGATCGGGCGCATGTAGGATGCCAGGCAGCCGCGTCGGCCCTGCGCCTCATGAACGGTCGCAACACCTGCCTTGGCGAGACGAGCAATGATGGCGGCGTCCGCCCGCTCGATGTTCTCAACGACAACAGCCATGTCAGTGCTCCTTCTTGACCGGGGGCGTGCCATGCGTGTGGAAGGTCTCGATGGTCTTCAACCCCCAAGCCTGGCCCTTCTTGCGGTCCGCCTCCGTCCAGACCACCGGCTTCCAGTCCGGGGCCAAGATCAGCCGGGCGCCGGCATTGGCGAGCTCCACGCGGTTACCCGCGGGCTCCCAAACGTAAAGGAAGAAGGTGCCCTGGATTGCATGCTTATGCGGCCCCGTCTCGATGTGCACCCCGTTCTGCAGGAAGATGTCCGCCGCCCGCAGAATATCTTCGCGCTGGTCCGTAGCATAGGTGACGTGGTGGAGGCGGCCTTCGCCGCCGCCGTGTTCCTCGGTGCAGGCGAGGTCATAGGTCTTGTTGTTGACCGTAAACCAGCAACCCCCAACGCGGCCGTTGTCGAGCTGGATCATCTCCGTGACCCGCGAGCCAAGGCAGGTCTCCATGAAACGTCGAAACTCCGAAACATCGCCTGACAGGAGGTTCAGGTGGTCGAGGCGACGTGGTGCTGCGCCCGTGAAGGCGGAGGCGGTATTCTTGAGTGCCGCGCGCTCGGCATCGGCCGATGGCTCGTACCACTGCGTCTCCCAATAGATCTCGAAGACGTGGCCAAAGGGATCCTCGAAGCGGAAGGCTCTGCCATGTCCGCGATCCCCGTCCACCCAGCCGTGCACCTTGTAGCCGGAGGCTTCGATCGCCGCCACGCGTCGTTCCAACGCCTCGGGTGATGCGACACGATAGGCCACGTGGCCGATCCCGGTCTGGTGGTGGCGCGTCAGCTTCAGGGAATGGAGCTCATAATCGTCCCAGGCACGTAGATATGCCGACGTCTCATCCTCGGCGGATAGCTTGAGTCCGTAAACCCGCGTGAAGAAGTCGAGGCTCTCGTCGTAGCGGTTCGTGTACATCTCCACATGGCCGAGATGCGCGATGTCGAAGCAGTGCTCCATGGAGGCCTCCCCTAAAGCTCGTCGACGGTGCGGGGGAAGATCGATTGGAAGCCTTCTGCGTACTTGCAGTCGCGTCCGCCGGACTGGCCGCCGGAGTTGCGCTTGAAATGATTGGCGCGGTTGATCGCGACGCGCGTATAGTATTCCCAGAGGTGCTCCTGGCCCTCCATACACTCGATGGCCGCCCTCTTCTTCTCCCAGACCGGTGTGATGTCGAGGAAGGTGTCGGGCTTCCAGCCCATCTGCTCTGTCTGGTGCGGTTCGAAGAGATAGAGTTGAGGGGCACCCAGCACCTTCTGGCCAGGGTTGTGGCCCCAGGCCTGCGCGATCATACGGCACTCGAGAGCCACCTGCGTCGCATACATGTGATCCGTGTTGTACGGATCGTACTGGGAGTGGCTCAGCATGAAGCGGGGCTGGACCTTTCGGATCACCTCCACCAGGGCATTCTTGTTGTCGCGGCTGAGTTCGAGCGGGTAGTCGCCCAGATCCATGCAGACAAGATCATGAACGCCGAGGGCCTTTGCCGCGCGCTCCGACTCGGCGCGGCGGGCCTCCTTGACGCGCTCCAGCGTCATGCCCTCCTGCTTCCACAGCTTCGCACTCTCTCCCCGCTCACCAAACGAGAGGCAAACGACGGTCACATTGTAGCCGAGCTGCGCATGAAGTGCGATCGCCCCCCCGCAGCGCCAAACGAAATCTGCTGCATGTGCGCTGATAACGAGGGCTGTCTTCGGAGCGGTGCTGGTATTTGCGGACATGATACTTCCTCCTGAAACTCGCGACGAGGATCGCTTGCTACCCGTCAACGAGCAAATGAAAAAGCCGGCGATTGTCATAAGTTTTTGCTATAGATGGTGGCAGTTCAACCTGGCTTGTGTAACCTGTTGATGTGAACCAGGAGGCAAGCCATGACCGTCAGCAGCGCTGAAACCGCAAACGCAATAGCATTTGTCGGCTTCGGAGAGGCAGCGCATGCCTTTGCGTCCGGATGGCAGCTCCCTGATGGAATGGATGTACGCGCTTATGATGTCAAGCTATCCGATCCCGAGGCTGCAGCACCGGTTCTGCAGCGCTACAGCGATGCAGGTGTTGCGCCGATGACGCAGATCGGCGACGCGCTGGATGGCGCAGGCCTCGTCTTCTGCTTGGTCACCGCAGACCAGGCGCTACCGGCAGCCTGTGCCGGCGCCGACCATCTGCCCCAAGGCGTACTGTGGCTCGACGGGAACTCCTGTGCGCCGCAGACGAAACAAAGGGCCGCCGAAGTGATTGAGCGTGCAGGAGGACGATATGTCGACGTGGCGGTGATGGCGCCGGTCTATCCCAAGCGTCACCAGGTTCCGCTTCTCCTCTCCGGTCCCCATGCCGAAGAGGCTGCCGCTACGCTCGCGGGTTTCGGTATGAGGCCGAAGGTACTGGGCGATAGGATCGGAGACGCGTCCAGCGTCAAGATGCTGCGCTCTGTCATCATCAAGGGGTTGGAAGCACTGACGGCGGAATGCCTCTTGGCTGCACGTCGTGCGGGGGTCGAAGACGCGGTTCTGGCGTCACTTCAGGCTTCGGATCCGGGGATCGATTGGCGCGCGCGCGGCTCCTACAACCTGGAGCGGATGATGGTCCATGGTGCGCGGCGTGCGGCAGAGGTGGAGGAGGTCTGCGTCACCCTTCGACAGTTCGGACTGCCTGACTGGATGAGCCGCGGAACCGTGGAGTGGCAGCGTGCGGTGGCGCACCTTGGTCTTGACCCCGGAGCCGATGATCTGGCGAAGCGCTCGGACGCGCTTCTGGAGAGGCTGGCATGTCCAGAAACCTGAGGCATCTCAGGCTTTTCTCCGCGGTCGCTAAATTGAAGTCGGTCACGCTGGCTGCGGAAAAAGGGCATATCTCCCAGCCTGCGGTGACCCAGGCCCTAAACAAGCTCGAGCTCCAGGCGGGAGGGTCTCTTTTCGAGCGCAGCAGGACCGGGCTCTTCCCCACCGCGCGGGGTGAGATCCTGCTGAGGCGCGTGGACAGTGCCTTTGCTCTCCTCGATCCCGTTTCGACTTCGATCTCCCCTCGTCTGCGAAACTCGCTTACCTATGCCCAGTTGCAGGCCCTGGTCGCGGTGAGCGAAAGTGAGAACTTCACCCTGGCGGCAAGGCAGCTGGGATTGGCGCAGCCGACCGTGCACCGCGCCGTGACGCAGATCGAACAGGAGGCAGCCCGCTCCCTCTTCGAGCGCACGGCGTTCGGCATCATACCGACGCGGCTGTGCCAGTCATTTGCACGGGCTGCCCGGCTGGCGATCTATGAGCTCGACCAGGCGGATGCCGAACTGGCGGAACTCGACGGCGGGGAAGCGGGATCGCTAGTCATCGGCGCCATGCCTTTGTCTCGTTCGGTCCTGCTGCCATCGGCGCTGGCGAAGTTCCGCCAGTTCTACAAGGAGATGCCGGTTCGTGTGGTCGATGGCCCATACCAAAGCCTGCTGGGCGACCTGCGCAGAGGTAGCCTCGATCTTCTCGTGGGCGCCCTGAGGGACCCCGCGCCGATCGGAGACATCGTTCAGGTACCACTCTTCGATGATAGGCTCGCCCTTCTGGCCCGTCCGGATCATCCCCTCGCTGCGCAGCAGACGATCAGTGTAGGCGACCTGGCCGAGTATCCTTGGGTCGTGCCGCATCAAGGAACGCCGACCAGAAGTCAGTTCGAGGCCATCTTCACAGGAGCCGGCAGTAACGTGCCTTCCCGGCTCATCGAATCCGGTTCCCTGCTGCTCATGCGCTCTCTGCTAAGGGAAAGCCTCCACCTCGGCTGCATCTCCCATGTGCAGGCAAGAACCGAGTGTGATCAGGGGCTTCTCGCGCAGCTGCCTTTCCAGACAAACCAGCATCTTCGGCCGATAGGCCTGACCCACAGAACCGGCTGGCGTCCCACCCGACCGCAGCAGACGATCATCGATCTCCTCAAGGACGTCGCACATCATCTGGATGGCGGATAGCCCTTCTTAGCGTTGCCGTCGAATGACGACAAATGGGGCGAGGGCAGGGATCTCCGTTTTGTTTAATCTGAAGACCAGTAGAGGCGTGTCGGGTTGTCCACCAACAACGCCTGAAGCTGGCTCGGATCCGGTGCTATGATCTTCAGCAGGTCAACCAGCGCTCCATCGTCTGGCATGTTCTGGTAGATGTTGGGATGCGGCCAGTCTGTGCCCCAGAGGACCCGGTCCGGGAAGCGCTCGACCAGAAGTCGACCATATTGCGCTGCGTCTTCGAAGGGAGGACCCGTGCGCGAAAGCCGCTCCGAGCCGCTGACCTTGACCCAGAACCGTGCATCCTCCAACAGCTCCAGCAGCAGTTGGAAGGCAGGCTGTTCGGGGCCGGCCGCGGCATCAATGCGCCCCATGTGGTCGATCACCAGCGTGAGGTCGAGTTCTCGCAGAAAAGGTGCCAGTTCCTGAAGCCGGAAGGCATCGAAGTGTACGACTGCATGCCATCCCAGCGGCCTGATCTTCGCCACGATCTCCCGGATGGAATCATGATCTGCAGGCGCACCGAGGTGCGTCACGAAGTTGAAGCGGACGCCGCGAACGCCAGCGTCGTGAAGACGATGTAGCTCGCCTTCGGTGACGTCACGCTTCACCATTGCAATCCCGCGGTAGTTCGATCCACCTGTGATGAGCGCATCGACCATAGCGCTGTTGTCCGTGCCATGGCAGCTTGCCTGCACAATGACCGAACGTTCGAAGCCGAGATGCCGATGAAGCTCGTACAGCTTCTCCTTCGGTGCATCCACGGGCGTGTAGGTGCTGGTTGATGCAAAGGGAAAGCGCGAGGCGGGCCCGAAGACGTGGCAGTGCGCGTCACACGCTCCGGCCGGGAGGGCAAGGTCCGGCTTCTTCGGGTTCGGGTGGAAGGGCAAGGCCAACTTCGTCATGCTCATTCTCTGTTTATGGGGTCGAAATGGGGGATCCGGATTTGGTCGGAACGCCACTGATGATGCGCCATGTCAGGAGGCCGATGATCAGCATTCCGGCGCCGCGAGCGCAGACTGTCATCGGATCGACAGCTGTGACTGGCGTTGGCCAGACAATCAGCAGGGTCGCAAGGATGAAAGCTCCCCGTTCCATCCATGCAAGCGGTCGCTGCAGCCAACCGGCGAAGGCGATCGTGAGCGTGGCGACGGCCACTGTCGCCAAGATGATAGCAAGGGTTATCTCGGCGCCGCTGCCGATCATCAAGATGCCAGGCATGGTGACGAAGAGGAACGGAACGAGCAGCTTCACGAAGCCTAGGCGGATGGATTCCATCGCCGTGGCATTGGCGTCGGCGCCGGAGATGCTTGCAGCAGCGTAGGCCGCAAGGGCCACGGGCGGCGTAATCGCGGAAACAAGGCCGAAGTAGAAGATGAACATATGAGCCGAGATCGCAGGCAAGCCGAGCCGGGTGAGTGCTGGCGCAACCAGGACCGCCAGCAGAAGATAGGCCGCCGACGTGGGGAGGCCCATGCCGAGAACGAAGGACGCAAGAGCCGTCAGCACGAGGATCGCCCAGATGCTGTCGCCACCGAGCTCGACGATCAGACTGGACATCATCAGTCCCATGCCGGTGAGGTTCAGCACGCCAATCACGATGCCGGCAGCGGCGACGGCCGCTACGATGGGAAGCGTCGAGGATAGCGTATCGCGGCAGACGAGCCAGAGACCGACGGGGCCGACGCGGGTATCTTCACGCCAAGGGCTGATCAGCAGGCCGAAAACCAGGCAATAAACAGCGGCCCGCGTGGGCGTCATGCCGCCGATCAGGAGCGCGACAAGCCCAACAAGCGGCAGCAGCAGATAGCCGCGCTGCAGGAGCGTGCGCCAGAGCAACTTCAGGCCGCCCTCACTGTCGGCCGCAAGTCCGAGCCGGCCAGCCTCGAGCCGTACTGATACCATGAGCGCAAGCACGTAAAGCAGGCCTGGCACGAGCGCGGCAATCGCGATCTGGCTGTAGGGAACTCCGATGATTTCCGCCATGAGGAACGCAGCGGCGCCCATGATTGGTGGAAGGATCTGTCCGGCAGAGGAAGCGGCTGCCTCGATTGCACCGGCAAGAGCGGGCGAATAGCCGACCCGCTTCATCAGCGGAATGGTGAAGGTGCCCGTTGTGACAACGTTGGCAACGGCACTGCCATTGATGGTTCCGAGCAGCGCGCTGGACAGCGCCGCCGACAGTCCCGGACCTCCCTGGATGCGACCGGTGAGGCCCCTTGCGATATCGACAAAGACTTCCCCGGTGCCAATCTTCATCAAGAAGGTGCCGAGCAGCGCAAAGAGGAAGATGTACTCCACCGCAACGCCCATCGGGACGCCGTAGAAGCCTTCTGTCGAGAGAAGCAGGGTGGAGGTCAGCCGCGCCAGGTCATAGCCGCCGTGACCGTATTTGCCTGGGATGAGGTAGCCGAAATAGGCGTAGGCGAGCGATAGCACCGAAAGAACCAGGAGCGCCCAGCCGATGGAGAAACGGACAAGCACCAGGACCGCCAGCAGGAGGCCAACGAAGATGTAGCGATCCGTCTGCGTCGACATCGCTCCGCGCATGATGATGTCGAGGTAGGAACTCCAGAGATAAGGCCCCGGAATGATCGCGACGACCGCCAGTAGGTAGAAGATTCCTCGGACGACCATGGAGTCGCGCCGCAAGCCGAGCGCGATCAGGCCGGCGGCCGCCACCGCGGACAGGAAAGCCGAGCGGAGAAGCAGTGCCGTGATACCACCATAGAAGGCGCCGTAGACGACGAGCCCGGTCACGAGGATCGCAAGCGCGCCGAACAGGAGCGATATGATGGTGGTTTCGGTCTGACCTGCGGCCGTGTTATTAAGCCGCAGTTTCATGAGGATCTCAGGCATTGCTTGCATCCGCTCGAGGACCGGGATTACTTCTTTTCGTCGAAGTACCGTTGCGCACCGGGATGAAGGGGAACCGGTGTGTTGGGTGCCGTTCCGACGGCTATCGCCTTCGCCTGGGGATGAACCTGGCTCAGTTCATCGAGATGATCAAAGATCGCCTGAGAAATCTTGTAGATGGTGTCCTGGTTTGTTTCCTTGACGGTAAAGAGTGTCGCCGGATCGTTGATCGCCACCACCGGCTCCGTTTGACCGGTGTAAGTATCAGCGGGGATCTCGTACACTTGGTAGAACGGATATTGCGAGATCATGCTCTCGACCTTGCTCGGGTCTGCGGAAAGCAGGCGCATCTCCTGTTGTGCGCCAAGATCGATCAGGGCAGCGGTCGGTGCGCCAGCCAGAACGACAGCGGCGTCGATCGTTCCATTGGTAAGCGCTGCCGTACCTTCAGTATAGGAAAGGAACTGTGCATTGCCGGCGTCAAACACGCCGTAGGCTTCAAGCAGGCGCTGCGCAAGCACGGCTGAATTTGAACCCGGCGGACCGAGATTGACCCGCTTTCCATCGAGGTCCCCAATCGTCTCGATGCCGCTACTGCTTAAAGTCGCAATTTGCAGCACGGCCGGGTAAAGATAGGCCATGCCTGCAACTGGCAACGCCTCTTCAAACGGACCTTCACCGACACTCGCCTCATAAAGCGTGGAAGAGGACGAGAAGCCGAAGGTCATCTGTCCGGCTGCAACACGACGAATGTTCTCGACCGATGCGCCCGTAACTTCCGCACGAGCGGTCGTGCCCGGCATGTGCTTGTTCAAGAGTTCCGCAATGCCCGCGCCGATGACGTAAAACAGACCGCCCGTGCCGCCTGTGCCAATCGATATTCGTTCTTGCGCCACCGCCGGCGCAGCCAGAAGTGCCGCCGACAGACCGGCAGCGGTGATGAGTTTCGACAGATTCATGGTTTTCCCTCCTCCTATGATGGGCTTAGTTTATATGTTGCTCCGGAATCTCGCCTATGACCGGGCCTCGTCGGACCGCAAGCGCCGCGAAACCGGCCTGCGCCGCCTGAACGAGTTGCTCGATGGCGGCATCGCGGTCATTCCCGTCGACCTGTCCGTTGGACAGGCGGGTGACACGTTCTGGGTTGATCAGCGAATAGTAGAGGGCGCCAAGAAGAAACTGGCTTCGCCAGACGAGCCCCTCCTGCGGCGCACCCGGTACGCACTCGGCGATCGCCTCGATGAAAACGTGGCTGGTGTCGTCGAAAGCGTCGGCGATGATCTTCTTGGCGTCCGGATTACTTTCTGCCGACAGGATCGCTCTCATGCGGGTGAACTCGGCTCCCCCGCCATCACCTTCTGACGACGAGATATAGGCGGGAACAACATAGGCGCGAAGAATGGCCGCCAGACGGTCATCTGCATCGCGAATCCGCCGCGCCTCTCCCAGCAACTCCAGCCGGCGCGCGTTCATCGGTTGCGTGTGGCGGTCGTAGATCTCCTTCAAGAGATTGGCCTTCGAGCCGAAGTGATAGGTCAGGCTTCCGAGGTTGGCGCCGGCCTCTTTGGCAATGTCGCGTAGAGACACCGCGTTGAATCCACTACGCGAAAACAGCGCGACGGCGGCATCCAAAAGCGTCTCTCTGACATTCTTCCGCATCCGAACGTCGATCTCCCGTACATCCAGTTTGTACACTTGTACAAATGATTTGCGATGTCAACTAGTGGATGGAGGCGCGTCGCCATCGGCGCCGGGTCGTCATGAGGGCAAGCCAGCGAGGGACAGCGCGGCGCAACTGGTCCGCATCAAGTCCGGTAGGCTACCCAAGACACAGTGTCTGCCAACGACGATAGATCGTCGAGGGCGGCACCTGGGCTCGCGCCGCA
>CAYNED010000078.1:0-3855 GCA_964396135.1 uncultured Neorhizobium sp.
GCAAGCGCAAGGCCGAGCGTGGTCTTGCCCGAGCCGGACTCTCCCACAACCCCCAGCGTCTCCCCGGCCCGCAGCGACAGACTGACGCCATCGACGGCCTTCACGTGATCCACCACCTTGCGCAGGAAACCCGCCTTGATCGGGAACCAGACGCGTATGTCCTGCCCCTCCATCACCAGCGGCTTTGACGGATCGGCAGTCGGCGGCTCGCCGCGCGGTTCGGAATTCAGAAGGTGACGGGTGTATTCATGCTGCGGATTAACGAACACGTCCTCGACATTACCACTTTCGACAATCTTGCCCTTGGTCATCACGCAGACACGATCGGCGAACTTGCGGACGATGCCAAGGTCGTGCGTGATGAACAGCATGGACATCCCATGCTCTCCCTTCAGGCGACGAAGGAGATCGAGTATCTGCGCCTGAACGGTGACATCGAGCGCCGTGGTTGGCTCGTCGGCAATCAGGAGCTTGGGGCGGTTCGCCAAGGCCATAGCGATCATCACGCGCTGCCGCTGGCCGCCGGAGAGCTGGTGTGGATACGCCTGCAGGCGCTTTTCAGGTTCGCGAATCCCGACCTGGTTCAGCAGTTCCAGGATGCGTACCCGTGCTGCCTGCCCGGCCATCCCCTGGTGCAGATCCAGGATTTCGCCGATCTGCTTTTCAATCGTGTGGAGCGGATTGAGCGAGGTCATCGGCTCCTGGAAGATCATGGTGATGTCATTGCCACGCACCTGGCGCAGCGTCTGGTCGGGAACCTTGAGAAGATCGCTTCCGCCAAACAGGATCTCACCCGAGGGGTGGCTTGCTGCAGGATAGGGCAGAAGCCGCAGGACGGAATTCGCCGTCACAGATTTGCCGGACCCCGATTCCCCAACGAGCGCCAGGACCTCGCCCGGCAAGATATCAAATGAAACGCCGTCGACGGCCAGCGACGTTGCGCCGCCCTGGCCGAAAGCCACCGACAGATTGCGAACGGAAAGAAGCGGTTCAGTCATGGCTCATCCGAACGTCTTGCGAGGATCGAAGGCATCTCGAACCGCCTCTCCGACGAAGATCAGCAGTGACAGCATGATCGACATGGTGAAGAAGGCAGTCAGGCCGAGCCAGGGTGCCTGGAGGTTGTTCTTGCCCTGGGCGATCATCTCGCCGAGCGAGGGCGAACCAGGTGGCATGCCGAAGCCGAGGAAATCCAGCGACGTCAACGTCGCGATCGATCCAGACAGGATGAAGGGCAAGAAAGTCAGCGTCGCGACCATTGCGTTGGGCAAGAGGTGGCGGAACATGATGGTCCAGTTGCCGACGCCAAGCGCGCGGGCCGCATTGACGTATTCGAAATTTCTCGCCCGCAGGAACTCCGCCCGAACGATGCCGACAAAGCCCACCCAGGAAAAGAGCAGCATGATTCCCAGCAGGACGAAGAAGCCGGGCGGCATGATGGCGGCGATGATCAACAGGATGTAGAGCACCGGCATGGACGACCAGATCTCGATGAAGCGCTGGAAGAGCAGATCCGTCCAGCCGCCGAAATAGCCCTGGATGGCGCCGGCCGTCACTCCGATCACCGCAGAGGCAATGGTCAGCGCCAGGCCAAAAAGCACGGAAACGCGGAAGCCGTAGATGATGCGCGCCGCCACATCGCGTGCCTGATCGTCGGTGCCCAACCAGTTGAGATTGCCAAGACTGCAGTTCGGATCCTGATCCCCCAGTGGATATCCCCCGCAGCGCTGGTCCGGTTCCATCAGCCAGAAGGGCGCGGTGGGCGCCGAATGCGGGATATTGGAGTTCACCGTGAGGTAGGAATAACGGATCGGCGGCCAGACCATCCATCCATTCGCCTCTATTTCGTCCGTGATGAAGGAGGAGCGATAGTCGGTTGTGGCCAGAAAGCCGCCGAATTTCTCCTCCGGATAATCCACCAAGACCGGAACGAGCAGCTCGCCCTTGTAGGAAGCCAGGATCGGCCGGTCGTTAGCAATGAACTCGGCAAACAAGCTGAGGACGAACAGCACCATGAAGATCCAGAAGGACCAGTAGCCACGTCGGTTCGCCTTGAAGTTCTGCAGACGGCGGCGATTGGTCGGGGACAGCCAATATCGCCGAGGAGGCGCCGTGTCAGCCGGCGCGGGCAAGGAGACCGGATGCGCCATCAGACATCCCTCCGGTCGAAATCGATCCGAGGGTCGATCCAGGTGTAGATGAGATCAGAGATTAGACTGACGACCAGACCCATCAGCGAGAAGATGTAAAGCGTGCCGAAGACGATCGGGTAGTCGCGATTGACGATCGCGAGATAGCCGAGGCGCCCTAGCCCATCGAGGGAGAAGATGTTTTCGATCAGCAGCGAACCAGTGAAGAAGGCAGAGATGAAGGCACCTGGAAAGCCGGCAATGACGATGAGCATGGCATTGCGGAAGACATGCCCGTAAAGCACCCGCCGCTCCGGCAATCCCTTGGCGCGGGCCGTGACCACGTATTGCTTGCGGATTTCCTCGAGGAACGAGTTCTTGGTGAGCAGTGTCGTGGTGGCGAAGGCAGAAAGCGACAGTGCAATCAGCGGCAGCGTCAGGTGCCAGAAATAGTCGATGATCTTTTCCCACCACGACAACTGCGCAAAATTGTCTGACACCAGCCCCCGGAGCGGGAACCAATCAAAGAAGGAGCCGCCGGCAAAGAGCACAATCAGCAGGATACCGAAAAGGAAGCTTGGGACCGCATAACCAACGATGACGATACCGGAGGTCCAGACGTCGAAGGCCGAGCCATCCCTCACAGCCTTGCGGATTCCGAGCGGGATGGAGATCAGGTAGGATATGATCAGGATCCAGAAGCCGAGGGAGATCGACACCGGTAGCTTGTCGATGATCAGGTCGATGACGGAGTCATTGCGGAAGAAGCTCTCCCCGAAGTCGAAGCGGATGTAATCCCACATCATCGTGAGGAAACGGGTGAGCGGCGGTTTGTCAAAGCCGAACTGCTGCTCGAGTTTCGCAATGAATTCCGGATCCAGTCCTTGGGCGCCACGATACTGACCTTCATCGCCACCGCCTGGTGCCAAAAAGTCGCCACCACCGGATAGACGGTCGCCCGTATCCTGTCCCTGAATTTGGGCAATGATCTGCTCGACCGGTCCACCCGGCGCGAACTGGACGACCATGAAGGAGATGCCCATGATTCCGATCAGCGTCGGGATCATCAGGAGCAGGCGGCGAAGGACGTAGCTACCCATCAGACGCCATCGCTCGGCATTGTCGTATCACCGGCTGCCAGCACCAAGTTCAACCACTTCCCCTTTGTGTTGAGACGAATCACCTGATCCATATGGACCTGTGGAGCTTGCATCGCGCAACAGCTTAATTGTCAGCGTGGCTGGGCAAACCATGTGTCGGGAAAACCTGTACCGTATTCAGGAAGTCGCTCTGGGTGGGCAATCTTGTTCCAATACGCAATTTTCTCTTCGCCCGAATAGAACATTGGCACCACGAAATGGTTGGCCAAAAGCACACGGTCCAAGGCTTTCACCGCCGCAACCTGCTCTTCGCGATCGGGCGCAAAAACGATCTTGCGGATCAATGTATCCACCGCTGGATCGCTGATGCCCGCATAATTGCGGGAGCCCTCGCGGTTCACGGATTCCGTTCCCCAGTACTCCATCTGTTCGTTCCCGGGGTTCATGGTCTGGGCCCAGATTCCATAGATCATGTCATAATCGAAGCTGCGGACACGGTTGATGTATTGGGAAGTATCAACAGAGCGAAGTCGTGCATCTATGCCGATCCTCTTGAGGCTCGCGACATACGGCAGCACCGTCCGCTCTTGCGAAGCGCTGCTGAGCAGGATCTCGAAGCTCAACGG
>CAYNED010000078.1:3955-10839 GCA_964396135.1 uncultured Neorhizobium sp.
ACGCGCTTGAGCCCTCCATGCGCGAGGTTCTTGTTGAGGCTCTCGAAATCATAGGCGTAGTTCAGAGCTTGCCGAACACGCGCATCCTTGAAGATCTCGCGGCGTAGATTCGGCACGAAGGCCTGCATTACGCCCGTTGCCTTGAAAGGGTTGGTCAACGCCTCTCGTACCACGCGTCCTTGAGTGACTGCATCGAAATCATAGCGAGTCGCCCAGCTACTGGCGCTGTTTTCCCGCCGATAATCAATGGTTCCGGCGCGGAAAGCTTCGAATGCTACGTCAGCGTCAGAGAAATAGGTGTAACTGATCGTGTTGAAATTATACTGGCCACGGTTGATCGGCAGATCCTTGCCCCAATAGTCATCTCGGCGCTCGTACGTGATCTTTGACCCAGGCTGCAGCGTGGCAATCTTGTAGGGCCCGGATCCCATTGGAGGACTCAGTGTCGTGCGCGAGATCTCTCTCTGGTTCCCTCTCTCATCTGCTGCTTCCCACCAATGCTTCGGGAAAATCGGGAAATCACCGACAATAGAGGGCAACTCCTTGTTATTCTTTTCGTCGAACCGGAAGGTCACCTCACGATCGCCCGTTTTCTCGACGCCAGAGACATGCCTGTAGTAGCCGGAATAAAAGGCGCTGTGTTCTTTCAGCTTCTCCATGCTGAAGATCACGTCTTCCACGGTCACGGGAACGCCATCTGCCCATCTCGCCTCCGGACGCAGGCGGAATGTCGCTGACGACATGTCGCTTGGATGGTGCATGGCTTCGGCAAGAAGCCCATAAGAACCAAAGACCTCGTCTTCTGACCGCTTCATCAGCGTGTCGTAGATAGCGCCAAGTCCAGCGGCGGGCGCACCTCGATCGATAACAAGATTGAGATTGTCGAAGGTGCCTTCACTTGCCAGGCGCAGTTCCCCACCCTTGGGAGCACCTGCATCGACATAAGGAAACTGCTTGAAATCGGCAGGCAGTTGAGGCTCGCCTATGACGGCTAAACCATGACGCCATTGCGGCTGTTCGTCCGCCAAACTGGGCGAGGTAAACAACAACACCGCACATGAGACAACTGAGACTCCCTTCAGCCAATTCCAGTGCATCAAAAACCTCTTCCTGTTCATGTTGCGTCGAAGCATAGGGCAAAGTCGGGCGAAATACAGGCTGGCCCGCTCACAACCGTTTTATCGCGGCATGAGATACCGTTTTGCTGCATCTCCGTTTCACCAAAATCCTTCTTCACGGTAGATTAACCGAGGTGATTTGCGGGACAACGGTAAGAGCATGCACAGCATAAGCAATTTGATACGGCTCCTGGCGACGGGACTGAGCCTGGTCGCTCTGGCCGGGCCGGCTATTGCCGAGACGACGCCCGCAAAAGAACTTTTCGGCGCCGTGAAAGCGCCGACACGAAGCGCTCCCGCGCCGATCGGATCCTATGCAAAAGGCTGCATCGCAGGTGCGGTTGCGCTTCCGACCGATGGACCAACCTGGCAGGCGATGCGACTGTCGCGCGATCGTCGTTGGGGACACCCGAAGCTGGTCGCGCTGCTGGAGCGCTTTTCCAGGGACGCTGCGGCATTGGGCTGGGGCTCCGGCATCCTCGTGGGCGATATTTCGCAGGCGCGCGGCGGGCCGATGCTGTTCGGCCACGCCTCTCACCAGATTGGGCTGGATGCTGATATCTGGTTCACCCCGAAACCGGCGCAGCCGCTTTCCCCACAGCAGCGCGAGGACATGCCGTTTACCTCGATGCTGGACAAGAGCAAGTTCCTCACCGTTGATTCCCGACGCTGGAGCGACACCCATGCGCGGGTCGTCATGCAGGCAGCGAGCTATCCCCAGGTGGAGCGGGTGTTTGTCAATCCGGCAATCAAGAAGAAGCTCTGCGAGACATGGCGCGGCGACCGCACCAATCTCGGCAAGGTTAGACCGATCTATGGTCACGACGAGCATTTCCACATCCGCATCGGTTGCCCGGAAGGTGCTCCCGGCTGCAAGCCGCAAGCGGCGATCGGTCCTGGAGACGGCTGCGACAAGTCGCTCGCTTGGTGGTTTACCGAGGAGCCTTGGGCAAAGCCGAAGCCGAAGCCAAACGCAAAGCCGGTGAAACCGCGCCACGTGATGCTTTCCGACCTGCCGAAGGCTTGCGCTGCAGTATTGGCCGCCGCCGGGGCGTCGCCCGCTGGGGAGGAGACGATCTCCGCATATGCCGTGCGCGGCTCCGCGCCTGTTCCCGTTCAATCCATCGAGGCTCTCATACAAAACGCTCAGCCATTGCCGGACGAGGGGCCTTTGCCCATGCCCCGGCCGTTCGATTGACGACAGGGGTATCCTACTTTCCAACGCACAGTTGCCGGGGTAGAAGCTTTCGGACCCACTAGATCCCACCATGAGGTCGCCCTTGACCCTGCCTTGCATTGCGCTGATTGCCCACGACGAGAAGAAGGACGACATGGCCGCCTTCGCTCAGCAGCACCAGCAAGCGCTTGCCCGATTTCGATTGGTGGCGACAGGCACGACAGGTGGGCGGGTTCAGGACGCGTGTCCAAGCCTTCAGGTAACCCGGCTGAAAAGCGGACCGCTCGGCGGGGACCAGCAGATCGGTGCGATGATTGCGACAGGCGAGGTTACCATGTTGATCTTCTTTATCGACCCGCTCTCCTCAATGCCGCATGACGTGGACGTCAAAGCGCTGACGCGGCTTGCCACCGTCTATGACATCCCGATGGCGCTAAATCGCGCCACCGCTGAACGATTGATAGACTTCCAATAATCCACGCCAACGATCGCTGGGACTGATGCATCACGCTACCGAAAACCAAAGCCTGCCGTTTCCGATCCTGCTTGGCGACATTGGCGGTACCAATGCTCGTTTCTCCATCCTTGCCGATGATGCATCCGAGCCAATTCCCTTCCCCAATGTGAGAACCGTTGACTACCCGACCATCGACGAGGCGATCCTGAAGGACGTGCTGGAGAAGACCAGCGTGCGCCCGCGCTCGGCGATCCTGGCCGTGGCAGGTCCTATCGAAGGGGACGAGATCGACCTGACCAACTGCGACTGGATCGTCAGGCCGCATGCGCTGATCGCTGATCTCGGCTTCAGCGATGTCCTCGTACTGAACGATTTCGAGGCGCAAGCGCTCGCCGTCGCATGCCTGACAGAGGACCATCGGGAGGTCATCGGTGCCCGCTCTGAATCTGTGGTCGCCTCACGCGTTGTGCTTGGCCCCGGGACCGGCCTCGGCGTCGCAGGTCTGGTTCATGCGCGCAATACATGGTTTCCGGTACCCGGCGAGGGTGGACATGTCGATATTGGTCCCCGCTCGGATCGGGATTTAGAAATCTTTCCGCATCTGGAGCCCATCGAAGGACGCATTTCGGCGGAGCAACTGCTGTGCGGCCGCGGTCTCGTCAACATCTACCGGGCTATCTGCGCAGCCGACAGCGTTGCGCCGTCGCTCACCCTGCCTGCGGATGTGACTGCAGGCTGGCAATCGGGAGAAAACAGTCAGGCCGCCGAAACCGTTTCGCTCTTTGCTACCTATCTCGGCAGGCTCGCAGGCGACCTGGCGCTTGTCTTCATGGCAAAGGGCGGCGTCTATCTTGCCGGCGGCATCTCCCAGAAGATCATCCCGGCGCTGAAGGAGCCGGCATTTCGCCAGGCCTTCGAGGACAAAGCACCGCACAACGAGTTGATGCGGCTTATCCCAACCTTCGTCGTCACCCATCCGCTCGCCGCACTTGCGGGCCTTGCCAGCTATGCCCGCACCCCCTCGACCTACGGCATCTCCACGCAAGGGCGGCGCTGGCAGCGCTGAAGGTTACGCAAGCCTGCGGCCTCTGCGCACTAGCCAAATTGTGCCCCGCTCGCTATAGACCCGCCCAAACGCGGCGCCCAGCCGAGAGCGAGCTGGCAACGGGACATCCTCATTGGGCTCACCGAAAGACAAGAAGCTACACCTCGATTCTGACACCATCACCAGTGTCTTGAAACGCGTGATCGCAGAAAACGGACGCGACCATATCCGCGGCTATGCATTTGCCATCTTCTGTCTCGTGGCTGTTGCGCTTTCCACCGCCTTCACCGCCTGGATCATGGAGTCGGTGGTCAACGAAGCCTTTGCCAACCAGCGGGCCGATGTGGTTTGGCTGATCTGCGGCGCGATCTTCATAGCATTCGTATTGCGGGGCTTTGCCACCTACGGCCAGTCGGTGACGCTCTCGAAGATCGGCAACAACATCGTCGCCGGCTATCAGCGTCGCCTTTATCACCACCTGATGAGCCTGTCGGTCGGCTTCTACAGCGAGGCGCGGTCCGCTCACCTTGCCGCCCAGATCAGCCAGAACGTCAACGGGGTGCGAGACGTCCTGAACTTGACGGTCACTTCCACGGCGCGCGACCTCCTGACGCTTGTTGCCCTAATCGGCGTCATGGTCAGCAAGGATCCGATCCTTTCCTTGATCGTCTTCGTCGTGGCGCCGCCACTTATTATCGCGCTCCGCTACGTCTCGCGACGGTTGCGGAGCGCAACGCGCGAGTCCATCGAGCTGAACAGTCATGTCCTGGGCGCCATGCAGGAGACGATCCAGGGGATTTCCATCGTGAAAGCGTTCACGATGGAAAAGCAGCTTGGGCAGAAGGTGGAGAAGCTCATCGCCCAAGCGGAAGGGCGCGCGAACCGCATTGCCCGCCTGACGGAGCGCACCGCCCCGTTGACCGAGACGTTCGCCGGTTTCGCCATTTCCAGCGTACTGGCATATGCAGCCTTCCGCTCGATCTACGAAGGCGTGCCGCCCGGCGCTTTCTTCGCTTTCGTGACGGCACTTCTGCTCGCCTATGATCCGGCTCGCCGACTTGCGAAACTGCAGGTTCAGATGGAACGCGCGGTGGTGAATGCGCGAATGATCTACGCGCTTCTGGACACGCAGCCGATGCAGAGGGACAAGCCTGACGCGAAAGATCTGGTGGTAACGGATGCGCGGATCGAAATTCAGGACGTAAGCTTTACCTATGCCAACGGCGAACCTGTCGCGAAAGGCATCAGCTTCGTCGCCGAAGGAGGCAAGACCACGGCTTTGGTCGGCCCTTCAGGCGCTGGCAAGTCGACCATCATCAACCTCATTCCACGCTTCTACGATCCGTCGTCCGGGCGGATCCTGATCGATGGTCAGGATATCAGCGGCGTGACGAAGGTTTCGCTGCGACGCCACCTGGCTTACGTTTCGCAGCAGCCCTACCTTTTTGAAGGCTCGATCCGCGACAACATCCGCTACGGCCGGCCGGAAGCCACCGACGCAGAGGTCGAGGAGGCAGCGGAACTGGCTTACGCGCATGACTTCATCCTGGCGCAGCCCTTCGGCTACGACACCCCCGTTGGCGAGAACGGGATCACGCTTTCCGGGGGCCAGAGACAACGCTTGTCCATTGCCCGCGCACTCGTCCGCAAGGCGCCCATCCTACTGCTCGATGAGGCCACGTCAGCGCTGGACAATGAATCAGAGGCGGCTGTTCAGAAGGCGCTGGAGACAGCCATGAGCGGACGCACCGTCGTCGTCATTGCGCACCGTCTTTCAACCGTCGTCAATGCAGACAAGATTGTCGTGATGCATGAGGGACGTGTCGTCGAAGAGGGAGACCACGAGACGCTTGCGCAGCACAAGGACGGTCTTTACGCTCGCCTGAACAACCTGCAGCTTCCCGACGCCAACGCATGAATTCAAAGGCAATCCCGGCATGAGCGACAATCCGATGAAACTCGTGGTGGTGGGTGCAGGCGGACGGATGGGCCAGACCTTGATCCGGGTGATCAGCGAAACGGCCGGCGTCGTGCTGCACGCGGCGGTGGAACGAGAAAGCTCACCATTTATTGGAAAGGACGCCGGCGAGCTTTCCGGTGCCGGGATGATCGGCGTACCCGTGACTGCTGATCCGCTGAAAGCCTTTGTCGACGCTGAAGGTGTACTGGACTTCACCAGCCCTTCTGCAACGGTTGAGTTCGCAGGCCTCGCCGCACAGGCGCGTATCGTGCATGTCATCGGAACCACCGGATGCGTGCCCGCCGACGATGAGAAGATCGCAGCAGCCGCGCGGCACGCACGTATCATCAAGTCCGGCAATATGAGCCTTGGCGTCAACCTGCTCGGCGTGCTGACGCAACAGGCGGCCCGGGCGCTATCCGCCGCAGATTGGGACATCGAGATCCTGGAGATGCACCACAAGCACAAGGTGGATGCGCCCTCGGGCACCGCTCTCCTCCTTGGAGAGGCGGCCGCCACGGGTCGGAAAATCGACCTCGCAGCAAATGCGGTGAAGGTACGCGATGGCCATACCGGTGCACGCCCCACCGGAACCATCGGCTTTGCGACCCTTCGCGGCGGTTCTGTTGTCGGCGATCATTCGGTTATCCTTGCCGGCGAAGGCGAACTGGTGACGCTGTCGCACAGCGCCCGCGACCGCTCTATTTTCGCCCGCGGCGCCGTTGCCGCAGCACTCTGGGGGCGAAACCAGAAGCCGGGACTTTACGACATGCTCGACGTACTCGGGCTCACCACCCATTGATCATCCGGAGGATTTGACTTCATGAGCGGCACCCTCGTCCTTGTTCGCCACGGCCAGAGCGAATGGAACCTGAAGAACCTTTTCACCGGCTGGCGTGATCCTGATCTCACCGATCTTGGGATCCAGGAGGCGGAAATCGGCGGGCAGGCTTTGGCTGAGACAGGCCTCAAGTTCGACATCGCCTTTACGTCGGAACTGAAGCGGGCGCAGGACACCTTGCGCATCGTCCTCGACAAGCTTGGCCAGCCGGATCTCGAAACGATCCGCGACGCGGCACTGAACGAGCGCGACTACGGCGATCTTTCAGGTCTGAACAAGGACGACG
>CAYNED010000079.1:0-10837 GCA_964396135.1 uncultured Neorhizobium sp.
CTCAACGGCGCAAACAGGAACATGCCGGCAGAGCCCGCCGCCGTTCCAAAGCCGAAGGCCATGGAGCGTTGCTCCGGCGTCACGTGCCTGGCGAAAGCCGAGAGGATGACGCTGAACGAGCCGGCGCCGATCGCAGTGCCCACCAGAACGCCGCCACCGATATGCAGCCAGACCGGAGCATCGGCATAAGCCATGATGAGAAGCCCGGCGGCATAAAGGACGCCGGATATAACCAGCACACGGCCGGTGCCGTACTTGTCGGCCAACGCCCCGAAGAATGGCTGGCTCAGCCCCCAGAAAAGGTTTTGGAACGCCATGGCCAAACCGAAGGTGGAGCGGTCCCATCCAGTGTCGGAAAGCATTGGCAGCTGGAAGAAACCCATCGCCGAGCGCGGGCCGAACGTCAGCATCGCGATAAGGCAGCCGGCGGCGATGATCAGCCAGGGCATTGGGGACTTGGCAGCCTGTGTCATTGCGCACCTTCTGGAGTGACTTCTATTCCCAACAATAGCCCTCCAGTCGCCATTGCCAAATGAGTTTTACAAAGGGCTTCCATCACGAAAGTTGATAGGAGCCTAAAGCTCGCCACTCGGGTCCATCTTCAGCGGCTTCTTTCCTGCACTGGCCTCGCGATAGATGGTGAACAGTCCGGCTCCCACCACGATGATTGATCCAACCACCATGTTGAAGCCCAGGGTCTCACCATAGATGAACACGCCGATCATGGTCACGAGCACAAGCTGCAGATAGGACATCGACTGCACGATTACGGCGTCGACATAGTCAAAGGCGCGGATCAGGAAATAGTGGCCGGCAATCCCGAAGGCGCAAAGGGCGGCCATCCAGTAAGCGTCATTGCCCGAGAAGCTCGACCAGTAGAAGGGTCCCACCAACGTGATTGCGACCGCGCCGGCGACACCGGTGTAGAAGAAGCTCGTTGAAGCGGTATCGGTTCGGCTGGCGAGCCGAGTGGTGATGGAATAGAGGCTGTAGAGCACAGCGCCGGCCATCGGCAGCAGTGTGTGTAGATCAAAGCCGCCTGCGTCGGGCTTGAGAATCAGGATGACCCCGATGAACCCGATCATGATTGCTGCCCATCTGCGCCATCCGACGCGCTCGCCAAGAAGCGGCATGGACAGTAGCGCCACCAGCAGTGGCGCCGACTGGAAGACAGCCTGACTTTGGGAAAGCCCGACGGTTGCGAAAGACATGATGGCGACGACGATCTGCACCGCAAGCAACGCGCCGCGCAAGATCTGCAATGCCGGGCGAGGGGTGCTGGCGGTGGCGGTAATGCCACCGCTCGCGCGGCTCGCCAGCACGACCGCAAATCCCGCAAATGCCCAGTACCGCATCATCGCGATGAAGATGGCCGGATAGTTGTCGGCCAGGTGCTTCGAAACGCCGTCCTGGATGGAGAAGATGGTCACTGCCAAAATCGCGAACGCGAGGCCGGTCGCCCGAGATGTCATGCGGTCAAAAATCCATGCGATGGCCATGCACAGACGTTTCGCGCAATGGTCTTGGAGGAAGGGTAGCAGGTTGTCTGACAACCGAAGTTCAAAATAGCGCTCTGGCGGGTGATGGCAACCCGGAAAATCAGCGGCGCTTCATCGGCCAGGCCGCATCTCGTTCACCTAGAACCCGCACTGCCTCGCCGAGACTAATCCGGCCAGTGGTCCGCGGCACTGCGTTCCACCCAAACAGCGGTCCCGGAACGCGCCGGTCGGCCGACATCCGTATCCGTCCCATCGCCGGCATCGGATTTGCCAGCTCTCGCGATCCGCTCTTTTGATCCTGGGTGGTCATGATGCACCGCGCGCAAGGCTTTACCAAGTCCAGGACGACGCTGCCGATCTCGATTGCGATCCAGCCATCCTCGACCCAAGGCTCTTCTGTCTCAAGCACGATGTTGGGCCGGAAGCGCTCCATCCCGACGGGAGCCTCACCGTGAGCCGCCATGTCGGCATTCAGTGCTGCAAGCGAGGCGGTGGTGGTGACGAGGATTTGATAGCCGTCTGCAAAGGTCACGGGTGTGCCGTCGCCGGCCCATTCTGCGCTTGCTTCACGTTGCGACTGCGCGTCGAAAAACACGAGCCGGACGTCCCGTCCGATCCAGGACGAAAGCCTGGCATTGGTCGCCTCATCCGCCACCGCCGCGCTGACCGGCGTTTTCCAGATCACCACGTCCATTCGCCGATCCGCCGGTGGATGCGACACCTCGATCTCGCCCTCGCCATCGAAAGCAATGCGGTTGATGGCCTGTTCCGGCGTTACCGTCAGCTTCGCAAGCAAGGGCAGGTCACGCTGGGTGATGAAGTTTCCGTCGGGCTGGACAAGCATCATTCGCCGGTCACCTGGAATGCCTTCCGGTCGAATATCCGCTTCCTTCAGCGCAATGCCGCGGCCGCTCTTCAAGGGGTAGAAGTTGAGTGCATTGACCTGCATGAAAAACCTTCAAATCTCGTCGAGAAACATGGCGAGCACGTGCTTCAGGCGCGCGTGACGCTCACCAGCCAACGCACGTCCCGCGGAGGTCTGGAAGCCATCTGCCAGCTTGAAAAGCTTGGTCTCGAAATGGTCGATGGCAAAGGCCTTGTCATCCAGCGGACGCCTTTCCGCCAGCGGATCGCCAGGGTCATAGAGGCCAGACCCCATCCGCCCGGCGATGTAGAAGCAGCGGGCAGCGCCAACCATGCCAATCGCATCCAGACGGTCGGCGTCCTGCAGGATCTTGGCCTCCAGAGTTTCCGGATTGATATTGGCAGAGAAGCTGTGCGCAGTGATCGCATGCGCAACAGCGGAAACTTTTCCCTCGTCCCACGACAGCTGTGCCAGAACGCCAGAGGCTTTCTCGGCTGCGAGCCGGGATGCTTGGTCCCTGAGCGGAGAGTTCTTCTCCACGGCGACACAGTCGTGCAGCAGTACCGCGGAAGCCAGGATCTCACCGTCGCCACCCTCGCTTGCGTGGATGCGCATGGCGTTGCGAAAGACGCGCAGGAGATGGGCGACGTCGTGTGATCCGTCGTCTCCTTCAGTCGCGTGCGGTAGAAGCGCAAGCGCCAGTTGGTCATAAGGCGCGAAGGCTGCGGCAAGGGCGGTGCTTGTCACGGCTCTTTTGCCTCCGCAGGCAAAGGGGAACCCGCTTTTGGCCGGGAGCTTTGACTCAGGATCTTTTGGTAGAACAGGCCGATGCCGATCAGGACGGCGCCGAGGCCGATAAAGGACAAGGCACGAAGGATGCCCTCGAGGTTCGACATATCGACCAAGAAGACCTTGACGACGGTTATCATCACAAGGATTGCCGAAGCGAGCCGCAGGCTTCGGGCGTTGAACCTTGATCCGAGCACCAGCAGCGCTACGCCGATTAGCAGCCAGACAACGGAATAGGTGTAGGTCTCGTCCGGCAGGAAGCCTTTCCAGTCGGCGATGTTCTCGCCCTGCCAGAAGCGGCGGACGGAAAGCGTTGCCCAGAGGAAACCGAGGCCAGCGCCGGCGAAGGCGAGCATGGAAACGTATGGCCATGGCCGCTTATCGCGCGCGTAGGCAGAAAGACCCGCATAGGCGAGTGCCGGAAAGAGGTAGCCAATCAAGAGCAGGTTCACAAACGGCCAGGCGCCGGTGTTCTCGCCGCTGAAATAGGGATTCAGTGCGAAGACATGTGCCGATAGAACATTGATGGTTGCGATGACCCCGGCAATCATCGAACCGTAGCGGAAGACGGGGCTTGGCGCCTGCCGGTCGAGGGTCATCAGCGCAGCGGAAAAACCAATTGTCAGCAGGGTATAGATCGACTGTTCGCCAAGCGTCGGCAGTCGCTCATCGAGCACCCCGCCATTCATCGCGTGCCGCACGAGGATTGCAACCGCCATGATCACCATGAGCGAGGCGAGGGCTTGCAGGAAGTTGCGAGCCCGCAGCCCCGGCCAGTGACGCAGCTCGTAGGCAGACAGAACGGAAAGAAGGGCAGGGATGCCGTATCCGGCAAGAAGCGCGTTCCAGAACGGCGTCTTGGATAGATTATCCGGTCCGACCAGCGTCGGGTCCCAGGCGATGCGGGCGAAGATGACGAGCAAGGCTGCAGCCATCGCCCAAGGCAAGGCAGGCCACTGGCGCAATCTGGTTGCTGCAACATAGGCAAAGCCCAGGATGGCCAAAAGCACGGTTGTCACGAGGCCTTGAGTCAAAGCGTGAAGCGCAAAGGCGAAGGCGGCAAATGATCCCAGTGCCAGCAGGTTCGGTGCTCGTTTGCTCCAGTCATCACTTGCTTCTTGCCGGAAGCACCACACGGCGCCCGCCGGCAGCAAGGCGCCGAGAGCCACCCCGTAGAGCCCGTGCAGCCAGTCTCGGGAAAGGAGGCCGAAGTTGAGGAAGCTGATCGTCGCCAGCGTGATCGGGACACCTGACATCAGGACGGCCCATATCGTCGCGAGCTTTTCGTCTTCTCGTCCCATCCGGCGCAAGAACACAAAGCCGAGCAGGGTGAAGACAGAGCCGAGAGCCAGGCTGAGTGCGATGTCTCCGACAAAGAAAGGAGTTGCGATCGCTGCGCCTTCGTCGACAGTGACCGAGCCGTTAAGACGGATCAGCGCCAGGAGCGCCACAACCGTGACGGCCCCGACGGCCGAAAAGATCGTCGGCCAGACTGCATAGCGTCGACCGGAGCCCAGCGCCGCGAGTGCTGCAACAAGAGCTGCGGCGGCGAGCGATGCGTTACCGGCGGCCGCATCCCATGCAGCCAAAATCGCAATTGCCGGCAGAAGGACCGACACCGATACCGCCAGACCGATCCCGAGCGGTCTTCTGCGCATAAGCCTTCTCCAGCCTTCGTCAGGCGCATCGGATTGACCGAAGCTGACACCAGGCCAAACGAAGGCGGTGCCGGCGACCATGGTGAGGAGCGCGAACACCGGCGGCAGCGGGTCGTATGGGTCGGTATTGAAGACATAGGCTATCGACCAACCGGCGAGACCGAGATTGGCCAACATCGGCAGTCTCAACCAACTGCGAAACCGCGACGCCAAGGCGGATGCCAGCCAGACGATGGCCAGAAAACCAAACAGGACGACCGCATTGGGCGCCGTGCTGGCAACGAGCGCGGGTGTGATCAGGGACGCGAGGAGACCGAGGCCCGCGAGGGCCTGGCCGTGAAGGAGGGAGAGCGCGATCGTGACCAGCGAAATCACGCCGAGCAGGGTGAACGCGGATGCAGGACCGATGAAGCCGTAATAGGCATGTGCTGCATAGACCGTACCAAGCAGCGTCACGGCCCCTGCGGCCGTCAAGGCGCCCGGAATCATCGCATTGCTGTAGCGCGCAGATACCTGCGGAAGTGCCCGGCGCCGAACGAGTTCCCCTGAGGCAAAAAGGAGAAGGCCGAAGAGCCCGGCCAGCGAAAGCCGCGCTCCCGGTCCCAGCAGGCCGCTTTCGATGGTATAGCGGATGAGGAAAACACCGCCGAGGGCAAGGGCAATTCCGCCCACCCAGACTGTCCATCGGGCGCCGAGACTGCTTTCGAATGTCTCGTCCGGTTGTGCCTTCCCAGCCGTGACCGCGTCTGCAAGATGCTCTGGCGAGACTGCCTCGCGCGCGGCCTCTTCAACAGGAACAGGTTCCTCTGGGGAAACGTCATCCAAGGTGATTGATGATGCAACCGCCTCCGAGGTCTCGCTTGGGGTGGCAAGACGGCCGCTGCGTCCCGCTTTCAACTCGGCCATTTCCTCTTCGAGTCGAGCGAGGCGCTTGGACGTCTTGCGCTGCCAGGTGATGCCCAGCACGATCAGAATGAGCAGCAGAATTTCCATGCGTTGTCCCCGTCTCCGAGCGATGCTTATACATGCCTCCTTCTTGCTTGGGAAAGAGCCGCTCTTCGGAGGTTAGGAAAAGGTCAAGCTCGTGAGACTCGCGGCGCCATTGAGCAAAAAGGTTGAAGCAAAAGGCGTCTTGCCGCAGCTATTGCAAGATATGATCCCACTAGAACACGTTGTCGCAGTGAAGGGCTGCTTAAGCCCTAACCACCTGCCTCGCTCAGATGCCCATAGATTGAGCCATTCGGTCGATGGCGAAAATCTGTGCAAATAACGCTTGCGCAATTCTCCGATTGCAGTTTTGAATGCATCATTAAAAACAGCAGGGGAACATAAAATGCTCACGCGCCGATATCTGACGAAGCTTGCAGCGGCGGCTGCCTTCGCCATCTCCACCGGCATTTCCGTACCGGCCTTTGCCGATACCGCCATCAAGTTCACGCTCGACTGGAAGTTCGAAGGGCCAGCGGCAGGCTTCTTGCTCGCTGTCGACAAGGGCTATTTCAAGGAAGAGGGCCTGGACGTCACGATCGACAGTGGCAACGGGTCGGTGGAAGCGATCCCGCGCGTCTCGACCGGCACCTACCAGATGGGCTTCGGTGACATCAACTCGCTGATCAAGTTCCTGGATGAGGATCCGACCCAGAAGGTCAAGGCTGTAATGATGGTCTACGAACGCCCCACCTTTGCGGTGGTCGGCCGCAAGGCGCTCGGCGTGACGGAAGATCCCAAATCGCTGGAAGGCAAGAAGCTTGGCGCACCTCCACCGGATGGGGCCTTCGCTCAATGGAAGGCGTTCAAGGAGGCCGCCGGGATCGACGACAGCAACATCACAATCGAATCGATTGGCTTTCCGGTACGTGAGCCGATGCTGGCGAAGGGTGACGTGGATGCAGTGTTCGGTTTCGCCTTCTCGGTCATCTTGAACCTGAAGGCGCAGGGCATCCCCGACGATGACATCGCCACCATCCTGATGGCCGAGAATGGCCTCAACCTTTACGGCAACTCGGTGCTGGTGAATTCGGATTTCGCTGCCGAGAACCCGGAAGCGGTGAAGGGCTTTCTGAAGGCGCTTGCCAAGGGGTTCGCCGATGCAGTGGCCAACCCGGAGGAAGGTGTCGCGGCCGTTCTGAAACGCAACGAGACGCTCAACTCGGATATAGAGGTAGAGCGGCTGAACATGGCAAACGCCATGAACATCAAGACGCCTTATGTCGTCGAGAATGGCTTTGGCGGCGTCGATATGGAGCGGCTCGCTGCGTCCATCGACACCCTGAAAGTGTCCATGGGGCTCAAAGGGGCTGTCAAAGCAGAACAAGTCTTCGACGCGAGCTTCCTGCCGCCCCAAGAAGAGCGCATGCTCCCCTAACCTGCATCAGGGAGAGCGATCTTCGCTCTCCCTTTTATCGACCAATGACATCGGGAGAGGGCTATGTCGCACCTCGTTTCCATCGACGACGTCGACATGCGCTACGGCGGCACCGACGGCACGCTTGCCGTTTCCGGTCTCACCATGCGGGTCGATAAAGGTGATTTCGCTGCAGTGGTCGGACCATCGGGCTGCGGCAAGTCGACCCTCATGAAGCTCGTGACCGGCCTGCATATTCCGCAGGCTGGCACCGTGATCGTCGCTGGCCAGCACGTTACGAAGCCGGTCTCGATCGTGGGGATGGCGTTCCAGAACCCCACCATGTTGCCATGGCGCACGACGCTGGAAAACATCCTCCTGCCGCTCGAGATCGTCGAGAAGCACCGGCACCGGTTGCGCGCCCACAAGAAGGAATATGTCGAGCAGGCGGAGAACCTGCTTGAACTGGTGGGGTTGAAGGGGTTTGGCGCAAAGTTTCCCTGGCAGCTTTCCGGCGGCATGCAGCAGCGTGCAAACCTTTGCCGGGCCCTCATTCACCAACCGGATCTGCTGATGCTGGATGAGCCTTTCGGCGCCCTGGATGCCTTCACCCGCGAAGAGCTGTGGTGCGTCATCCGGGATCTGCATGCAGCCCAGGGAGTGACCATTGTTCTCGTCACCCATGACCTGCGGGAAGCATCCTTCCTCGCCGACAAGATCTTTGTGATGAGCGCGAGGCCGGGCCGGATCGTTCAGGAGCATCGCGTGCCTTTCGATCGTCCGCGCGAACTCGACCTCATGTACGAGAAGGAGTTCAACGACCTCGTGCATCAGCTTCACGGCGAGATTGCCACGGCGAGGATGGTGGCATGACGGTAGTAACGGAAAGCTCTCCACCCGTGGCCACTGCAAAGCCGCCGACGTCGCGGATCAACTGGGTGAAGGCTGCACCCTGGCTATATACCATCGGCCTTTTTGTGATCTGGGAATTGTTGGTGATCGCGTTAAACACGCCGGTGACGATCCTGCCGGCTCCGACACGGATATTCCAGGCCATCGTCCAGTACTGGTCGCCGATCTGGAAAAACTCGCTGCAGACGCTGTTTACGACGACGCTTGGCTTTGGGCTTGCTGTCATCGGCGGTCTTGCCATCGGCCTCTTCATCGGCTGGTCCAAGACGATCTATGCTGGCCTCTACCCGCTGATGATCGGCTTCAATGCCATCCCCAAGGTGGCCGTGGTGCCAATCCTGGTGATCTGGTTCGGCATAGGCACGATCCCGGCCGTCATCACCGCATTCCTGATCTCCTTCTTTCCGATCGTCGTAAACGTCGCGACCGGTTTGGCGACGATCGAGCCGGAGACCGAGGATGTGCTGCGGGCTCTTGGCGCACGCAAGATCGACATCATGTTGAAGGTCGGCATTCCGCGCTCCATGCCGTACTTCTTCGGATCGCTGAAAATCGCCATCACGCTTGCCTTCGTCGGGTCGGTCTTGAGCGAGACTGTGGCTTCGAACTACGGGCTCGGCAACATGATGAGCTCCGCACAAAGCCAGTTCAACGTGCCGCTGGTCTTTGCGGGCCTCTTGATGCTCGCCGTCGAAGGGATCGCGATGTACGCGCTGATGGCTTGGATCGAGCGGCGGATGACGGGGTGGGCACACCGCTCCACAATGGCCCATTGACCCGTGCAAATGGCAGCGGACCAACTGCCTCGTACAATCGGTCCGCTGCGTCCTTTCCTCAGGGCCGCGCCTGCTCCGGTTCGCCCGGCAGCTGCAGCAGTGCCGGAGGTCCGCTCTCACCGGAAGGGGCGTGGTATGTCACCTGAGGGTAGGGGATCGTGATGCCTTGCGCATCGAAGGCGTTTTTTACGGCCTTGGTGATGTCGCGAGTTGTCATCCACCAGACCGAGCTGTTGGCCCAGTAGCGCATGGCAAGCACGACGGAGCTGTCACCGAGTTCCATGACGAAGGCAGAAGGCTCGGGCGTGTCCAGCACACGGTCGTCCTGCCGCACGATGTCCAGCATGATGCTGATTGCCTTGTCGATATCGTCTTCGTAGGCAATTCCGACCTTGAAGTCGTGCATGCGCGTGGTCAGGCGGCTGTAGTTCGTCACCGGTACATTCCAAAGCAGGGAATTGGGAGCGAGGCGATACAGTCCGTCATAGGTTTTGAGCTCCGTCGCAAAGAGCCCGATATCCTGAACAATGCCGTTGATGTCGCCGGTATCGATGTATTCGCCGACGCGAAACGGGCGAAGCACCAGAAGCATGATCCCGGCCGCGATATTCTGCAGGGTGCCCTGAAGCGCAAGGCCGATGGCAAGGCCAATGGCACCAAGGGCTGCAAGGATAGACGCCGTTTGGACCCCGAATTGGCCCAGCACCATCACGAACACGACCACCAAGATCGCGTAGCGGATGACGTTGGAGAAGAAGTGCGCAAGGGTAATGTCGATGCCGTGGATCCGGGACAACCCGCGATAGGCCCAGCGGCTAAAGAGCCCGGCGGCAACCCAGCCGATGACTAGAAGGATAATGGCACCAACGGCTGAAAACGCATACTGGACGGCGAGAGCCGAAAGTTGGGCAAGTGCGGCTCGCGTTGCGACCACGAAATCCGATGCTTGTTCCATGTCTGTAATTGCTCCTCTGCCGTCGCGAGCGGTATTTGGTGCAGGCGCAGCAGAGATCAAGAAAACAGAGTAGGTTCCGAAAGAGCTCGCCTAGGTTGCCCTTGCGCTCTCTGCATGGTGTCGCAGGGGCAGGACAAAGGAGGCTCGGCCGTCAGTGTCAGATCCGCGCCCGATGCCCTTGATCGCAGCGACAAGCCGCCCGTTTCTTCCGAGCAATTGATCACCGAACTCGATGAGCCGGGGATTGGGCGTTGCATGGGGTGCGGCGGCCCGTAGCCGCTGTGCCAGGCTCACGTCATCTTCATCCGGATCGACGGCAAGCGAAGCAATCACGGCGGCGGCCGGAGAGCGCGATACCCCCATCCAGCAATGGATAACGATCGGGGCAGCCCGGTCCCATTGCCGCACGAACGCAATCAACTGCTCGACATGCTCCTCGCCGGGCGCGACCAAGTCGCCTGTGCCAGCAAAGGCGATGTCGTTCATCTTCAGCGTCAGGTGCCGCTCCGCCGCAATCAGGCCAGGCCGGTGGAAATCCTGTCTCTCCGCAATCAGGCTCACGAGGTGGCTTGCTTTGTGACGCACAGAAAGCTCCGCGATGCTGGCAAGCGGGCAGACGACGATGGCACTCATGGCGAGTTTTCCGATAGCCGCTGCGCGTCGAGCTCGGAAAACCGCGTTAGGAACAGCGACTGGGCGTCCAGGGCGGGCATTGGCTCCAATGGCAGCATGTCTTTCGTGATGCCGCGCGGCTGACCGAAGAACTTCAGGGCTTCTGCAGTGGAAAAGCCGGCAAGTTCCGTCGCCTCGAAAAAGGCAGCGATGGTGTCTGCCTTCTTGATCTGGGTCTTCAGTTCGCGGCTGGGATGCGCCGGAAGGCCGAACCTGAGATGAATGGCCGCCTCAAGACGATGTTCGACTGTCTTGTAGCCGCCCCCGACGACGGACTTGAATGGCGAGATCATGTCGCCGATGACGTATTCCGGGGCGTCATGCAGCAACGTCATCATCTGGGTTTGGCAGTCGGTTTCGTTGCAGC
>CAYNED010000080.1:0-10820 GCA_964396135.1 uncultured Neorhizobium sp.
CTACTCATGTCTGATGCCGACCTCCCAAGCGGCCATCACTACAAAGCTCTTATAAACTCTCTCTTCCTCGAAGTGATCCAGGAGGGCGTTGCGTCTGGCATCTATCATTGCGACGATCCGGAGAAAACCGCCTCCGCGGTAGCGGCAGCCTTCGCCAGCATCCTCCACCCGGTCCTGCTGGCCAAAACCGAACCAAATCTCCTGCAAGAACGGCGCCAAGGCCTTGTCGATCTTATAAACGCTGCACTGCAAAACCCTCTTGCTAAGTGACGATTTTTAACTTACGTCACTTTTACCGCATTCGTTCTCTTAATCCCTTTTCTCATGTAGGTTTGCATCGGTGGGGCCGACCGACCCTGTCAACTGGCCGGCTAGGCAAGCCTTCTTTCACCTCTCGTTGGACGACGTCATGACATTACGCCAGATCATCCTGCCAATTCTCCTGTCGATCGCCCTGGTCTCGTGCAGCGATTCGGGAGAAAGCGCTGGTGGCGCACCGGCAGCTGAGGCTCAGGAGCGCCCGCCTGCTCCCGTGAGCGTGGTTGTCTTGAACAAGGCCGAGTACCCGATCACGCGAATTTTGCCCGGGCGAGCCACGGCATTCCGCACGGCGGCCATCCGTCCCCGCGTCACGGGCGCGGTGCGGGAAATTGCCTTCAAGGAAGGAGGCAACGTCAAGGCGGGCGATCTTCTGTTCCAGATCGAGGATGAGACCTACGAAGCATTGGTGGCTGAAGCACGCGCAAACGTAGCCAAGGCGCAGGCCGGTGTCCCCAGCGCACAAGCCAACCTTGCCCGCTATGAACGCCTGGTCAACAGCGGCGCAACGCAGATCGAGTTCGAGAATGCTCGCGTCACTCTTCTGCAGGCTGAAGCTGATGTGGCTCAGGCGAATGCAGCCTTGCAGACGGCAGAAATCAATCTGGACCTCACAAAGATCCGGGCTCCGTTCGACGGCGTAACGAGCATCTCCAATGTTGCGATCGGCAACATTGTCACAGCTAATCAGGCCGATGCCCTCACAACACTGCGACAACTCGATCCCATCTACATTGACTTGACGGAATCCAGCACCAACCTGCTTGAGCTTCGCTCGGCCTTTGCATCAGGCCGCCTCAGTGGCGATCCTCGCAATGCTGCCATCAGCCTCACCCTGGAGGACGGGACAATCTATCCAGAAACCGGCAAGTTGGACATGGCGGAAATGGCCGTCCGCGAGAGCACGGGCACCTATCAGATCAGGGCGCTCTTCAACAACCCTGACAACGTAATCCTGCCCGGCATGTATGTCCGCGCAACGGTGACCCTTGGTCAGGAGCGAGGCTACCTGATCCCGCAGCGAGCTGCCACCCGCAACCCGCGTGGCGAATTGTCAGCAAAGTTCGTCACCGCCGACAACAAGGTTGAGACCCGCATTTTCCCCGTTAGCCATGTCTCCGGCAATAACTGGCTGGTTTCCGAAGGAGTGGTCGACGGTGACCGCCTTATCGTCGATGGCTTCCAGTGGATCGGCGACGGCGCCGCAGTCGCACCGGTGGAATCTACGGTGAACGAGGACGGGCTGGTGGTTCAGGCTGAACAAACGCAGCCTGAAGGCCAACAGGCACCTCAACAGCAATAAACGCTCGTCCCAGACAAGCACTCACAGAAGTTACGGCAGGGAAACTGCAATGGCGAAGTTCTTCATTCGGCGCCCGGTGTTCGCCTGGGTCATCGCGATCGTGATCATGTTGGGAGGCGCACTGGCTATCGCGACATTGTCGATATCCCAGTACCCCGACATTGCGCCAACCACCGTTCGGATCGCCGCATCCTACAATGGCGCGAGTGCGGAAACCGTCGAGAAATCAGTAACGAGTATCATCGAGGACGGGATGACTGGTCTCGATGATCTGACCTACATGACGTCCGCCTCCAGCACGGGAAGTACCAGCGTCACGTTGACTTTCGGCAACAGTGTCGATCCTGAGATCGCTCAGGTTCAGGTGCAGAACAAGCTGCAACTGGTACAATCGCAATTGCCGGACGTCGTGCAGCAGGCAGGGATCTCTGTCACTCGGTCCACGTCAAGCATCCTGATGGTGGGTGCCCTTGTCTCCACCGACGGCAAGCGGTCTTCCGTCGACCTTGGCGATGTCTTTTCCACAAGCATCGAGGATCAGATCAAGCGACTCGAAGGGGTCGGCAGCATTGACATCTTTGGCTCCGGCTATGCCATGCGGATCTGGATGGACCCGTTGAAGCTGCAGAAATACCAGCTGACACCAGCTGATCTGACCAGCGCGATCCAAACCCAGAACACGCAGGTCTCGGTCGGCTCCCTCGGCGGCCAACCCGTGGTCGACGGCCAGCAGTTGACCGTGACGATGACGGCGCAGAGCCAACTTGCCAGTGTCGACGACTTCGAGGCCATCATTCTGAAGGTCGAGCCGGATGGCGCAACCGTGCGCCTCAGCGATGTTGCCACAGTGGAGATTGGCCAGGAAAGCTATGGCGGTAGTTCCCGCCAGAACAGCCTGCCCTCGACCGGCTTTGCCGTTAACCTGGCTACGGGCGCCAACGCGCTTGACACTGCATCAAGGGTAAAAGTCGCCCTGAGCGAGATCGCGCCAACACTCCCCGAAGGGGTCGAAATTACCTACCCCTACGACACCACCCCGTTCGTGGAGTTGTCGATCGAGAAGGTGGTGCACACGCTGATCGAAGCCATCATCCTCGTGTTCGTCGTTCTCTTGATCTTCCTGCAGAACCTGAGGGCAACAATCATTCCGATGATTGCTGTGCCAGTCGTCCTTCTTGGTACCTTTGGCATTCTTGCGTTGGCGGGATACTCGATCAACACCTTGACCATGTTTGCCATGGTACTCGCGATCGGCCTTCTGGTTGATGACGCGATCGTCGTCGTCGAGAACGTTGAACGTATCATGGACCAGGAAGGACTGGGGCCGCTGGAGGCGACCGAGAAGTCGATGGACCAGATCACGGGGGCAATCATCGGTATTGCGCTCGTGCTTACCGCGGTCTTCATCCCGATGGCCTTCTTCGGCGGCTCCACCGGTATCATCTACCGCCAGTTCTCGATCACGATTGTGTCGGCCATGCTGTTGTCGGCCGTGGTTGCGATCGTGCTTACACCGGCTCTCTGCGCGACCATGCTCAAGCCGATTGACCACCACAAGAAGGGACGTGGACTTGGCGCATGGTTCAACCGTGGCTTCGATCGCTCCACCAGGGGATATGTCGGCTCGATCGGATATCTGCTCAAACGACCCCTTCGGGTGATGCTTGTCTTTGTTCTCGTCATCGCCGGTTGTGCCTGGTTCTTCACGCGACTGCCAAGTTCGTTCCTGCCGGAGGAGGACCAGGGGGTCCTGCTGACCATCATCCAGACCCCTGCAGGCTCGACGACCGCGCGGACAGATGCTGTGGTCAAGCAGGTCGAAGCCTATTTTCTGGAGCAGGAGAAGGAAAACGTCTCCGACGTCTTTGGGGTTCTCGGCTTCAGCTTTGGTGGAGCGGGCCAGAACAACGCGATTGTCTTCACAAAGCTCAAGGATTTCGACGAACGAACGGGACCAGGCCAGTCAGCCGCAGAGATCGTGCAACGAGCCGGCGGCTACTTCTTTACGCTTCGTGACGCCCAGGTCTTCCCTCTGCTGCCACCAGCAATCCAGGGGCTCGGCACCTCAAGCGGCTTCTCCATGTACCTCGTCGACAGTGGCGGCAACGGCAACGACGGCCTGACGATGGCTTCCCAGCAGTTGATCCAATCCGCATCGAGCAACCCGAATATCAGCTCCTTGCGCAGCAATAGCCAGAGATCGGAGACACAGCTTAAGATCCTCCTGGACCAGGAAAAGCTTGGCGCCATGGGCGTTGATCTGGCCACGGTCAATTCCATGCTGGCAACCATCTTCGCCGGTCGGGACGTCAACGATTTCACGCTGAACAACGAACTGAAGCCAGTCTACGTCCAAGGAGACGCTCAGTACCGCATGCAGCCGGACGACCTCAATTTCTGGTATGCCCGCAACAGCGCTGGCGAGATGGTTCCCTTCTCCGCCTTCAGCCGTGTCGTCTGGGAAAGCGGAACACCACAGTTGGCGCGTTTCAACGGCACGAGTGCCATCTCCCTGGAAGGAGCCGCTGGCCCGGGCGTGAGCACGGGTCAAGCCATGGAGGAAATGGAACGGCTGACGGCTCAACTTCCGGGTGGCTACTCCGTTGCCTGGCAGGGCCTCTCCTATCAGGAGCGGTTGTCGGGTTCGCAGGCGCCGATGCTTTACGCGCTATCCGTGCTTATCGTGTTTCTCTGCCTTGCAGCGCTTTACGAGAGCTGGTCGATCCCCTTCTCGGTTATCTTGGCCGTACCTGTCGGTGTTCTCGGTGCATTGGCCGCGGCACACTTTTTCGGCCAGTCGAACGACGTTTATTTCAAGGTTGGCCTGCTCACGACGATCGGCCTTGCGGCGAAGAACGCGATCCTCATTGTCGAGTTTGCGAAAGAGAGGGTCGAGCACGGAATGGGGTTGATCGAGGCGACCTTGGAGGCAGCACGGCTTCGTCTGCGCCCGATCATCATGACCTCGCTTGCCTTCATCCTTGGCGTGGTGCCGCTTGCAATTGCAACCGGTGCGGGTTCCGCAGCACAGAATGCGATCGGCATTGGCGTATTGGGCGGTATGCTTTCTGCAACACTGCTCGGAATTTTCTTCATTCCCACCTTCTTTGTTGTCGTCAGGCGGTTATCAAACCGTGAAAAACGAGAGAAGACAGCGTGACATCTGTTAACGGATGGCTAGCGTAACCTCGCCGGGACGGACATTGAGTCACGGCGAGTCGGTCAAGACGACCAGATACTTTGCACATGTTCTGTTAGGGCATTGGGACAAGAAATCATGAGATACAAATTTGCGGCGACCCCGCTCGTCATGCTCCTGCTGTCCGGCTGCGTTGTCGGTCCCGACCATGCAGCTCCCGCGATAACGCTGCCTGCGAAATACGCAGAGGGTCCGTCCAGTAGCAATGGTGACGTGACGACCGCCGCGTGGTGGACAGCGTTCAACGACAGCCGTCTCAACGGCTATGTTCAGCAGGGTCTCTCGCAGAACCTTGACGTTCTGCAGGCGCTTGAGCGCATCAATCAGGCCGAGGCAAATGTTGTTGTTCAAGGAGCCGGTGGATTTCCGTCTCTCGATTTCACAGCGCAAGCGCAGCGCAGCGGCGCCAGAGACATTGGTGGGACGCCCTCTCCAACCTCAAGTACGTCGCAGACGCGGGTTTCGGGTGGCCCGAGCGCCTCTTGGTTCCTTGATTTGTTCGGCCTCTACCGTCGTTCCCGGGAAGCCGCTCTTGCCAACTTGGATGCCGCCTATGCCGGTGTTGATGTTGCGCGGTTGTCACTGCTGCAGGCTGTGGTGTCCGCTTATATCGATGTTCGCTACTACCAGGAACGCATCGCTGTCGCTCGACAGAACCTCAGCTCGCGGCGCGAGACGTTGGACCTCACGCGTCTACAGCTTGAGGCTGGCGCAGCCTCGAGGCTCGATGTGGTTCAGTCTGAAGGTCTCGTAAACTCCACGCTTGCGGAGATTCCTGCCCTCGAGACTTCGTTCCGCGGGGCGGCCCACCGTGTGGCGACCCTTTTGGGTCTGCCAGCGTCATCTCTGCTCGCTGAACTGCAAAAGGGCGCTCGACAGCCCGTTGCACGGTTCAATGCCAAGGCAGGGGTTCCTGCAGATCTAATCCGCAACCGTCCGGATATCCGAGCCGCGGAACGTCAGCTCGCAGCTGCAGTCGCACAGATCGGCGTTGCGGAAGCACAGCTTTATCCCGCGATCACACTAGGCGGCTCTATCACTCCGTCTTACACGCGTGTCGCCGGGTCCGAGAGCGGCGTCCTCTCCTGGGCATTCGGCCCATCTCTCTCGCTGCCCATCTTCGACGGCGGTGCTTTGAAGGCCAATGTATCAGCCGCCGAGTCCACCGCACGCGAATCCTATCTTGCTTGGAAGCAGACGGTGCTTGACGCAGTGGAAGAGGTGGAGAACGCCCTCGCCGCTGTCGCGCGCGATGCCCGGACCGTCAACGCCCTTCGTGACACCGTTCGGTCTTATGACGAGGCGCTGGAGCTCGCGACGGCTAGCTATCGCGATGGTGCATCTTCGCTGCTGGACGTTCTCGATGCGCAGCGACAGGTTTCTTCCGCACGGGCAAATCTTGCTCAAGCCGTTCGGCAGATGGCGCAGGACTTTGTCTCGCTGAACGTCGCAATCGGCGGGGGTTATGCCTTCGGCGGTGCCACGACACAGGTCGCTTCTGCTGCGGCAATGGCAACCAAGTAGGTCGCATCTGCACCAACGAAAAAGGCCTCCGAAGCGCCGCTCCGGAGGCCTTTTCATTAGGATGCTTGTTGATCAGTCCTTGGCGCGTTCGACGTAGGAATTGTCTTCCGTTGCGATCACAACCCGCGTTCCTGCATTGATATGCGGAGGCACCATCGTCCGGACACCGTTCGACAGCATGGCCGGCTTGTAGGACGACGAGGCGGTCTGTCCCTTCACGACTGGCTCGGTTTCGGTGATCTCAAGCGTCACGTGGCGCGGCAATTGGAGCGCAAGCGCAACGCCCTCATGCATGGAGAGAATGCAGGTCATCCCTTCCTGCAGGAATGCCTTTTGATCGCCCATCGTCTCGACGTCCACTACGATCTGGTCGTAGTTTTCCGGGTTCATGAAGTGGAAGCCTTCACCGTCCTCATAAAGGTACTGGAAGTTTACATCCTCGACGAACGCCCGCTCCACCTGCTCCGTTGTGCGCCAGCGCTCGGAAACCTTCACGCCGTCCACGATCCGGCGCATATCGACCTGCGTAACCGGCGTGCCCTTCCCGGGGTGGAAGTTCTGGGCAGTGAGGACCACGTAAAGCTTGCCGTCGACTTCGAGCACATTGCCCTTGCGGACGGAGGAGGCGATGACCTTGACCATGAATATTCCCTTGTACCTGCCGGCTTGTGTCCGCCGGGGATGCGTCGTAGAGGAACCGGACACCGATCCACGCGACGGATAAACGCTTTCCCGGGCGCACCTAGCCTAAAAAACGGCAAATAGGAAGCCTTGGCGGATGAAGCGCGCTTAGAAAGCAGACATCAGGATCCATCCATGCCTCAAGTCGGCTCCGCCTCCCAACGTTCTCCCTGGTGGAGGCCCCAAGTCCATGCGGATCGGAGGCCATTTCTGCTGGGCCGCAACCGTATCCAGTCACGGATCAGGGAACACTTTGAAAGCAGGGCGTTCATCGAGGTAGACCCGGCAACCCTTCAGATCTCACCAGGAAACGAAACGCACTTACATGCTTTCGCCACGCAGGCTCTGACGACAGACGGTCATGCGACGGAGCTGTTCCTGCACACCTCTCCCGAGTTTTCCTGCAAGAAGTTGCTGGCCGCAGGTGAACAAAGGATCTTCTCCTTCGCGCATGTTTATCGCAACCGTGAGCGCGGTCCGCTTCATCACCCTGAGTTCACGATGCTTGAGTGGTACCGTGCCCATGAAAGCTATGACGCCCTCATGCAGGATTGTGCAGAACTGCTGGCTCTTGCTGCGGAAACGGCGGAAACGAGGCATTTCACCTACAAGGGGCTGCGAACGGATCCATTCGCCCTGCCCGAGCGGCTGACATTGGCCGAGGCATTTGCGCGTTTCGCCAAGATTGACCTGTTGAGCAGTATTTCGACCACCGGCGAGGCCGACCGCGGGCGCCTTGCCGGCGAGTTGCGCCGGGCCGGCATCCGTTTTGCGGCAGATGATAGCTGGGCCGATCTCTTCAGCCGCGTGCTGGTCGAGAAGATCGAGCCTCATCTTGGCGTTGATCGCCCGACGATCCTTTGTGAATATCCCGTTTGCGAGGCGGCACTTGCGCGCCCATCGCCCTCCGACCCGCGCGTTGCAGAACGGTTTGAGCTTTATGCATGCGGGGTAGAGCTTGCCAATGCATTCGGCGAACTTACCGATGCTGCGGAGCAGCGACGGCGCTTTGAATATTCAATGGCGGAAAAGAAGCGCATCTACGGGGAAAGCTATCCCATCGACGAAGACTTTCTCGATGCCTTAGGAATGATGCCTAGCGCAAGCGGCGCCGCGCTCGGCTTTGATCGCCTTGCGATGCTGGCCACAGGCGCCCAACGCATCGAACAAGTGCTGTGGGCACCTGTTCCGGAAGCAAGCTGATGGCAGCAGAGCGCGCGCTCAGATCGGCAGAGGAACTGGCAGCCGCAGGACTGATCGACGAAGACGATCTCGCTGCTGCGCGAAAGGTGAGCAGCCAATATGCCATCAGCGTAACTCCAGCCATGACGGCGCTCATCAACCCGCTGGATCCACAAGACCCAATCGCGCGTCAGTTCGTGCCGACATCTGCTGAACTGCTCACAACCCGGGAGGAACGGCAGGATCCCATCGGTGACGCGGCTCATACACCGGTCAAAGGCATTGTACACCGTTATCCGGATCGCGTTCTCCTGAAGGCGGTTCATGTCTGCCCAGTCTATTGCCGCTTCTGTTTCCGCCGAGAGATGGTGGGGCCGCAGGGCGACGGGACGCTTTCCGTAGACGAACTGGAGGCCGCCACGGACTATATCCGGCAGCGGCCGGAGATCTGGGAGGTGATCCTGACGGGCGGTGACCCTCTCATCCTGACCCCTCGCCGCCTTCTGCAAATCATGCTGAAGTTTGCAGACATCTCTCATGTGAAGATCGTCCGGCTCCACACCCGGGTTCCGGTGGTTGCTCCGGATGCGGTCACTGACGAACTTATTTCGGCGCTCCAAGCGAGCGGCAAGACGACCTTCGTTGCCTTGCATGCTAATCATCCCCGAGAACTGACCGATGCCGCCATGGCGGCATGCGCGCGGTTAGTGGATGCCGGTATTGCCATGGTCAGCCAAACCGTCCTACTGCGGGGCGTGAACGATGACCCCGATGTTCTTGCCGAGCTGATGAAGTCCTTCGTCCAGAACCGGATCAAACCCTATTACCTCCATCATCCCGACCTCGCTCCTGGGACAAGCCATTTCCGGCTGGACATCAAAGAAGGTCAACGGATCGTGTCGGCGTTACGAGGACGCATATCTGGGCTCTGCCAACCCACCTACGTTCTGGACATCCCTGGGGGTCATGGGAAAGCCGTTATAGCCGAAAACTCAGTAGACCAAGATGGCGATCACTACGTCGTCACCGACTTCCGCGGGCAGGATCACGTCTACTGCGATGGCCGTAGCGACGTCAGCTAATCTGCATACATCCTGCCGGCCGGCAGGCCTTGTTGGAGCCTCTCCTCCGGAGAAACAACACCCTTAAGTCGGGACATGGGGCTACAGCCGCGTTTCGCAGAGGCGCTTGTAGAGGGCGCTTCAAGAACGACACCGCCATAGCAACTCCTTCAAACTATGTAGGACTGCTGCAATGCCAGCCCCAGCTGCTCTCGCTCATTTCCTGCCCGATGAGCGATCCAGCCTTCTGGCCGAAAGCTGCAGCGACTGCTAAACACTGGCGCCGATGGCATTCGGCACAACATTCATGTATACATTGCTACGGCATTGGCAGAGGAAAACGAGATGATCGGCTATGTCCTGACAGTAACCTGCAACTCCACCCGCGGCATTGTCGCGGCCATCTCAGGTTATCTTGCGGACCAGGGCTGCAACATCATCGACTCTTCCCAGTTCGACGACCTCGACACCGGCAAGTTCTTTATGCGCATCTCGTTCCTATCTGAGAAGGGAACAGCGCGGCCTCAACTTTTGGAGGGTTTCAAACCTATCGCCGAACGCTTCGGCATGGAGTGGGAAATCTACGATGCCGAGGAACGAATGAAGGTCTTGCTGATGGTGTCCCGCTTCGGCCACTGCCTTAACGACCTTCTGTACCGTTGGAAAATCGGCGCGCTACCGATCGACATCGTGGGCGTGGTCTCCAATCACTTCGACTACCAGAAGGTGGTGGTCAATCACGACATTCCCTTCCATCACATCAAGGTCACGAAGGACAACAAGGCCCAGGCGGAGGCGCAATTGCTGGAGCTGGTAAGCCAGACCGGGACCGACCTCATCGTTCTAGCCCGCTACATGCAGGTGCTGTCCGACCAGATGTGCCGGACCATGTCGGGCAAGATCATCAACATCCACCACTCCTTCCTCCCGAGTTTCAAGGGCGCAAATCCCTACAAGCAAGCCTATCAGCGAGGCGTGAAGCTGATCGGGGCCACTGCGCATTACGTGACGGCCGACCTGGATGAAGGCCCCATCATTGAACAGGATACTGTTCGCATCACCCACGCCCAAAGCCCTGAAGACTACGTTTCCCTTGGGCGTGACGTCGAAAGCCAGGTTCTGGCCCGTGCGATTCACGCACACATTCACCGCCGCGTTTTTCTCAACGGGAATCGGACGATCGTCTTCCCACCAAGCCCAGGGAGCTACGCATCGGAACGTATGGGCTGAGCGCACGAATTTACGCCAAATGACTGGCCAAACCCTACAGCGACCCCCCACTCATTCCATTGCCAAGCTGCATCCTCGCATGGCTGATGCAGCGCGTCTGGCGGGGATGCCGAGTTAGGAACGACCAGCCACGATGAAATAAAATTCGCCGTTCGGCCGCAGTTTCGCCCTTTAACAGAAAAAGTATCCCAACGGATACTGTTTTTGGTTGCTGATGCTCATCGCATCGCGTAGACTTGTCCCATCGCTGGAATCATCAAGGTGAAAGAGCTCAACCACCAAGGAGTGTGACATGCAGTATGTTTCGTACGTCGCCGCCTCC
>CAYNED010000081.1:0-10781 GCA_964396135.1 uncultured Neorhizobium sp.
CCGGCCAGTCGCAGTGGTCGGAGATCACCAGCGGCAGTTCGACGCCGCCCTGCTTGGCGCGCTGGCGCACCATCATCCAGCCGGAAGCAAAGGCGATCAGCGGCTCGTTGAAACGGCGCGCCCAGCGGTCCTGGAAAGCCGATGGCGGGCCGACGACGACGGCGCCCTTGAAGGCGTCAGGATCCTTCTTTTCGAGCGTTGCCGGGCGGATGTCGCCGAGTTCGATCCCTTGCGAAACATAATAGTCGCAGAGTTTGGCCAAGGCGCCGTGGATGTAGATCGGCTCGTGGTAGCCGCAATCTCGGATAAGGCGGATGACGCGTTGCGCCTTGCCGAGCGCATAGGCGCCGATCATGTGGCTGCGCTCGGGAAACTGCTTCAGCGAGGTGAGCAGCTTGCCGATCTCGCCCTTCGGGTCCGGGTGGTGGAAGACCGGCAGGCCGAAGGTCGCCTCGGTGATGAAGACGTCGCAGGGGACAGGCTCGAAGGAGGCGCAGGTCGGATCCGTGCCGCGCTTGTAATCGCCGGAAACGTTGATCCTGAGGCCATCCTTCTGGATGAGGATCTGCGCGGAGCCCAGGACGTGTCCGGCCGGATGGAAACAGACGGTGACGCCATCAACATCGACGCGCTCGCCGAACTCCACCGCCTGTTCGGATCCGCAGAAGTCCTCGCCATATCGGATGCGCATGATGTCGAGCGTCTGGCGCGTCGCCAGAACCTTGCCATGGCCGGCGCGGGCGTGATCGGAATGGCCATGGGTGATCAGCGCCCGCTCGACGGGTCGCACCGGATCGACATGGAAGCGGCCGATGGGGCAGAACAGCCCGGCCGGGGTGGGATGAAGCAGCGCCTCTGGTTTCATTCCCAAAGAGATAGGGCAACTGGCTGGGGATAAAAGGCTAGCCGTGCCACAACTCAAGACGGTCGCGACCGCCATTCTTTGCGGCGTATAGGGCCTTGTCGGCATTGATCAGAAGCGCTTCCGGTGTCTCGCCGTCTCGGGGAAAACACGCGACGCCCATGCTGCAGGTGACCTGCACCGCCTCACCTTCGATGACTACAGGGCGCGACATGGCTGCGCGCAGCTCCTGGAGCCTCGCGATCACGCTACCGTCATGCTCATGGCCCGGATTGCTGAAGACGATCGCAAATTCGTCGCCGCCAAGGCGCACCAGAAGGTCGCTGGCGCGGATACAGTGGCCAAGGCGCAGAGCAAGTGTTCTCAGCACCTCATCGCCAGCGGCATGACCAAGCGTGTCGTTGATCTGCTTGAAGTTGTCGAGGTCAAGATAGGTCGTTGTGATGTGACGACCTTCGCGCCTTGCCTCGGAAAGGGCACGGTTGAACTGGGTCCAGAACAGGGTGCGGTTCGGTAATCCGGTCAGAGGATCGTGATGCGCCATATGGTGGATGCGCTCTTCCGCCCGCGTACGCTCGATCGCGATCCCCGCGATATCGGTCGCCATGGCCGTCAGTTCACGCTCCAGAGGCGTGGGTTCGCGGACCGTGTTGGAGTAAAGCGCGAAGGTGCCGAGCACTACATTGTCTGACGAAAGGATCGGCGAGGACCAGCAGGAGCGGAAGCCGAAGCGCATCGGCAGTTGGCGATAAGCCTCCCACAAAGGATCCTCCAGCACATCGCTGACGACGACCGGCTCGCGCCGCCACGCTGCGGTGCCGCAGGATCCGGCATGGGGACCGATCGCGATCCCGTCGATCAGTTTGCGATAATCCTCCGGCAGGCGCGGGGCGGCGCCGTGATGCAGATGTCCCGTTGCCTCATCCATCAAAAGGACAGAGGCTGTGATGTCCTGCAATTCCTCTTCGACCAGATCCACCAGCGCATGAAGAACCTTGTCGAGCGGCTGACCGCGCGCGATCATGTCAAGAAGCCGCGCGTGACCGTGACGCAGACCGTCCTGACGCTTGCGTTCTGTGATGTCGCGGGAAATACCGATCAGTCCGACGATCCGCCCATCGCCGTCTCGCAGGGCGGTCTTGCTGGATTGAAGCCAGCGCTGGGAGCCGCCAAAGCAAAGCTGGTGCTCATGATCGACAATCGGCTCCCCCGTCGACATCAGCGCCTGCTCGGCCAGAAAAAGCTCCTCTGCCACTTCCAACCTAAACAAGTCGAAATCGCTTTTGCCGAGCAAGCGGTTTGGGCTTTCGAGGCCATGCGCGCGTGCTGTCGCGGCATTGGTCAAGACGAAGCGGCTGCGGCGATCCTTGACATAGATCTGGTCGGGGAACTGGTCGATCAGCGAGTGCGCGTTGAGCTCGTTGATGACGAGCAGCGCGTCCTGGATATTGCCTTCCGTCGAAATCCTCATGAGACGGTGGCAAAGGCCCTCCAAGGATACCGAATCAGGCTGCGGATGCATGTCATGCGACACAGGACTGCCCATCCAATGCCTCTCCCCATCTCTGATTTGACGAATGTCCTTATCGCTGTATCGATAGTGCGGGGCAATTCCTTAATCTTCCTTAAGATATTCCAGTAAAATACGCAGCATCGGCAAACGAGGTACGATCTCGTTTACTTTTGGGGCGCGCGGGGACGCGACGGAGAGGGCTGGCATGATCACGAGACGCAAAGCGTTTGTTATCTTGGCCGCGGCGGCAGGCGCGAGCGTTGTCGGCAGTCGCCGCACGTGGGCTGCTCCGGCGCTCTCTCTCACAGACATGCGTGGTTCGATCGACGCCGGCGCGGCCGGGATGAGACCAGCGCGCGGCGAGGATCAGACTGCGCGCCTGCTGGCCCTGATCGAGGAGGCCAATCGCGGCAATCAATGGGTCTTCCTCCCGCCCGGGCGCTACGAGGTAGCGAACCTCCTGCTGCCTGACAACACCCGGCTCACTGGCATTGCGGGGGCTACAGAACTTGTCTTTGCCGGCGGCGGTGCGTTTGTTGGCGCCGTGGGGAGCGGCCGGATCGAGCTTGCCAATCTCGGTTTCAACGGTGCCGGCCGCGCCCTGCCAGACGACGTCCCCGCCTTGCTGCATCTGCGCGACGTCGCCGACCTGTCCATTGACAACTGCACGCTTACGGGGACCATCAAGACCGGTCTTCACATGGAGCGTTGCGGTGGCCGTATTCGCGACAGCCGGTGGGAGGGCATCGGCGAGTTCGGCATCTATTCGCTCGACAGCACCGGACTTTCCGTCACCGCCAACACCCTCTCCGACTGCGGAAATGGTGGCATCTTCATTCATCGGACAGAGGCGGGTGAGGACGGCTCGATGGTTTCAGGCAACCGGATCCGTCGCACCCAGGCCACCTATGGCGGGACGGGTCCCTTTGGCAACGCCATCAATATCTACCGCGCCGACAACGTCATCGTTTCCGGCAACCACATCTCCGACAGCGCCTTCACCGCCGTTCGCGCGAACGCTTCGTCCAACATTCAAATCTGTGACAACCAGTGCCTTCGTTCCGGCGAAACGGCCATCTATTCCGAGTTCGGCTTCCAGGGCGCGATCGTGACCGGCAACCTGGTCGACGGTGCTGCAAACGGCATCAACATCGCCAACTTCAACGAGGGCGGCAGGCTTGCCATCGTCGCAAACAACATCATCCGCAACATCTCGCTGGTTGGTCCATACGTGGACCCGGATGCCAGTTTCGGGATCGGCATCGGCGTGGAAGCGGACACTGTCGTATCCGGCAACGTCATCGAAAACGTCCCCCTCTTTGCCCTGCTGCTCGGCTGGGGCCCCTATCTGCGCAATGTCGCGGCCACCGGCAACATCATCCGCGCGTCCAAGGTCGGATGTGCCGTTTCCGTGGTCGAGGACGCCGGAACCGCGCTGATCAACGACAACCTCTTTGAGGCCTGTGAGGACGGGGCCATTCTGGGCTACCGTTGGTACGATGTTGCAACCGGAGAGCTTGCAACGGGCAGCGAAACCTTCAAGCACCTGACACTTGCCGGTAACCGGATCAGCTGATCGATCGAAAGATTTCATGGCGACGCAACGCGGAATGATCTTCCGCTTTCAGCTGCAACTGCCTAGCCTGTCGCCAACACGAACAGGAGAACCCGATGCTGACGATCTATGGTGTTTATCGCTCCCGCGCGAGCCGGCCGCTTTGGCTGCTCGACGAGATCGGGATGGACTTCGCGCACCAGCCGGTGATCCAGGCCTACCGCTTGTCGAACGCGGACGCGCCCGATGCGCCGCTCAACACCCGCTCGCCGCAGTTCCTCGCTGTAAACCCGATGGCGCTTATTCCTTCCATGGACGATGACGGCTTTGTGCTGCACGAATCGCTCGCCATCACGCTTTACCTGGCAAAGAAGTATGGCGGCATGCTCGGCCCGCAGGATCTGCGGGAGGAGGCCTCGACGGTCCAATGGGCGCTCTTTGCGGCGACCGGCATCGAGACACCGGCGCTGGATATGCAGAAGCTGCTGGGAAGCGATCAGGCAAACACAGCTGAAGGCACCGAAAAGGCGGAAGCGCTTGCACGCAGTCTCGAGCGACCGTTTGACGTCCTGGAGATGCATCTGAACGCAAATTCGCACATGGTCGGCAACCGCTTTACGGCAGCCGATATCATCGTGGCCGAGATTGTGCGGTATGCGCAGGGCTACGCTGCTCTGTTTGAGGCAAGGCCGGCCTTGAAGGCGTGGATTGACGCTTGCCAGTCACGCCCTGCATTCAAGGCGATGTGGGAGAAGCGGCTACAGGAACCGGCTTGAGGTGCAGAGGCGATAGTGCCCATCAGGCACTGCGCCTGATCGCTACGCGGCGGCTTCCTTCTCCGTCTCCATGGCGCGCTGCACCGCTGGCCGCTGGCGCATGCGCCGATAATGTTCGGCAACCTTTGGAAAGTCGTTGATATCGACGCCTGCACCGCCCAGCCAGTCGGACATGGTGAAGAGGTAGCAATCGGCGACCGAATAGCTTTCGCCAAGAACATAGGGACCTTTGAAAAGGCCATTCTCTATCACGGAGAAGGACGCCGCCATGTTCTGCGGCATCTTCGCCGCCATGTCCTCCAGCGATTCCTGCTTCTCCGCCCATCGATAGCCGCGACGCTTGTGGGCATAGGCAACATGGACTGTCGAGGCCAGGAAGCTGTTGAAGGCCTGCATGCGGGCAAACTCGAAAGGGTCGTCCAGGGGTGCGAGCTTTGCGTCCGGTGCGGCCTGGGCAATGAAGGCCAGGATGGCAGGGCTCTCGATCAAGGTACCCTTGTCGGAGGCCAGCGCCGGCACGCGGCCATTGGGATTGTGTTTCAGGAAGTCCGGCGAGCGCTGCTCATCCTTGGCGAAGTTTACCCGCCGCAACTGGTAGGGCAGGCCTGACTCCGCCAAGGCGATGTGGCTTGCGAGGGAGCAGGCATTGGGGGAGAAGAACAGCGTGAACATGACGACCTCCGTTGATCGCCAATCATCTGTCGCCGCCGCAGGCAGGATCAAGAGGCTGTAGAGGAACCTCCTGACCGAACAGCGAATCAGCCGAAAAGAGCATCCGTCACACGAACGTCGCCGACATGGATACCCTTCCAGTTCTTCAGCGCGTGGTTGGCCATTCCCATCAAAGCGGCATGCGTTTCGCCCTCCTTGTCGAAATAGCGGGCGATGAGCGCGAAGATCATGGATTCGGCGGCGCGGGTGGTGCCGTCCTCGCATTTGACGGCCATGGCAATGCCCTGGTCCGGGAGTGCTGCGACGAAGACGCCTTCCGCCCCAGTCTTTGCAAAGACCTTCCCCGGCGCAAGCTGCATCAGCTTCGTGCAGGCGCGGTTGGTGCCGGCAACATAGAACGGCTCGGCCATGCAGGCTTCCATCAGCCGGCGCGAGGCTTTTGCCCGTACCGGCTCCAACCCCTGCCCTGTCACCATCTTGGCGAACCCATGAGCGAGGCCGCGCAGAGGAACGGCATAGCTCGGGATCGAGCAGCCGTCGATGCCACAATTGTCATGGCCGAGCGTCGCGCCGGTGAGGCTTTCCATCGTGGCACGGATATCATCCTGAAGCGGATGATCGTAATCGACGTAACCCTCCACTTCGTAGCCGATATGGCTGCAGGTGCAGACGAAGCCCGAATGCTTGCCGGAGCAGTTGTTGTGCAAGGCGTTCGGCTTTTCGAGCGTGCGCGCCTGGTGGATCAGGGTCTTCTGATCGCTGGACCAGTGCCAGCCGCATTCGAGCGCAGAAGCATCGCGACCGGCGCGCTCCAGCATGGAGGAGGCCAGTGCGACATGCTCGTCCTCTCCCGAATGCGAGGCGCAGGCGATCGCCAGTTCCTTCTCACCGAAGGCGAAGGCGTCCGCCGCACCGCTTTCGACGAGCGGCAGAGCCTGCATGGCCTTGCAAGCAGAGCGCGGAAAGACAGCGGCGTTGGCTTCCCCGAAGGAGAGCAACGTCTTGCCGTCGCCATCGACGACGATTCCCATACCGCGGTGGCGGCTCTCGACGATATTGCCACGGGTGACTTCGACGGTAACGGGGTTTTGCATTGGCGCGCCTTGGATTTGCTGGATGACTTGCTCATATCCGACCAGCGCGCCAGTTGCACAGGGGTCTTGCATGAAATCTTTCAAACGGCTGATCCTGGTGATCTTCGTCGTTTATCTGCTGCCGACTTTTGCGTCTGCCGGGTGGTGGGCCATTCAGGATCGGCCCGGGCGATGGAGCGAAGCACGCTGGTCGTCTGCACATCTCCTCCCTGCCCCCGAAGCCAGCGAAGAGGCCGCAATCTACGTCTTTTCTGCTGCCACGGGCGGCATGAAGGGCGCGGTGGCCAGCCACGCCTGGATCGTCACGAAGGAAAAGGGCGCCAGCAGCTACACGCGCTACGACAAGGTGGGATGGGGCACACCGATCCGCCGTAATCATCGGCCAGCGGACGCCTACTGGTATTCCAACACACCGCAGCTCGTGACCTCTGCCACCGGCACCACGGCGGAATTGCTCATCCCGAAGGTGGAAGGCGCGATCGCGGCCTATCCCTATGCGGAGCCAGGAGGCTACAAGATATTCCCGGGGCCGAACTCCAACACCTTCGTTGCCTATGTTCTGAGGACCGTGCCGGAGCTCAACGCCGTGTTGCCGCCGCATGCGGTTGGGCGCGACTATCTGCCCGACGGCGAGTTCGTGCATCTCGATCCCGACGGACGGGACCTGCATGTGACGTTGCGGGGACTTCTCGGTTTTTCGGCGGGCGTGCGAAGCGGAATAGAGTTTCACTTCTTCGGGTTGGTCGCGGGGCTGGATCTTGCCAATCCCGGTATCAAGGTTCCGGCCTTAGGGCGTATCGGACTTTGAACACCCCTCCTCGGAAAAATGCAAAACGCCCGCGGATGGCGGGCGTTTACATCGATCAAGCTTGCTTCTCAGTCAGACTGCTGTGATCAGAAGCCGGAAGCCTGACGGGCTACGCGGCGGATGTCGCTCTGCGCAATTCCGAGATCACTCAGTTCACGCGGGGACATGCGGCCCAGCTCGTTGACAGTCTGACGGTACTTGCGCCAGTTGTTGAAGGTACGTGCTACGTTCATGGTCATTCCCCCTTTCTATGGGTCTCTCGAAGCCCGGCTGCCGGTTGTCGGCTTTCCGTTTTGCTTCGATGTCCCTTAGATAGTGGCGCCGAGGCGCGCTTGGAAGCGCCCAATAAACAGGCCACCCATGCGCGTGACGCATGGAAGGAAGCTGACATCTCGCGGGAGCGCATCCAACCAGTTTCCTCGAAACGAAAAAGGGTCGCTCGGGGCGACCCTTTCCGTGAATCTGGTCCGTTCAACGAACCCGAACGCTAAGCAGCGTCCGAAGGAAGATGCGCTCAGGCCGAGGGCTGCCTCGTCAAAACCGACACCTTACCAAAGTTCGAAACGCAGACCGAAATCTCACTCGACATTGGATCACCTTCCTTTCATTACGTTGACGATGAAGCCAAGGTAGGTGCCGCGTCGGGTGTATGCAAGGCACGTTATGTGACAAATCGAGCATGTATGTGAGTTGCGGTCGTATCGGCTCGGATTATCATTCGCACGCCTTGGCCCCGAGTCCCGTCAGCGTAGGTCCAGAACGATCTTGCCGATATGGCTGCTCGTCTCCATCAGCCGGTGCGCTTCGACCACCTGTTCGAACGGCATGACGGTGTGGATGACCGGCGCTACGGTGCCGTTTGCGAGGAGCGGCCAGACCTGATCCCTCAGTTCGTCGCGGATCGCCCGCTTCTCTTCTGCGGTGCGTGGTCGCATGGTCGAACCGGTGACGGTCAGCCGCTTGACCATGATCGGCGAAAGGTTGGCCTTTTCCGCAACCGCTCCGCCGAGGAAGGCGATGATCGACAAGCACCCGTCCTTGCCGAGCGCGTCCAGATTCCGATTGAAATATTCGGCGCCGATCATGTCGAGGATGACGTCGACGCCCTTGCCTTTCGTTTCCGCCTTGATCACCTCGACGAAATCTTCCTCACGGTAGTTGATACCGCGCTTAGCACCGAGCTTCTCGCAGGCCGAACATTTTTCAGCCGAACCCGCCGTGGCGTAAACCTCGGCGCCAAAGGCCTTGGCGAGCTGGATCGCAGTTGTGCCGATGCCGCTCGATCCGCCGTGGATGAGCACGGTTTCCCCTTCCGTCAGCCCCGCCATCTGGAAGAGGTTGGCCCAGACGGTGAAAAAGGTTTCCGGCAGTGCCGCAGCCTGGACCGCGTCATAGCCTTCCGGGAATGGCAGGGTCTGGCCCGCAGGAAGCGCGCAATATTGGGCGTAGCCGCCGCCGTTTGCGAGACCGCAGACCCTGTCGCCGATGGTGAACTCGCGCACTCCTTCGCCGATCGCGACGATGGTGCCTGCCACTTCCAGCCCGAGGATGGGGCTTGCATCCTTCGGCGGCGGATATTTGCCCGCGCGTTGTGCTACATCCGGACGGTTGACGCCTGCCGCCTCCACCTGGACGATGACCTCGCCTGCGCGCGGCTGCGGCGCCGGCCCGGTCGCTATATGCATGACCTCAGGCCCGCCGAAGCTCGGCAGATCGACGTGACGCATCTGTTGCGGAAGTGGCATGGCAGTCTCCTTGTGCTGGAGCAGGAGACTTAGGACGCGGTTGCGGCGGTGGAAAGACGGTCCGCCGCCGCGGTGTCAAATTGTCTCGCACGCGGTACCCGAAATGAGTTTGCCTTGGCGACCTGCTGCGGGCGTCAGGTCGCTCATTGTCCACGCTTTGATCGTTCCGCTTTTTCAACATCTGCACTAAGGCAGGTTTTTATTGATTGATCAGTCAATCAAAACTAGACTTCATGAAACTGGAGTCTCAGGCATGCCCCGTATCGGAATGGAGCCGTTGCGCCGGAAGGCGCTTGTCGACGCGACGCTGCGCACGATCGGCCAGCAGGGGTCGCTGGACGTAACGATGTCTGATATTGCCCGTGAAGCCGGTGTTTCGCCGGCGCTGGCCCACCACTATTTCGGCAGCAAGCAGCAATTGCTCGTTGCCACGATCCGCAGCCTGCTTGCCCGCCTGCGAGCCGATGCCGTCGCGGCACTGGAAAATCTTAAGACCCCACGGGAGCGTCTTTCGGCGATCATCCGCGTCTCCTTCCAGGCGGATCAGTTCACGCCCGAGACCGTGGCGGCGTGGCTCGCCTTCTATGTCGAAGCGCAGCGCTCGGAAGAGGTCCGGCGTCTCCTCGTCATCTATGCCCGGCGGCTGCGTTCCAACCTGCTCGACAGCCTGGAACGCCTCTGCCCGCCGGACGACGCGGCACGCATCGCGGAGGGCGTCGCGGCGATGATCGACGGGCTCTACATCCGTCAGAGCCTGCGATCTGCGCCCATCGGCAGCACAGCTTCCATCACGTTGACCGAGGATTATCTCGACCTTCAACTCCGCCGGTTCCTGCGCCACGACACACCAAGCTCTGCCGGACCGCATCCTATCCATCGCCGAGGAGAATGATCATGCGCGCACAACCAAAAGCCAGCCACTTCATCGACGGGGAGTATGTCGAGGATGCAGCCGGCGCCGTGATCGAGAGTGTCTACCCCGCAAGCGGCGAGATCATCGCCCGGTTACACGCAGCGACGCCGGCCATCGTTGAGCGGGCGGTCGCCTCCGCCAAGCGGGCGCAAGCGGAATGGGCAGCGATGAGCCCGACGGCACGGGGCCGCGTTCTGAAGCGGGCAGCCGAGATCATGCGGGAGCGCAATCGGGAACTCTCCGAACTGGAGACGCTGGATACCGGCAAGCCGATCCAGGAGACCATCATTGCCGATCCCACGTCGGGCGCTGACAGCCTGGAGTTCTTCGGCGGGATCGCGGCGACGGCGCTGAATGGGTCGCACATTCCGCTCGGGGGCGACTGGGCCTATACGAAGCGGGTTCCGCTCGGGGTCTGCGTCGGCATCGGCGCCTGGAATTATCCGCAGCAGATCTGCTGCTGGAAGGCAGCTCCCGCGCTCGCTGCCGGAAACGCGATGGTGTTCAAACCGTCAGAGAACACGCCGCTCGGCGCGCTGAAGATCGCCGGAATCCTGATCGAGGCCGGCCTGCCGAAGGGCGTGTTCAACGTCATCCAGGGCGACCGCGACACAGGCCCGCTGCTCGTCGAGCATCCGGATGTCGCGAAGATTTCGCTTACCGGCTCCGTCCCGACCGGACGCAAGGTGGCGGCAGCGGCTGCGGGACAGTTGAAGCACGTGACGATGGAGCTCGGCGGCAAGTCGCCGCTGATCGTTTTCGACGATGCCGATCTCGACAGCGCCATCGGCGGCGCCATGCTCGGCAACTTCTATTCCACCGGCCAGGTCCGCTCCAACGGCA
>CAYNED010000082.1:0-10701 GCA_964396135.1 uncultured Neorhizobium sp.
GACCGAAGTTGCCGGCGTTCGGATGCGCGCGCCGATGATGTCAATCCACACCGTTGCGGCCGGCGGCGGCTCTATCCTCCACTTCGAGAACGGGCGCTTCCGCGTCGGACCGGATTCCGCCGGCGCCAATCCCGGTCCGAAAGCCTATCGTCGCGGCGGCCCGCTCACCGTCACCGACGCCAACGTCATGCTCGGGAAGCTTTCGCCCGACCTCTTCCCGAAGATCTTTGGCCCTCACCGCGACCAGCCTCTCGATGCAGCCGCGGTCCGCGCAGCCTTCGAGGACATGGCCACCACCATCGGCGACGGCCGTACGCCGGAAGAAGTCGCAGACGGCTTCCTCGCGATCGCCGTCGAGAACATGGCCAATGCGGTGAAGAAAATCAGTGTCCAGCGCGGCTATGACGTCACCAATTACGTGCTGACCTGCTTCGGCGGCGCGGGCGGCCAACATGCTTGCTTGACGGCTGATGCTCTCGGCATTTCGACCGTCATGATCCACCCCTTCTCCGGCATCCTGTCCGCCTACGGCATGGGGCTTGCGGACATCCGCGCCACCCGCCAGAAGACGGTTTCCGTCGCACTCGGCGAGGCGCTTGATGCGCTGCCGCCAGTCCGCGACGAGCTGACCGCAAGCGTGCTGCAGGAGATGGCTGCGCAAGGCGTGACCGAAACAGACACCGATGTCATCCACCGCGCTCACTTGCGCTACCAGGGCACCGATACGACCCTTGCGGTCCCCGTTTCCTCAGTTTCGGAAATGACGGAGGTGTTCGAAGCGCTTCATCGCAAGCAGTTCGGCTTTATCTTCGAGAACCGCGAGATCATCTTCGAATCCTATGAAGTCGAAGCCATCGGCGGCGGTGCAGAATCCACCGAACCGACCCATGCCGTCGACGACGCCGCTCCCACTGCCACCGAAGAAACGCGTTTCTTCTCTGGCGGAGAATGGCGTCAGGCGCCTGTGTACCGTCGCGCCGACATCCGCCCCGGCGCCCGTGCCGCAGGGCCATGCCTCATCGTCGAGCCGCACCAGACGATTGTCGTCGAGGATGGCTGGGCCTTCGAGATCACAGCGCTCGACCATGTCGTGCTGAAGCGGGTCAAGGCGCTCGCCCGTGGCAAGGCGGTCGGCACGGAAGCCGATCCGGTACTGCTCGAGGTCTTCAACAACCTCTTCATGTCGATCGCCGAACAGATGGGCGTTACGCTGCAGAACACGGCGTCGTCGGTGAACATCAAGGAGCGGCTGGATTTCTCCTGCGCCATCTTCGACGAGAACGGCGCGCTGGTCGCCAATGCGCCGCACATGCCGGTGCATCTGGGTTCGATGGACCGTTCGGTAGAATCGATCATCGCGCAGAACAAGGGCCGGATTCGTCCCGGTGACGTCTTCGCCCTGAACGCGCCCTATAATGGCGGCACGCATCTTCCGGACATTACGGTGGTGACGCCGGTCTTCGATGGCGAGGGCAAGAATATTCTCTTCTACGTCGCGTCGCGCGGCCATCATGCGGATGTCGGCGGCACCGCCCCCGGCTCTATGACGCCGCTCGCCACCACCGTCGACGAGGAAGGGGTACTCTTCGACAACGTGCTGCTCGTCGACCGGGGACGCTTCGACGAGGACGGCATCACCCGTCTTCTTTCCGATCACCCCTATCCGGCCCGAAACGTGGCTCAGAACGTCGGGGACCTGCGTGCCCAGATCGCCGCCAACGAGAAGGGCGTGCACGAGATGCGCAAGATGATCGCGCAGTTCGGGCTCGACGTGGTGCAGGCCTATATGGGCCATGTGCAGGACAATGCGGAAGAGAGCGTGCGCCGCGTCGTCGAGAAGCTCGGAGATTCCGAATTCTCCTACGACACCGACCAGGGCAGCACGATCAGGGTGAAGATCACCGTCGACAAGGAAAAACGCGAGGCGACGGTCGACTTTACCGGCACAAGTCCGCAGAAGCCGAACAACTTCAACGCCCCCGAGCCCGTTACCCGCGCGGCGGTTCTCTATGTCTTCCGGGTCATGGTCGAAAGCTCGATCCCGATGAACGCCGGCTGCCTGCGGCCGATCCGGATCATCGTGCCGGAGGGCTCGATGCTGAAGCCGCAATATCCGGCCGCGGTCGTTGCCGGCAATGTCGAGACCAGCCAGCACGTCACGAACGCCCTGTTCGGCGCGCTCGGTGCGATCGCCGCGAGCCAGGGCACGATGAACAACCTCACCTTCGGCAACGAGACCTACCAGTACTACGAGACGCTCTGCTCCGGCTCGCCCGCCGGTGTCTTCAACGATGGCACGGGCTTCGACGGCACAGATGCGGTGCATGTCCACATGACCAATTCGCGCCTCACCGACCCCGAAATCCTCGAAACGCGCTATCCCGTCCTGCTCGAAGATTTCCACATCCGCGAGAACTCGGGCGGCAAGGGGAAGTGGTCTGCGGGTAATGGGACAAAGCGCACCATCCGCTTTCTTGAGACGATGGACTGCGCCATCCTCTCTTCCCATCGAACCATCCGACCGCACGGGCTCCTCGGCGGTAAGGACGGTGAAATCGGTTCGACGACCGTGCGCCGCCTCAACGGGGAACTGGAAGATCTCGGCGGCTGCGGCCAGACCGTGCTCAAGGCAGGTGAAGCGGTCTGCGTGGTGACGCCGACGGGCGGCGGTTTCGGAAAGTGAACCTGTTCAATCATTGGAGTAGCAAGGCCTGTTGCTACTCCAATTGAGGGCAAGCGAGAACCACAAGCGTGAGAGCATCCGCTTGGTGCGGCGTCATCGGCTGGGCCTGAGAATGCTTCCAATTAAACCTCCGGTGCCGTTGTCCGAAAACGCCTCTTGTACGTTTCTCCTTGAAGCAAAGGAGCAAGCTATGTCGTCGAAATTCAAAGTCGTCTTCTTCGAAGCCTCAGGCAAACAGCCTGAACAGCGCAATCCTCTTAGTTTGTGAGGTCGCCATGCCGGGCTCGTTTGAAAGCATCTTTCTCTCCGCCTTCGACCTCGATGATAGAGACCAAGCCATTCCTGCGTTCCCACCGCGCCTCGTCGCCTCTGAAGAATTAGCCGTCGCGGCGGCGCGTGAGCTTGCGCAGCAGCATGCTGGGGTGGTGGTCTGGAAGCGCGTGGGCGACCCTGTCGTGGGGGAGGAAGGCGAACCTCTCGTGCTCTACCAACAGGGAGTGACGGGTGACTTCAACTAGAGCGAGTTTGCTCTGAACGACCGGTTCTCAAATAAAGATCTGGAAGCTCAGGATAGCGACTGTCGCACGAAAGCCAGAGCTTTCTGCGCGCCTGTTGGCGATATGGTGTGACCAACGCCCGCCTCGATATCCAGCGTAACCTCAAAGCCGGCGCTCCGAAGCTGAGCCGCCGCAGTGGCCGAAGCTGCTGCAGGTATGGTCCGGTCATTCTGGCCATGCACGAGGAGGATGGGCGTCTTGCGAGCAGCCGTCGGCATTGATACCGGCGGGAGGAGCCCAGCGAAGGAGACGAGAGCTCCGACTTGCCAGCGACCGGTCGCGACGGCATCCAGGGAAACGATGGCGCCTTGCGAAAGGCCGACAAAGGCGATGCGATGATGCGCGTCTTCGTAGCCCTCGCGCCTGACAATCTCCTCCACTGTGGAATCGAAGGCTTCGCGGACGAACTGGATCCGGTCAGGCCTTAGCAATGTCTCATCAAGGCTGAACCACTGACGTCCGTAAGGGTGGCTGAAAGGCGCGTCAGGTGCGGCGAAACGAGCATTCCTTGACGTGGAGCCCCAGTAAGAAGCAAGTGGTCTCAATTGAGCACCAGACCCGCCAATCCCGTGAAAGAGGACGACGAGGTAATCTTGCGGGTTCATGGTTGTCCTCTGCAGCGACGAAAAATGACTGAGGGCGCTCGACCCATTCGGGGAGCGCCCTCGCACCCACGCGAAGTGATCGGCCTGCGCGAGGGCGCGCTTGCGGACAATCCTATGGCTGTAGGCGGTAGCAGGCAGATGGGAGCCGACGTCTAAACTTTCAAGTGCCGATCTTGGAAGCAAGCGTTGCCCAGGGCGGCACCGGATCAAGCGACTGTATGCAGCATCCCAGCCAACACCTTTGCACCGAGCGCCAACAGCGGAGCCTCAACGGGATCAGTAACGCGTTAACGGTCGCGAGAGCGGTCTCGATCCTCGTATGATCGAAAACCGGAATCCTCGGAGAATGCTCCTCCTTGCAGTCGGTCCAGTACCTGCAGCAGAAGATCGGCGCAATCTCGGTCTGGCTCTCCGTCGGGGCAGCGAAAATCAATCTTAATGCGACCATTCTGAATACGGTATCTGCCCGCGCGTTCCTGTCGCTGATTGCTTAAAGTGGCCTCACCTCGTTGCGAATGATGAAGTTCAGCCGAGGGTGAGACCTGTCGCTCGGGTCGTTCATGGCGTCCCGGCACATCGGTTATGGACTGCGCCGACGCGCCGGGAGCAGACAGTGCGAGCGTGGCTGCTATGATCGAAAGAAGAAGGCTCTTCATGATGGTCGGCTCCCGTGTCTCGAACACAAGAACACGACCTCTCCGTGATTGTTCCCGGTCCGCGGCGCGGGATATAATGTCTCCGGTGCAGCAGGTGAGCCAGCTACGGCCCCGTCAGCAGGCGCGCCGAGCCATGCCTCCCTATTGCCTGAATCCATGCGCAATGCAAAACAGGCACGAACAGTAAAAACAAGGGCACGCGCAAATGGTGGATAGAACTGTCTATCTAAACGGCGAATGGCTCGCGGCAGACGAGGCAAAGGTCTCAGTCTTCGATCGCGGCTTCCTCTTTGCGGACGCGATCTACGAGGTGACGGCCGTGATAGACGGCAAGCTCATCGACTATCCCGGCCATGCCGCCAGGCTGCGGCGTTCGCTCGAGGCACTCGGCATTGCGATGCCCGTAGAGGAGGCCGAGCTCCTGGCGCTACACAAGGAAATCGCGCGCCGAAATCACATAGAGGAAGGCCTGATCTACCTGCAGATCTCCCGCGGCGTCCAGGAGCGGGACTTCGTTTTCCCGCAGGACCTGGAACCGACACTGGTTATGTTTACGCAGGCAAAACGCATCCTCGACAATCCGAAGTGGAAGACTGGTCTCTCGCTCCAAACCGCCCCCGACGACCGCTGGGCGCAGCGCCAGATCAAGACGGTGCAACTCCTTTACTCCTCGGTGATGAAGACAGAGGCTTCCCGCAAGGGCTATGACGACGTTCTCTTCATCGAGGACGGCTATATTACCGAAGCGAGTTCCGCCAACTTCCACATCGTCGCGACAGATGGCACCCTCGTTACCCGCGACCTTTCGAACGCACTCCTGCATGGCATCACCCGCGGCTCAATTCTCGACCTTGCGCAGCGCGCTGGCGTAAAGACTGAGGAACGGTCTTTCACCGTGGAGGAGACGCGGTCGGCCGCAGAGGCCTTCATCACCTCTGCCTCGAGCTTCGTCATGCCCGTGGTGAGCCTCGACGGCGACAAGATCGGCGACGGCACCGTCGGCCCGATCAGTCAGCGATTGCTGGAAATCTACATCGAGGACCATCTGCGAAATGGAGATCCTGTCGCAGCCTCCTGATCGGAGCATGATCGTATTGAGGACTAGGGATTTTGGCAGATCGGCGCCCCGGGCGATAGCCTCTGCTCATCGCGTCATGAGGTGTTCCGCGGGCAAGGGGCTGGAACTCCCGAAATGAGGCTCTCGCTCGGCTCGTTAATCCACGAAGGACATTGCCTCACCGGGTAGAATGACGGCTTTGGGGCCGGCAATGGAATCATGCTTCCTTGAGGATTGACTCCGCAACGAGGTGTCCACCGCCGATGTCAACGAGATGCGCCCGCTCTGGGCCTTCGCCGACCTTCCACACCGGGCTCGGGATCTCGCCTGCCAAGCGCAGGCCGGCTCGTCTCTCGCGACGCGGGTCCGGCACCGGAACCGCATCCAGGAGGCGTCTGGTATAGGAATGCTGCGGATTGCCGAAGAGCTGCGCGCGGGTCCCCATCTCGACGATCTGGCCGAGATACATCACGGCGACGCGGTCGGAGATATTTTCAACCACCGCCATGTCATGGCTGATGAAAAGGTAGGTGACGCCGCTTTCCTTCTGCAGGTCGCGCAGCAGGTCCAGCACCTTCGCCTGAATCGAGACGTCCAGTGCTGCAACACTTTCGTCGCAGACGATCAGCTTCGGCCTCAGCGCAAGCGCCCTGGCGATGCAGATGCGCTGGCGCTGGCCGCCCGAAAACTGGTGTGGGTAGCGATCGTAGGCGCTCGGCGACATCTCGACGCGCTCCAGCAATTCCCGCACGCGGGCCTTCTGTTCGGCCGGTGAGCCGATGCCGTGGATCACCAGCGGCTCGCGGATCAGCTCGCCGACGGTCATGCGTGCGTCGAGCGCCGCCATGGGGTCCTGGAACACGATCTGGAGATCGCGGCGGATCGCCTTGCGCCCGGCGGCGTCAAGATCATGCATGGATTGGCCATTGATCTCGATGCGGCCGGTATGGGGCGCGAGGCCGACCAACGCCTTGGCCATGGTCGACTTGCCGCAGCCGGACTCGCCGACCAGCGACAGCGTCTCCCCCTTGAAGATCTCGAGCGAGACATGTTCGACTGCATGGACATGCGCGGCGACGCGGCCGAGAAAGCCCTTGCGGATCGGGAACTGCACTGACACATCATCATAGCGCACCAGCACATCGCGGGTTTCCTGCGCCGGCCGAAAGGCGCCACCGCCGATGCGGGGGACGGCGGCGAGCAGGTCGCGCGTGTACTGTTCCTTCGGGGCATCGAACAGGTCGACCGTCGATGCAGTTTCCACCATCCTGCCCTTGCGCATGACGATGACGCGATCGGCCATCTCGGCAACGACGCCCATGTCATGGGTGATCAGGATGACGGCGGTGCCGAGTTCCTTCTGAAGGTCGCGTAGAAGGTCAAGCACCTCCCGTTGTACGGTTACGTCCAGGGCCGTCGTGGGTTCGTCGGCAATCAGAACGGCAGGACGCAGCGCGATCGCCATGGCGATCATCACCCGCTGGCGCATGCCGCCTGAAAGCTCGTGCGGATACTGCTCCAGCCGCTTCTCGGGCTGCGACAAGCGAACGGCCTTCACTGCTTCGAGTGCCCGGGCCCGAGCTTGCGATACCGTCAGCGGTTCGTGCGCGCGAATGGCCTCCACCAGCTGACGGCCGATGTTCATGACCGGATTGAGCGCAGTCATCGGTTCTTGGAAGATCATGGCAACGCGCGCGCCGCGCATTGCCTGCATTTTCTTCTCGGGCAGTGTGGTCAGTTCCTCGTCGCCGAAGCGGATGGAGCCGCCCGTCACCCGAACTGCGGGTGCGGGCAGGAGCCCCATGCAGGCAAGCGAGGTGATCGACTTGCCCGAGCCGCTTTCCCCCGCGATTGCAAGCGTCTCTCCCCGATGGAGATCGAAGCTGAGCCCCTCGACCAGCGGAATGAGCCCATGATCCGAGCGGGCAGAGACTTGAAGGTCGCGAACCGACAAAACGACGTCTGCCGTTGCATCGATCACGGGAGAAAGCATGGCAGAGGTCATTCGAAGACGGCCCTCGGGAAGTAGAAGCTAACCACAACATTCGGCATGTCGACGATCTCGGAAATCCGTAGGTCGCCGCAGGTCGAAACGAGCATATAGGCGTCTACGGGATCCATCTTCTGCGTTGCCGTAAGAAGATCGATCATGTTGGCGACAGCGTCCTTGGCCGCAGTCCAAAGATCTGGTCCGATGCCGGTCGTCACCTCGTAGCCCTTGGCGTCGAGATGACGCGTCACGGGTCCAGGTGTCGTGAAGCGCGGCGTCTTCAGTGGCTGATCCTTGATGAGATCGAGCGTCAGCACGACGTCGAACGGGCTCTCGATCGCAGTTCCGCAAACCTCGCCATCTCCCTGTGCGGCATGGGTATCACCGACGGAGAAGAGTGCGCCATCAACCTCGACCGGAAGATAGAGCGTGGTTCCGGCGGCAAGGTCGCGAACGTCGAGATTGCCGCCGACGCGGCGCGGCGGGACAACGGTATGGTGACCATTTTCAGCCAGCGCGTTGCCAATGGTACCTGCGAAGGGCTTCAGCGGCACGCGGCCGTTCTTGCCAAACAGAGCGGGCTCCATGCTGGACGCGTCGAACTTCCAGACGTTGAGGGCCGGTTCGGTGAACTGGTCGGCAAGAAGACCGAAGCCCGGAATGTTCGCGGTCCAGCCAAAGCCTGCGCCTTCGCGAAGCTGTGGAGTGAAGTTCTCGATCGTCACCTTCAAGACGTCGCCTGGCTTGGCGCCATCGACATAGATCGGCCCCGAGACCGGGTTGATCTTGGCGAAATCCAGCGCCTTCACGTCCTCGACGGTGGACTGGGGGCCAAGCTGGCCCCCAGAACTGTCAAGGCACTGGAACAGGATCGTCTCGCCCGGTGCAGCCGTCAGTGCAGGGGCGAACGAGTTGTCCCAGCCGAAATGGTGTTGATGGGCGTGGATCGTGTGGTTGCAGTGCTTGCACATAAACGGATTACTCCTTGATGAAGACGTAGTCGTAGTTGACCGGGATCGAGACCGGATCGACGTAGAGTGCGTCATCTCCCCCCATGCGGGCCGACTTCATCGTATAGCGCTGTTCGTTGAACACCGGCGCCCACGGCGCGTCTTCCATCACCTTCATGTAGATCTCGGACCACTTGGCCAGACGCTCGTCCGCCTTGGCCGGATCGACAATGGAATCCGCTTCGGCTGCCAGCTTGTCGAGGTCAGCGTTGCAATACTTTGCCCAGTTCCAGCCGCCTTCGACTGCACCGCTGCAACCCAGGATCGGGCCGTAGAAGTTTGCCGGATCCGGGAAGTCGGCGATCCATGCCATGCCGCCCGACCAGATCATCGGCGCGTTGCCTGCACCGCCGGCCTCTATCACATTGGCCTGGGCTAGCGACTTGATTGCTGCGTTGATCCCGATGGCCTTCAGATCCTGCTGGATCGCCTGGGCGATGCGCGGGTTGGGGTCGGTGTTCATGACGAACAGTTCGGTGTCGAAGCCGTCCGCATAGCCGGCGTCCGCAAGCAGCTTCTTCGCCCCTTCCTGGTCGAACTTGTAACCCTCATAGTCCTTGGTATAGCCCGGCATGGATGGGGGGAGCGGCTGAGTGGCAGGAACGGCACGACCGTTGATGACCTGGACGATGCGGTCCTTGTTGATCGCCATGTTGACGGCGCGCCGGACCTCGACCTTGTCGAACGGCACCTGGGTCACGTTCATGGTGATATAGCCGGTGTGCAACTGGCCGCCTTCAACCACCAGGCTCGCCTGCGCCTCGTCCTTCATGACTTCGACAAATTTCGCCGGCGGAATACCATCGCCTGGAATGTCGACTTCGCCGTTCTGCGCCCGCAGAAGGGCGACGACCGGCTCCTGGCCCACTTCCACCGTGAAGCTGTCCAAATAGGGAACGCCAGAGATCCAGTAGTCCGCATTCTTCTCGAATACGAGCCGCTGGCCAAGCGTCCATTCGGTCAGCTTGAACGCGCCGGTGCCGACAGGTTTCTTGCCGAAATCGGCGCCGGCTTCCTCGACGGCTTCCTTGGGCACGATGAAGGAGAAGTTCAGCGCCATGATGTGAAGGAAGGTTGCGTCGGGACGCGACAGCGTGAAGACGACCGTGTTCGCGTCGGGAGCAGAAACGCCCGATACCGACTCGGCCTTGCCTTCGGCGGCTTCGTCGTAGCCCTCAATCATGGAGAAGAAGCCTTGGCCGGGCGACTGGGTGGCCGGATTGATGACGCGATTGATGGAGTAGACCACGTCTTCGGCAACCAGTTCGCGGCCATTGTGGAACTTGACGCCCGGGCGCAGCCTGAAGGTGTAGGTCAGTCCGTCTTCGGAGATGTCGTAGCTTTCAGCGAGGCCGGGCCGAAGGTTGGTGGTGCCGGGCTCATAGTCCATCAGGCCATCGAAGACGGACTTGATCATCGACCAGTTCTGCCAGTCGTAGCCGATGGCGGGATCAAGCGTGGCGACGTCGTCCTTGTAGGTGACGACCATGTTGCCGCCCTGCTTGGGTTCCTGGGCCTGCGCTGGGGCAAGCGCGGGTAACGCCATCAGCGTTGCAAGCGCTGTGGAAAGGATAAGCTTGTTCATAGACTTTGCTCCTGTGGGTTGACGGTTTCAGTGAAGCTTGATGCGCGGGTCGATAAGCGGCGAAATCAGATCAGCTATGAGATTGCCGAGGACGATGCCGCAGGCTGAGACGAGCGTGACGCCCATGATGATCGGGATGTCGACGCGTTGGATGGCTTGCCATGCCAATTGGCCGATGCCGGGCCAGCCGAAGACGCTCTCAACGACCACGATGCCCGACATGAACAATCCTATGTCGATGCCAATCATGGCGATGATCGGCAGGATGGCGTTGGGCAGCGCATGGCCGAGGATCACCTTGCTACGGCCGAGGCCCTTGGCACGTGCGGTGCGGATGAAATCGGCCCGCAGCACGTCCACCATGGAAGACCGCATGATGCGCGAGTACCAGCCGGAGCCGAGAATCCCCAGCGTGAGCGCCGGCAGAACGATATGTGAAAAAGTCCCATAGCCGCCGATCGGGAACCAGCCGAGCTTGACCGCGAAAACGAAGAGCAGCAGCAGCGCGACAACGAACTGCGGCGCCGAACCTGTCATGAAGCTCGTGAGCATCAGACC
>CAYNED010000083.1:0-10224 GCA_964396135.1 uncultured Neorhizobium sp.
GCTCAATCAGACTGACATGGATGCCGCTATCCGCAAGCTCCATGCGCATGGAGAGCGTCAGGCCCTCCAGCGCGTATTTCGATGCCGTATAGGCGCCGCGGTAGCGATAAGGCAGAAGCCCGAGAATCGAAGAACAGTTGACGATCCGGCCTTGTCCGCTGCTTCGCATCAGCGGGATGACCTGCCGGGTCAGTTCGTGCCAGCCGAAGAAATTGGCTTCAAACTGTTCGCGCAAGACATCGGTCGTCAAGTCCTCCACGGCACCAGGCTGGCCGTAGGCGCCGTTGTTGAACAGCGCGTCGATCCTGCCGCCGGTGCGCTCTCGCACGGTCTCGACAAGATCATCGATCGTTGATCGCTCCGTGTAGTCCATCAGCAACGCGTCGATGCCGTCCGCCTCCAGCGGCGCCAGATCCTGCGCCTTGCGAACGGTGCCGAACACGCGCCATCCATCCGCCTCCAGCCTGCGCGCGCAATGTGCGCCGATACCGGAAGAGCAGCCTGTGACGATGATGGATTTGCGGTGCGGCATCATTGGTCCCTGTACAAGGGGGCAGTGCATCCCATATTTCGGGAGCAGTGACAACGGAGCCGACCTTGGCCGAAAAAAGCAGCAGGATCCGCGGACTCGGTCTGGCCTACAAGGTCGCCTGGGATGCCTATTGCCACTTTAACGAGGATGACGGCTGGGCGCTTGCAAGCCATGTGGCGCTTTCCGGTCTTCTCGCGCTCTTTCCTTTCCTGATCTTCGGGACAGCCCTGGCCGGGTTCCTCGGTGCCGACAGCTTTTCCGACACGGCGGTCCATCTTCTTTTCGATACCTGGCCGGAGGATATCGCCGAGCCCTTGTCGCGTGAAGTGCAGCAGGTGCTGACCATCCCGCGGGGCGGCCTCTTGACGCTTTCGGTTCTGGCGGCGGCATATTTCGCCTCCAATGGGGTGGAGGCATTGCGGATCTCGCTCAATCGCGCCTACCGGGTCAGCGAAACCCGAGCCTGGTACATCACGCGCCTTGCCAGCCTCGCGTTTGTCATTGCCGCGGTGATCATCTTTGCCGTTATCAGCACCTTGCTGGTGGCCGTGCCGGTGGCGCTACGGTTTGCAGAGCGCTACTTCCCCTGGCTGGAGGATCTGCTCCGCGCGGCGTCCGATTGGGGGCTGTACGGGACGGTGCTGGTGCTGATGGCAGGGCTGATCCTGTCGCACAAATGGCTGCCCGACGGCCAGCGTCGTATCATCGACGTCCTGCCAGGCGTGGTCGTCACGTTGGTCTTGTGGACCATCGGCGCTCTGATCTTTGCCTCCTACCTCGCCACCTTCGCCAATTACGCAGCGACTTATGCGGGTCTGGCCTCGGTGATGATCGTGCTGGTCTTTCTTTACATGGTGGGCGTGATCTTCATGCTCGGAGCTGAGATCAACGCAGCACTGATGAAGTATCGGGTTTACTCGGTGGTGGTCCATGCTCGGCGCAAGCGCAACAATCGCCATGCCAGCCGGATCAAGGATGCCTCAGAGCCCGATCCGACGTCTGATCTCGGCCGGTGAGGCGCCTGCCTCACGAAGTGCCGCCAGTCCGGTGGATTTCTCGCTTTTGGAAAGCTTGCGTCCATCCGGTCCGACGACAAGCCGGTGATGGTGGTAGATCGGCGCCGGCAGCCCGAGCAGTTCCTGAAGCAGCCGATGAACAGAGGTTGCGTGGAAAAGGTCCATGCCGCGAACGACGTGGGTGATGCCTTGAAGGGCGTCATCGACCGTCACCGACAGGTGGTAGCTCGAAGGAGCATCCGAACGCGACAGGATGACGTCACCCCAGGCTGAAGGGTCTGCCTTCACGTGCCGTTCGGCTCCTTGACCGGTCTCTCGCCAGGTCAGTGGCCCGCGGAGGTAAGAGAGTGCCTTTTCCATGTCGAGCCGCCAGGCGTGTCGCTTTCCTTCGGCAATCAAGCACTCACGTTCCGCGTCATCCCTTTGCCGGTCGAGACCCGGATACAGCGGCGTTCCGTCTGGATCGCGCGGCCATGGTTGCCCTTGCCTCTCCACAGTGGCCACCGCCGCTTTCACCTCACCGCGGGTCAGGAAGGAGGGATAGACCAGCCCCATCTCCTTCAACCGCTCCAGTGCTGCGCCATAGTTCTCGAAATGTTGCGATTGGCGGCGCACAGGCCTTTCCCACTCCAGTCCGAGCCAGGTGAGATCGTCATAGATGGCCGCCTCATGATCCGGGGTACAGCGAGCAAGGTCGATGTCTTCCATCCTCAGAAGAAACCGTCCCCCAGCATCGGTCGCTATGTCATGATTGAGAATTGCCGACAGCGCGTGGCCCAGATGCAGTGCGCCGTTGGGGCTAGGGGCGAAGCGGAAAACGGGGCTTTGACCGGATGTTGTTCCCATGCTTTCTTCTGACATGGTTTATCGCCCACGGCCACCGGAGACGATATGCGGCTGATCTGCAACGAGGAGGACCTTCGGGAGGGACTGCAGCACCTGGTGACTGTTGATCCGCGGCTGCTTACGGTGGCGGCTGCAGCGGGACCGCTGCCGCTCAGGCTGGCGGAGCCGGGATTTGCGGGCCTCGCGTTCATCATCGTTTCGCAGATGATCTCCAAGGCAAGCGCCGCCGCCATCTGGGACCGCATTTTGGCTGCCGGTCCGGTCACGGCGCAAGACTGGCTTGCCCAGCCGCCGGAAGTGGTCGGGCGCTTCGGGCTTTCTCGAGCAAAGATCGCCACGCTCACCAATCTGGCGGACGCGGTGATGCAGCACGGTCTGGATCTGGATGCCCTCTGCCAGGGTGATCCGGCTGCGGCCATGAGAGAACTCACGTCTCTTCCGGGCATCGGTCCCTGGACTGCGGAAGTGTATCTGATGTTCTGCGGCGGCCATGCCGATGTGTTTCCCACCGGGGACGTCGCCCTGCAGGCTTCGTTGGCGCGCGCTTTCGAACTTCCCGAACGGCCGGCGGCGCCTGCGGTAGCCGCCATGTCAGCGGCTTGGGCGCCCTGGCGGTCGGTCGCCGCCCGTCTCTTCTGGTCCTATTATTCAGCAGGCTTGCACAAGGACGTTTCGCCGCTTGCCCCCGTGCGATTCGCTTCTAACTGTTAATGTCGCTTCACAATTCTGTGGCATCGGTCTTAATATAAAGCTGCAGATGCCGAATCGGTAAGGAGTGCCCTTGACGATTGCAGTCTCTCCCCAGTCCTTGCCGGCGCTCGTGCTGAACGCCGACTACAGGCCGCTGAGTTATTATCCCTTGTCGCTGTGGTCCTGGCAGGACGCGATCAAGGCCGTCTTCCTTGACCGGGTCAACATCATCGCCGAGTACGAGCATTCGGTGTCGTCACCGAGCTTTTCCATGCGATTGCCAAGCGTTGTGAGCCTGAAGACCTATGTCCAGCCGACGCGTCACCCCGCCTTCACACGCTTCAACGTTTTCTTGCGCGACCGCTTCGAATGCCAATATTGCGGCGCCCATGACGAGTTGACTTTTGATCACGTTATCCCCCGGGCCCATGGCGGCCAGACGACCTGGGAGAACGTTGTTGCAGCCTGCTCGCCCTGCAACTTGCGCAAGGGCAGCAAGCTGCCGAAGCAGGCGGCCATGTTCCCCCACCAGAAGCCGTTCCAGCCGACGGTGCAGGATTTGCACAACAACGGTCGGCTCTTCCCGCCGAACTACCTGCACGAAAGCTGGATGGACTATCTCTACTGGGATACGGAGCTGCAGCCCTAAGCGTCTTTTCTGGCGGCTCCGGCGAAGGCTAGTGACGCCAGAAGAATGCTCGCAATGACGTTCCAGCCCGCAAAGGACAGGCCGAGCACGCGCAGCGAAGCTTGCGTGCAGGAAGGCCCATGAAATGCGTTCAGGTCATCCAGGAGGCTGCCGGCATTGGTAGCCACGCCCGTAACGCTGGTCGCACAGGTGGCGGGGCCTTCCCAGAACCCCCATTCGACGCCCGAATGGTAGACCCCCATACCTGCCCCGACCAGCATGAGGATGCCGACGATCGCGAGCAGGCTGCGCACAACCCATGCTGGAAGCCGGAAGAAGGCTGCGAGAATGGCGGCGATTCCGACGGGGATGCCGTAATAGTAGGGATCGCGCTGCAACAGGCAAAGCGCACACGGGATATACCCGCCGAGATGCTGAAACGCCAGAGCGCCGCCCACGGTCGCTGTCATGCCAAGGGTCACGGCCGCGGCGTAGACGGCATAGGTTCTTGAGGCGGCGGTGGAAAGAGCGGGGGCCATCTTCATCTCCTGCAGGCACGGTTCTGCCGAGGCTTCCTTTAAGCAGACGGAGGCTGCCTGTAAACGACGAGACTGCAGCTTGCAGCTTGCGGCGAAATGCGTTGGTCGTTCAGGCTGGAACTGATGAGATGGTGCCCCGTGCCGGAATCGAACCAGCACTCCTCTCGGAACCTGATTTTGAGTCAGGCGCGTCTACCAATTCCGCCAACGGGGCACGGAGGTATGAAAAACGCCTCTATCATGTCCTCAAGCCGGCGCGCAAGTTGAAACGTCGGCTACCCGCGAAGGTCAGCTTGTGAGTCAGAGATCGCATAGGCCGCACGCTAACAGAGCATGCAAGGGTCCAGAGCGGCTGCGGCTGCTCCTTGTGGGGCAGATCTCCGAATGATAGCAGATGCCGACTGCCGCAAGCAAAGAAGGCCATGCTGCTTCCCTCCCGACCATCCTACGACGAGATCTTCCGCGACTTCGAATGGCAGATCCCTGCGTCCTTCAACATTGGACACATGGTCTGCGACACTTGGGCCCTCCGCGAGCCGGAGCGGGTCTGCCTGCAGCACTTTGATCCCCATGCCCGTCATGCCGCCATGACCTATGGTGAACTGTCCGGGCGATCTGCTTCGCTCGCGAATGCTCTGGAGGATCTGGGAGTTGGGCGTGGCGATCGGGTGGCGCTCCTTCTGCCTCAGGGCTTCGATACGGTCATTTCTCATGTCGCGATTTACAAGATCGGGGCTATTGCATTGCCGCTGGCGCTTCTCTTTGGCCCGGAGGCGCTGGAGTATCGACTAAAGGCAGCAGGCGCGGCGGCCGTCATCACCAACAGCTTTGGGCTGTCTCGTTTGCAGGAGATCTTGCCGCACCTGCCGAACATGCGCCATGTCATCGTCACCGAGGATGTGCCCGTGGCACCAGGGATGCTTCGGCTCCACGAACTGATCGCTCGATATCCAGCGGTGCATCAAACTGTCTCCACGGCCCCCGATGATCCTGCCCTGATGATATTCACCTCGGGAACCACCGGTCCGCCGAAAGCTGCTCTACATGGCCATCTGGTTTTGGCCGGCCATGTTCCAGGGTTCCAGATGGGACATGATCTCGCGCCGCAGCCGGGCGACCGCATTTGGACGCCTGCCGACTGGGCCTGGGCCGGCGGCCTGCTCAACGTGCTTTTGCCATCGCTGCTGCTCGGCATTCCGGTCGTCTCCTCGCCGGCGCAGAAGTTCGACGCCCATATGGCGTTTCGCATCATGTCAGAGATGCAGGTCCGCAATGCCTTCATTCCGCCCACCGCGCTACGCCTCCTCAAGTCGGCCGGAATCGGGCGCGAAAGGTATTCCCTCAATCTGCGCAGCGTGACTTCGGCCGGGGAGGCGCTCGGACGCGATACCTATGAGTGGGCGCAGGAGGCGCTGGGGATCACGGTCAACGAACTCTTCGGCCAGACGGAGTGCAACTTCGTCCTCGGCTCCTCTTCTGCTTTGGGGGTCTCGCGCCCGGGAGCGATTGGGCGGTCGGTGCCCGGGCACCGGGTGACGACGGTCGACGAGAACGGGCATGAGGTGCCGGTTGGATCGCTTGGGCAGATCGCGATACGAGCGCCAGATCCCGTCATGTTCCTTGGCTATTGGAACGAGCCGGAGGCAACGGCGGGAAAATTCAGCAATGGCTGGCTCCTGACATGCGACCTAGGGCGCCGGGACGAGCAGGGCTATGTCGAATTTGTCGGTCGCGATGACGACGTCATCACCTCCTCCGGTTACCGCATCGGGCCCAGCGAGATCGAAGACTGTCTCAGCGGCCACCCTGCCGTTCGCCTCGCGGCTGTGGTTGGCAAGCCTGACGCACTACGCACGGAGATCGTCAAGGCGTTCGTCGTGCTGGTGGACGGGCACGCGCCGAGCGAGGTGCTCGCATCCGAACTGCGAGATTGGGTAAAGAACCGGCTTTCGATGCACGAATACCCGCGAGAGATCGCCTTCGTCGACGAACTGCCGCTGACCACCAGCGGCAAGGTCATCCGGCGGATGCTTCGTCAGATTGCGGCCGCGGAATAGACGATCGCCGCCTATTCCGGCTTTCGCGCCATCCCCATGATCTTCTGCCGCAGCAGCCGTGCCATGTTGCGGGTGCTGTTGTACATGTGAAGCTGCGCTGACGCCTGCCGCACGTCGCGGTCGCCGTTGCGGGAGAGACCGACGAGAAGCGTCCCCATTTCCTCGCGTTCCTTCCAGAACCGGCCGACGATCGGGTGATCGGGTACCGCACAGGAGTCCGTGCGCAGGATGTTTGCATCATCCAGGTGCCATTCAGTGAGCTTCATCATCAGCAGTTTGCCCGGGGAATAGCGGCTGAAGGTTTCGTCGAAGGCGGTCTTCCAGGTATAGGCTTCGCCGGCCATGAGGAAGACGAGGAGTGACGCTATCGTCTTGCCCTCGAACTCGACCGTATGGACGCGGACCGCATCGATCTCCGCCAGGTTGGTGATCGCCTCGCGTGCGAAAGCCGCACGGTATCGATCATTGATCAAGGCTGACCGCTTGCGGCCCTTCCAGCCCGTTGCTTCCAAGGCCAGGAACTCTTCCATCTTCAGGCGAACCTCTTCCGGTTGCCGCGCTACCCTGTACTCAAGGTCACCTTTTGCCGAGAGCTGGCGCCACTGTCGGCGCATTTCGCGATAGTGGTGGGAAGAGATCGCATCCCTCAGATAGGTTTCTGCTGGCTTATCGCTTTCGAGCATCGGCCGTTGCATTCGGTGCGTCACCGTGACGGGCAGATCTCGCGACACGGCCACCGCCCGGATCAATTGCGCAAACCGCCCATTCAGCCGGATGTCAGGCAGCACGAGGACACCGGGGAGACGCGCCTGCGGACTACCGAGCGCCTCCAGCAGGTTGTCGAGGGTTTCGGCGGCTCCCTCCGCATCCACCAGGGGCGTGCCAAGCGGTCCGAAGGGATTGGCCCAAGCCCGCATGATCGACGGTCCGATGGAAAACCCGGGCTTTTCCACTGTGAACGGCATCAGCAGGCGCATGCGGCTGTGATCACCCTCTTCGTCCCGGATCAGCGCGAACCGCACCTGCTTGTCATCGATGCGAGGCATGGCAGGTGCCAAAAGCCGGGCGCTGAAGAAGATATTGGCTTCCATGGCGCGGTTGGTGAGGAACTCCAGTTCCTGCTGCATTTCGTAACCGAAGGAGGCCGGGTACAGGCAGAGCTCCCGGCCCGGACGACCGATCGCGACATGTGTATCGGGGTCGGGCCGGTCCTTCCGCCATGCCGGTGCGAGAGGCTGTGGCCAGACCTCGCTTGATGTGGGCTCGAAACCGGGGCTGAAGGGAGGTTGCGCCATCGTCATGCGGCCTTGCTGGGCGTGGAAATCTGCGGCCGGGCGAGTGCAAACAGCACAATGCCGAGCGTGCGTCGCAAGGCAATGTGCAGCAGCAGTGCTTCGATTGCCATGGCGGAGGAGGTAGCGATTGCCGCGCCGGCTAGACCGAAACGCGGGATTAGGATGATGTTTGCAGCGATCGCGCCAAGGAGTACCACTGCGTAGATCAAGACGCAGAGCCGCTCGCGCCCACCCATGCTGAGCAACATCTCGCCAGGCCCGATGAGCGCTTTGGCGAGTATGCCGGCAAACAGGATAGGCAGGAGCCAGTAGCCTTGGGTAAAGCCGGGACCAAAGAGTGCAAGCAACTGCTGGCCGATCAGCATCAGCGCAACGCCTATAGCGAGCGAGGGCCAGAAGCTCCATTGTGACACCTGTCCCGCGAACCGGGCCAGTTCTTGCCGGTCATTGGTTGCAAGCAGGGTGGCGAAGCGAGGCCCTGCCGCCGCTCTCATTGCAAACGCAACAAACTGAACGAGCGCGATGATCTTGGTTGCGGCGAAATAGATGCCGACCTGGTCCGGCGGCAGGTAGAAGCCGACCACGACAACATCGGCATTGCTCAGCAAGAAGCCAACACCGTCGATGAGGAAGATCGGCAGGGAATATGTGAGCCAGGCAGCCGATTCCAGCCGCAGCTTGCCTTTCCCATAAGTTCGCCGCAGTCGGCGGCGCAGCCGCCAGTACTGGAATAGCGTGGTGATATAGGTCGCCACCAGCGCTGCCTGCATGGCGGTGACGGCCGTGTCTGGCGCATCCAGGGAGACGGCGGCGACCATAAAGAGGAGAACCAGCGTCGGGCGGATAAGGAAGGTTGGGCTCAGTGCTGTGACCGTCCAGCCGTTTGCCCGAGCGGTGCCGTCCAGCACGTCACCCAACCCGATCATTGGCAGTGTGACCAGGGCGAGGAAGAGCGGTACCAGCCAATAGCTTTCGAACAGACTGCCGTAGAAGTGCAGGAAGGCCAAGCCCGCTGCTGCAACGACGGTTGCACATAGGAGCGTGAAGACGCGTGCGGCAACCAAAAGCCCACGAGCCGCCGCCAGATCACCGGAGGACCGGTGCTGCGGCAGGAAGCGTATGACTGACGAATTGAAGCCAAGGCAGGTAAGGCTGCCGGTTACCACAACGAGAACCCAGACGAAGGCGAAGATGCCATACTCGAATTCTCCCATCAGCCGGGCGAGAACGATCTGTGACACGAACGCGATGGCGGCGCTGAAGACGCGGATGAGGAAGGCGATCAAAGCCTGCCCTTGGGCGCGCGTCGTTTCGCCATTGTTGGCGATCTCGGCCGACAGCCTGTCAAGCCGAGGCTTCAGCCGCCTGCGCAGGCCGTTCGGCAGCAACCGTTCCGCTGTTTCGATGACCGCCATGATCGGCACGCAATACTCGCATTGAACGCAAACGCTCTGCAGTCTTGCCACGGCAGGGTTAACAATCCCTACGACAGGGTGGAGTTTCCACAGGTGCAGGCGGTATCGCGAGAACAAAAAATGCCGCCCGGAGGCGGCATTATCAGGAAGGTCATGTTCAGCCTTCAGGCTTGCTCGAAGGCGCCGTGGCAGTGCTTGTACTTCTTGCCGGAACCGCAGGGGCAGGCTTCGTTTCGGCCCACCTTGCCCCAGGTTTGCGGATCGGTCGGATCGCGATCGTCGGGCGCCACCAGCAGTCCGGAATCATTGCCACCGGCAAAATCATCGTCGCCAGTGTTCGGATCGAGGTGGTGAGGTTCCATGGCCGGTAGCGGCTCTGGCGCCGGCTGGTCGCGCACCAGCTCCACCCGCATCATCTGGGCGGTCACGTTCTCGCGGAGATTGGCCAGAAGCGCCTGGAAAAGCTCGAAGGCTTCCGCCTTGTATTCCTGTAGCGGATCGCGCTGGGCGTAACCGCGGAACCCAACCACGGAACGCAGATGGTCGAGGTTGACGATGTGCTCGCGCCACAGGTGATCGAGCGTCTGGAGGACGACCGAACGCTGCACGTAGTCCATTACCTCGGGACCGAAACGCTCGCGACGGTCTGAGGTCGCCTGATCGGCCGCCGCGGTGATCCGCTCGGAGATATCCTCCTCGCCGATACCCTCTTCCTTGACCCATTCCTCAACCGGCAGGTCCAGGTTGAGCAGGCGTTCTGCGTCAGCCTTGAGACCCGCGACATCCCACTGTTCGGCATAGGCGCGCTCGGGGATGTGCTTGGCGACCATCACCTCGATGACCTCGTTGCGCATGTCGGTCACGATCTCGCCGACTGCTTCCGCATCGGCGTCCATCAGTTCGATGCGCTGCTCGAAGATCACCTTACGCTGATCATTGGTAACGTCGTCGTATTTCAGAAGGTTCTTGCGAATGTCGAAGTTGCGGGCTTCAACCTTCTTCTGGGCCCGTTCCAGCGCCTTGTTGATCCATGGGTGAACAATTGCTTCGCCTTCCTTCAGGCCCAGCTTCTGCAGCATCCCATCCATCCGGTCAGTACCGAAGATGCGCATCAGGTCGTCCTGCAGCGACAGGTAGAACTTGGAGCGGCCGGGGTCGCCCTGACGGCCCGAGCGGCCGCGCAGCTGGTTGTCGATACGGCGGCTT